>DASRWT010000141.1:0-14660 GCA_035654455.1 Candidatus Nitrosocosmicus sp. | reverse complement strand
GCGATCACCCGGGAGGGGCAGCTCGGCGGCGCCGACTACATCATCCAGGTCCCGGAGAACTGGCGCGGCGGGCTCGTGGTGTTCGCCCACGGCATTCAGCGCGGCCCGGGCCGGGGTGATCTCCGCATGCTGCCGATCGGGAGCCACGTCCTCGCCGGAGGGCATGCGTGGATCGCCTCGGGCTATCGCGCCCGCGAGTATCAGCCCCACCTGTTCATCGAGGACCTCGTCGCGCTCCGCGAGCTGTTTCTGAAGGAGATCGGGCCGCCGCGCTGGTCGATCATCTACGGCCAGTCCATGGGCGGCCACATCGTGGTGGCGTCCCTGGAGCTGCGACCGGGTCTCTACCAGGGCGGCCTTTCCGAGTGCGGGCTCGTTGATGGTATCGGGGTCGCCGACTACCTGATGGCGTACACCGCCGCCGCCGAGCTGATCTCGGGAGTGCCCATCCTCGACGCGCCGGACCGGCAGACGTTCGGGCCGCTCCTCGAAGGCCTGGTGAGGGCGCTTGGATTGCCGGGCTCGTATACCGCGCGCGGACGGCAGTTCGACAGCGTCGTGAAATATCTGATGGGCGCCGATCGCGCCGGCAACGACCTACCCCTGCGCCTCCAGGGGCTCGCGGCGCGGTACCTGCCCAACATCATGCATCGCCCCAAGGACGTCGAGAACGACCCGAATCCGGGCCTGCGCGCGGCGAGCACCGCCCACATCAAGTATCGGATCGATCCGGGCCTCGGCCTCACCGAAGAGGAGCTCAACGCGCGAGTCCGCCGGATCCACCCCGTGAAGGACGCCCGCTCGCCGACCGCCAACCCGGTGTACGCGGAGCGGACGGGCCGGCTCACGGTGCCGCTCCTCACGCTGCACGAGACCGGCGACGCATGGGTGCCGCTGAGCCTCGAGCAGTCGTACAAGCGCCGCACCATCCGGGCGGGGACGGAACATCTGCTCGTGCAGCGGGCGGTGCGGGCGCCGAGCCACTGCGGCGTCGACGGAGACACGCGCCGCCAGGCCTTCGACGACCTCGTCGCGTGGATCGAACGTGGAATCCGACCGGACGGCGAGGATCTGCTCGCCGCCGATCTGTCGCGCATCGGGCTCAAGTGGACACCGCACCTGCATCCGGAGGATCCGCTGGCCGCGTCCCGCTGAGCGGGACTTCAGCCGAGTCCCCCCATCCGGCAGACGATCCGCCACTCGGCCGGCGAGACCGGCTGGACCGAAAGCCGCGAGATCCTGACCAGCGCCATGCCGGCGAGGCGCTGATCCGCCTTGACCTGGTCGAGGCCCACCGGTTTCGGAAGCTTCTGCACGCTGGCGACGTCGACAGCGCGCCAGGCGGGATCGGTCGAATCCGGATGCGCCTCCGCGATCACCTTGACGATGCCGACGATGGCGCGCTCCTTGCCGGTGTGATAGAAGAACGCCTGCTCGCCCTTCTTCATGGCGCGGAGATGATTCTGGGCCGAGAAGTTGCGGATGCCCGTCCACTCCGCCCCCTCCCGCCCTTTCGCGACCTGCTCCGCCCACGACCAATCGTCAGGCTCGGACTTCAGCAGCCAATATGCCATGGCACTCCCTCCTCCTCAGCCTTCGGCATTGCGCAGCGTCGGGTCCAGGAGGTCGCGCAGCCCGTCCCCGAGCAGGTTCGCGCCCAGCACGACGAGAGCGATCACGAGCCCGGGCGCGGTGGCGAGCCACCAGGCATTGGATAGATAGTCGCGGCCCTCCGCCAGCATGGAGCCCCACGACGGCAGCGGCGCCTGGATGCCCATCCCGAGGAAGCTGAGACCGGATTCCAGCAGGACCATGGTGGCGAACTGGCTGGAGCCGATCACGAGGATGGGCGCCACGGTATTAGGCAGGACGTGTCGCAGGATGATGCGCAGGTCGCTGGCGCCGAGCATGGCGGCGGCATCGATATAGTCGAGGTCGCGAATGGTGAGGACGTGGGCGCGGATCGTCCGGGCGTAGAGCACCCACCCGCTGAGCGCGAGCACCCCCACCAGCGTGACCGGGTTTGTGCCCACCACTGCCACGATGGCGATGGCGAGCATGATGACCGGAAAGGCGAGCTGCACGTCCGCCACCCGCATGATGACCGCATCCGTCGCTCCGCCGCCCCAGCTCGCGGCCAGCCCCACCACCACGCCCACCACTCCGGCGATGGCGACGGCGGTGAGGGCGAGGGCCAGGGAGATGCGCCCGCCGTGGAGCAGGCGAGCGAGGATGTCACGGCCGAGATTGTCCGTGCCGAGCAGGTGGGCGCGGGTGCCGCCCAGCCCCCAGGGGGGCGCGAGGCGCTGGCTGAAGCTCGGCTTGACGGGATCGTAGCTGGTGAGCGCCGGGGCGAGGACGCTCGCGAAGACGACGAGGCCGAGCAGAATGCCGCCGATCGCGATGGTGGGATAGCGGCGTCTCCATCGCCTGAGCGCCCCCGCTTCCCCGCCGGATCTCATCACGAATACCGGATGCGGGGATCGATGACCGTGTAGAGCAGGTCCACGAGGAGATTGATGGCGACGAAGACGGTGGCGGAGAGGATGAGCACCGTCTGGACCACCGGGAAGTCGCGAAAGAAGATGGCGTCCACGATGAGCTTGCCCATGCCCGGCCACGCGAACACCGATTCGGTGATGACGGCGCCGCCAAGAAGCGAGCCGATCTGAAGCCCGATCACGGTCAGCACGGGGATGGCCGCATTGCGGAGCGCATGGCGAAGCACCACGCTCGGCTCGGTGAGGCCCTTGGCCCGGCCGGTGCGGACATAGTCGCGGTTGAGTATCTCCAGCATGCTCGAGCGGGTGAGGCGCGCCACCAGTGCGGTGGGAAAGGCGGCGAGGGTCACCGCCGGCAAGACCAGGGACGTCCAGCTCGCGAAACCCGAGGTCGGCAGCCACCGCAGCGCCACGCCGAAGAGCAGGATGAGCATGATGCCGAGCCAGAAATTCGGCAGCGACTGGCCGAGCACGGCGAGGATGGTGCCGGCCACGTCGTAGCGCGTGCCCCGGAGCACCGCGGTGACGATGCCCAGCGAGACGCCGGCGGCTATCGTGACGAGCATGGCGGCGGCGGTGAGCTGCACGGTGGCGGGCAGCCGCTCCAGCACCACCCGGAGGGCGGGCGCCCGGTACTGGAACGACTGGCCGAAGTCTCCATGCGCGACACTACGTAGGAACAAGCCATACTGGACGATCAGGGGCTCACGCAGGCCCAGCTGCCGGTTGAGCTCGGCCACCGCGGTCTCGGGAGCGCCGTCGGGCAGGAGCATCCGGGCCGGGTCGCCGGGCAGGACGCGAAGGATGACGAAGACCAGCACCGACACGCCCAGCAGCGTGAGCGCCGACTGCGCCACGCGGCGGAGGATATAGGTTCTCATCCCTCGCGCGGCTCCCGCGAACCGGGCGCGGCCGGCCGGCTAGGCGATGCCGACGTCACTCAGCAGGACGTAGTAGTCGCGCCGCGCCTCGAAATTCCGCAGGCGGTCGCTGACACCGTAGATGGCGACGGTGTAGTAGAGCCAGATCTCCGCGTCCTCGTCCCAGACGATGCGCTCGAGCTCCTCGTACTTCGCCTGCCGCACCTTGGGATCGGGCACGCGTCCCTCGGCAATGAGCTGCTCCACCCGGGGATTCGCGTAGCGGGTGAGCTTCTCGGAGCCGGCCCTGGTGAACCACTGGCCGAAGTACCAGTCGGGGTCGTGAGGCATGTGCGCCCAGCCGGAGAAGAACAGATCGTACGTGCCCGCCGTCCGCAGCTCGCGCGCCGATGCGATCTCGAGGTTCTTGATATTGAGCTTGATGCCCACCTCGCCGAGCATCGCCGCCACCGCCTGGCTGATCTCGAGCTGCTTGGGATAGAAGTCCTTCATGAGGACGATATCGATGGAGACGTTCGAGTAGCCGGCCTGCTTGAGGATTTGCCGCGCCTTCTCGGGATCGTAGGCCTTGGGGGGCAGGCTCGTATAGCCGATGAGGCCGGGCGGCACCGGACAGTCGACGGGACGCCCGTAGCCGCGGAGCAGCTCCTTGATGATGACGCTGCGATCGATGGCGAGCGAAATGGCCTGGCGCAGGCGCTGGTCCTTCACCGGCTCCCGGCCGAGCTGGAAGATCCAGCGCTGGGCCTCCACCGCGGGCACGTCGAGCACCTTGACGCCGCGCGTGCCCTTGAGCGTCTCCACGAGATCCGGCGTGACCCGGTCGATCACCTGCAGCTCGCCGGCGCGGAGCGCGGCCGTGCGCGTGGACAGCTCGGGAATGAAGCGGAAGGTGACCTTCTCGACCTTCGGGATGCCCGGCCTCCAGTAGGTCGGATTCGCGGTCATTGCGATCTGATCGCCGTGCGTCCACGACGCGAAGCGGAAGGGGCCGGTGCCGATGGGCTTCTGGAAGAACGCCTCTTCGTTCCGTCCCGCGCTGGGAGGCAGCATGCCCAGCATGGTGAGATGGGCGGGGAGCGAGCCGAAGGGCCGCTTGGAGGTGACGACGACCCCATAGTCTCCGTCCTTCTCCACCGACTCGATGTCCTGGTAGACGAAGGACTTGATGAGCTTGGTATTGTCGTGAACGCGCCGGAGGGTGAAGACCACGCTGTCCGCGTTGAACGGCGTGCCGTCGTGAAAGGTGACGCCCTTGCGAAGCGTGAAGCGCCAGGTGGTGTTGTTCACGGGGCGCCAGCTCTCGGCGAGCGCCGGAACGAACTTGGAATCGTTCGTGACGTCGATGAGCGGGTCGAAGAGGTGGCGCAGGACGGAGGTGGTGGAGATCGAGTAGTGATTGGCGGGATCGAGCGTGAGCATCCGCTCGGATAGGCCGGCGGCGATCTCGCCGCTGCGCTTGGCCTGCCCGGCGGCCAGGCGCGGCGCGCCCGCCAGCGCCAGGCCGGCCGCGCTCACCGCCAGGAAGTCGCGGCGTCCGACGTGATCCGCTCGTGGATGCTGCTCGGGCATGGCCTCTCTCCTCTGCGGTGCCGTTCCGTTCGCATCGCGCGGCCCCCTACCGCGGGCACCCCGCATGGCTGCGGCCCGATTGTATCCAACACGTCGGGCCGGGGTGGGGCTCTTTTGGTGATGGCCGTCGGGGCCTTCGCGATTCACCGGTGAAGCGCCGGTGGAGGCTAGGTCAGCCCGCCATCCACCCCCAGCACCTGGCCCGTGATGTAGCTCGCCTCGTCGGATACGAGGAAGGCGACCGCGTTGGCGACTTCCTCCGGCGTTCCCATGCGGCCGAAGGCGGTCAGTTTGACGAGACCGTCCTTCACCTCCTTCGGCAGTCCTTGCGTCAAGTCGGTGGGGATGAGGCCCGGCGCGACCGCATTCACGGCGATGTTCCGGCTCCCGTACTCCTTTGCCATCGCCTTCGTGAAGCCGATGATGCCGGCCTTGGCGGCCGAGTAGTTGGTCTGGCCCGCGATGCCGACCAGGCCGGCCATCGACGTCATGTTGACGATCCGCCCGTAGCGCTGCGCCATCATCTGCCGCAGCGCCGCCTTGCTGCAATTGAACACGCTCTTCAAGTTCTGCTGGATGATGGCGTCGAAGTCTTCTTCCTTCATGGTGACGAGCGGGCGATCGCGCGTCGTCCCTGCGTTGTTCACCAGGAAGTCGAGGCGACCATAGGTGCGGGTGACCGCGCCCACCACTTCCTGGGCGGCGGCGAACCGGCTCACATCGCCTTGCAGCGCGATGGCGTCGCCTCCCGCCGTCTTGATGGCGGCGATGACCTCCGCGGCGGCGTCCGCGCGCGTGTTGTAGTTGACCGCCACCCGCGCGCCGAGCGCGGCGAGCTTGATCGCGCACGCGCGGCCGATGCCGCGCGATGCCCCCGTAACGAGTCCGACCTTGTCGGTGAGGTTCATCGTCGATCCTGGTATAGTATCGCGGTTGGTATCTTTCCATGACTGACCCATCGCTTGCCCCGTCTGTCCTGACGTCGCTCTCAGGAGCCGAGGCGGGCACACCCGTTCCCCCGCGCTGGTACTCGCATGCGTACAATCGCGCCGAGCTCTACCGCGTCGCCGCCGCGATGGGATGGCTGCCCCGCCCGGCCCGGCTCGGGCTCGCGCGCGTCGTCGGGCGGGCGGCGCGGCGGCTCTTCCCGGCCGAGCGCGCCGTGGTCCGGTCGACGCTCGAGGTGATGACCGGGGCCAGCGGCGCGCGGCTGGACGAGCTGACCGCCGGCGTCTTCCGCGATTTCGCCATGTGCTTCAGCGACCTCGTCACCACCAACCGGCAGCCGTCCTCGCGGCTCACCCGGCATGTGAGCCAGGCGCGCGGCACCGAGCGGCTCGAGAAGCTCGAGGGCGGCATGATCTCGCTCACCGCCCACGTCGGGAACTGGGAGCTCGCAGGCCGGCTGCTCGCGCTTCGCTCGGCGCGGCCCACCCACGTGGTGGTGGCCGAGGAGGAAGTGCGAGCGCTCAAGCGCTGGGTGCGTCGGGATGGCGATGGCGTGCGCTTCGTTCCCCGCTCCGCGCCCACGGTCTCGCTGCAGCTGGTGGCCGCGCTCCGGCGGGGCGAGGTCGTCGCGGTGCAGGGAGACCGCGCGCTGGGAACCCGCGGAGATGCGCTGGTCCCGTTCTTCGGGCGCCCGGCTCCGTTTCCGCTGGGGCCGTTCGTCCTTGCCCGCGCGCTGCGGGTTCCCCTCGTTCCCGCCTTCTGCATGCTCGACGCCGACCGGCGCTACGCGGTGACGGTCCCGGAGCCGCTCACCGTGGCCGCGGGGGGCGAAGAGGACGCGCTGCGCGCCTGGGTGGCGCTTCTCGAGGACACCGTCCGCCGGCACCCGACGCAGTGGTTCAACTTCTTCGACGTCTGGAATCCCATTCCCGCGTGACGGGGGACGTGACGTGACGGGAAGCGAGATCGCGCTCGCCGAAGCGACCGCCGCCGCGGTCGTGCTCCAGGAGGCGCTCCCTCGCTCGCTGCGCCCGCTGTTCGGCGGGTCGTTCCTCCGCTCCTGGGACCTCTACGACGAGTTCATCTTCCGGCTCACGCTTCGTGTCTTCGAGGGCGCGGGGCTGGAGGCGGCCACGCGAGAGCCGGGCCTCACGCCGGACGTCGCGGCCCGCGCGGGCCTCGATCCCGCGCAGGCCCTGATCCCGCTCGACTGGATCCTCCGGCAGCTCGCCACGCACGACATCCTCGTGGCCGAGCACACGGCGGAGGGCACGCGCTGGTGCCGCAGTCACGGGCCGATTTCCTCCCTCGATCCCACCCCGGTCCGGGAGGAACAGGCCGCGCTCGATCCCTCGTGGCTGCCCGCGTATACCCTCGCGGAGACCGTGGCGCGGGATTACGTGCGGTTCCTACGGGGCGAGGTCGCGGGCGAGGAGGTCCTCTTCTCACCGGCGCGATTCCGCCTGTGGATCGAATACTTCTCCAATGCCAACGGCCTCTATGCCGTGAACAACCGCGTCGGAGCCATCGCGGCGGCGCAATGGCTGACCGACCCCCAGCCCACCATCCTGGAGCTCGGCGGCGGCCTGGGGAGCGCGGCGTGCGCGCTCCTGGAGGAGCTCGAAGCGGCGGGACGTCTGGGCGCCCTCCGCGCCTACCAGTTCACCGAGCTCGTGCCGGCATTCCTCCGGCGCGGCCAGCAGGCGCTTCAGGCGCGGTTTCCGGATTTGCCCGGCCTCACGTTCGCGCCCCTGGACATGAACCGTCCGTTCGAGCCGCAGGGGGTGGCGCCGGGCAGCCGGTCCCTCGTCTACGCCGTCAACACGCTCCACGTGGCGCGTGATCTCGACTTCACGATGGCCGAGATCCGCGCTGCCCTCGCGCCGGGAGGGCATCTCGTCCTCGCCGAGTGCGTGCGCATGCAGCGGGGACAGCCCCTCAACGGGGAGTTCATCTTCAACCTGATGGCCACTTTCCGATCCCGGCGTTCTGACATGCCCGGCCAGCCGCCGGCGGGGTTCCTGATGCCGGAAGAGTGGAAGGCGGCCCTGGAGGCCGCCGGCTTCTCCTCCGTCCGCTTCGTACCGGACGTGCTGACCTTCAGCCAGCGCTTCCCCCGCTTCCACGCCGGCGCCATCGGCGCCACACGCCGGTAGCGTTCCCCTCCGCTAGCCGCAGCCGGCCCCGTCCTGGGCCAGCCGCCACAATTCGAGGCTGCCGAGCTGAGCGATGCCGAGCATCGTCCCATCCTCGCTCATCGACAGCGCGGAGACCGCCGCCGTGACCGGCACCTCGGCCGCCACCTCGCCACTGCGGGCGCTGACGATGGCGACGGCCGACCGCTTCAGATACAGCAGGTAGAGCTTCGGCCGCGTGGCGTACAGGTACACATGATCCGTTCCGGGCGCGGCTCTGCCCCGCGCCTCGAGCAGCACCTCGAAGCGTTTTCGCTCCGGGAAGAGGGTGGAGACGATCAGCGGCGTCCTACCCTGCCGATCGGTGGTGGTGCGGCTCCAGGTGAACACCGTGCCGTCCTCGGCCAGGGCCACGAAGCGATTCGATGCTCCCAGGGGGAAATGCGGCAAGGTCAGCTCTTGCCGGCGCGTGCCGTCGATATCCCAGAGAACGAGCTGCCCGTCGGAGCGGACGGACAGGATCTGCTTGCCGTCGGTCGACAGAGACGCGCTGTCGAGCATCCACGAGGGCCGGCCGTGGAGTCGCAGCGTGAGGCCCTCTTTGATGCGCTCTCCGACGGTGGTGGTCGCCCAGGAGCGCAGCATGCCCCCCGCCGCGTGGCAAAGAAGGATCCGGTGATCGTTGCCCTGGGAGCTCAGCCCCAGCAAGAGCTGCCCATCGAAGGAAAACGCCAGCGGCCGATAGTAGCCGGACGACGCCGCGCAAACCCTGGCGTCGGAGCCGTCAAGGTTGCCGATCTTCAAGGCCGACTCGCCTCGTTCCGACTGGGCGAATGCCAGCCGCGAGCCGGAGGGGCTCAGCTTCATGTGGACATAGTGCGTCGATCGCGCGGGCAAGGCGTCGATCTCGGCCCCGGAAGCGTAGTCGACCGCCTTGAACCCGCCGGGTCGGCCGAGCTCCCCCAGATAGGTATAGGCCACCAGGCGGGCGGCGGGATGAACCGTCAAGTGATTCACCTGGTGTTCGAGGGGAAGACTCTTCAGGTGGCAGGCATTGGTCCCAGCACTCGCATGACCGGCGTCCCACGCCGGCCCGGCGACGGATAGCAGGGCAACGAGCAAGATCGACCGCATCGAGAGTCGGAGAGATTTCTCGTGTCAGCCCATGAAGTCCCGGACGATGCGGTTGAACTTGTCCGGGTTCTCCATGAACATGAAGTGGTTTCCTCCCTCGTTCTCCTCGAAGATCTCGATCTTCGAGCCGCGGACTTGCTTCTGGATCCACACCTGCGACTTCCAGGGCACCACGCTCGCCCGGCCGCCGACCACCAGCGTCGGCAGCGTGATGCGTGGGATGACCCGACGCCAGTCCTGGGTCGCGTGGTTGTAGAGGAGCGCGGCCGCGTACGGCCGCGGCATCTTCAGATTCTGCTGGACCACCCAGTCCACCTCGGACCGGGAATAGGCCTTCGTGAACATGCCCCCGATGAATCCTTCGGTGGTCTTGACCCCGTCCGGGCCGGCGAGCAGGTTGATCGTATCGTAGAGGGAGGTGGGGTCGAAGATCGCGCCCGAGTCCTCTTTTTCCTGCGGCGACCACCGCGGATCCGCGGTGATCATCGGCATCTGGTCCACGAAGATCAGCTTCGCCAGGCGGTCCTGGCCCCAGAGCTGCCAGTAGCTCCAGATGACGGAGCTGCCCATCGAGTGCCCCATGAGGGTGACGTCGGTGAGGTTGCGGGCGACGAGCAGGTCCTGGACATCCTTCGCGAGCCGCTGGATCGTGTAGCCATGGTCGGGCTTGTCGGACTCCCCGTGGCCGCGCATGTCCACCGCGATCACCCGGTAACGGTCACTGAGGCCGCGGAGCTGATGCTTGAACTGGGCCGCGGTCTGGGACCAGCCCGGGATGCAGACGAGCGGTTTCCCGGATCCGGCTTCCTCGTAGCGAAGGGTGATCCCATCGTTGGTGGTCACCGCGCCTCTGGTGGCGGTGGCCGCCGATGGTGGCGAGGTGGCGGCGCGCGAGCAGGCGACGGCGACGGCGGATACGGCGGCCCCGCTGAGGAACGTGCGGCGATCCATTGGGCTCCTCCCTCGATGAAGTGAGAGGCGTTGCATGGATATGGAGCAGCGGGTGCAGCCTACCACACGATCGTGCGAAGATTCGGGGGGAGCTCAAGCCATGGCCGAGCGCTACGACGCCATCATCATCGGGGCCGGCATCTCCGGCATGTACCAGCTCCACCGGCTTCGCGGGCTGGGCCTGCGCGCGCGGATCTTCGAGGCCGGTGACGGGGTGGGGGGCACCTGGTACTGGAACCGCTACCCCGGGGCCCGATTCGACTCCGAGTCATGGACCTATGGCTACTCGTTCTCGGACGAGATCCTGCGCGAATGGGAGTGGAGCGAGCACTTCGCGGCCCAGCCCGAGACGCTGCGCTATTGCAACTTCGTGGCCGACAAGCTGGACCTCCGTCGCGATATCGAATTCGGCTGCCGGATCAAGGCCGCGGTGTATGACGAGGCGGCCGGCGCGTGGGAGATCGAGGGCGAGGACGGCCGGCGGGCGCGGGCCCCCTTCCTGATCACCGCCATCGGACCCCTCTCGGCGCCGACCATGCCCACCATTCCGGGGGTCGAGAGCTTCCGGGGCGAGGCCTATCACACCGGCCGGTGGCCGCACGAGCCGGTCAGCTTCGCGGGCAAGCGCGTGGCGGTGATCGGCACCGGGGCCACCGCGGTGCAGGCGATCACCGAGATCGCCAAGACGGTGGGCCACCTGACGGTATTCCAGCGCACGCCCAACTGGTGCGCGCCGCTTCATAACAGCAAGATCGACGCGGCCACCCAGGCGCGCATCAAGGCCACGTACGGGGAGATCTTCGCCGTGTGCCGCGAGTCGTTCGGCTGCTTCATCCATCAGGCCGATCCGCGCAATGCCCTCGAGGTGAGCCCCGAGGAGCGCGAGGCCTTCTTCGAGAAGCTCTACCGCGAGCCCGGCTTCGGCATCTGGATGGGCAACTTCCGGGACGTGCTGATCGATCAGGACGCCAATGCCACCATCACCGAGTTCATGCGCCGGAAGATCCGCGCGCGGGTGAAGGACCCGGCGGTGGCGGAGAAGCTGATCCCCACCAATCACGGCTTCGGCACCCGCCGGGTGCCGCTGGAGAGCGGATATTACGAGGTCTATAACCAGGAGAACGTGCGCCTCGTCGACATCCGGGAGACGCCCATCGAGCGGATCACCCCCGCCGGCGTGAAGACGAGCGAGGCGGAGCACGCGGTGGACATGATCATCTACGCCACCGGCTTCGACGCCATCACCGGGGCCTTCGACCGCATCGACATCCGCGGGCGGGGTGGCCGGCGACTTCGGGAGAAGTGGGCGGAAGGCCCGCGCACCTACCTGGGGCTGCAGAGCGAGGGCTTCCCGAACCTGTTCACGCTGGTGGGGCCGCACAACGCGGCCACCTTCTGCAATATCCCGCGCTGCATCGAGCAGAACGTGGACTGGGTGACCGCGCTCATCGCGTACATGCGCGACCGGGGCCACACCCGGGTGGAGCCGACGCTGGAGGCGGAGCGCGGCTGGGTCCAGCACGTGCACGACACCGGCCGCCGCATGCTCTTCACCCAGGTCGACTCGTGGATGATGGGCATCAACTCCAACGTGGCGGGCAAGCAGAAGCGCACCTTCATCGTCTACGCGGGCGGGGCGCCGAAGTACCGCGAGAAGTGCGACGAGGTCGCCGCCGCGGGCTATGCAGGGTTTGCGTTCGAGTAGAGGCGGACGCCTCAACGTGTCGTCATGCGCTGAAGCGGATCCTGCTTGCCGCAGAATCCATCGTCTATGCCGATGCGGCCGAGGGGGGCGCGAGTGGATGGACCGCTTTGAAGACACGCTGGGCGTTGCCGCCAAGAACTTTCGCCACCTCCGCGCTTCGGTAGCCGTGGTCGAGGAGGGCGGCAGCGAGGGATGGCCAGCGCGCGTAGCTGGTGAAGATGGCGCTGGGGCCGATGCCATCCATGTCCGTGCCCAGGCCGACGTGGTCGATTCCTACCACGTCCACCAGGCGCGAGACATAGTGCACGTAGCCGCTGACGTCATCGCCGCGTCGTCCGAGGATGATGGGCATGGCGCCGATGACGCCGCCCGTCCTGGCCACCAGGCGGGCGTGCTCCGGGCTGATGAAGCGAGCCCAGCCGCTGGCGTCCTGGATATTGGAGTGGGACAGGATGATGGGCCGGGTGGTCGTCTCCACCACTCCGGCCACGACGGCAAAGGTGGCGTGCGCCACGTCCACCACCATGCCCAGTCGATTCATCTCCCGCACGACGGCCCGGCCGAAGGGGGTGAGCCCGCCATGCACCGGGGCCTCCGTCTGGATGTCTCCCAGCTCGTTCACCCGGTAGTGCACGAGCTGTAGGGAGCGAATGCCGCGGTCGAACGCTTCCTGTACCCGGTCGATGCGGCCGTCCAGGAAGTCGCTCCCCTCGACGGCGAGGAGGCCCCGCACCGGGGGACCGGGGTCCTCGGCGGCCGTCACGCTCAGCACTGTCGGCATGCCCGCGCTCGCGCTCCATCCCCTCAACGCGTCGAGCTGGCGGTACATGGAGGCATACAGCTCGCCCGGCCGCGGCTGGCGGGTGGCGTGGAGCCCCCCGCGTGAGTCGCGGCCCAGGACCGGCGCGTCCGAGGTGGCGGTGAGGCTGATCAGCTTCACCCGACCGGCCTCGGCGGCCTGCCGGTGACCGGAAAACGAGTCGTTCGACGTGCTCTGGAACAGGCCGGGGTGGGAGTGGAGGTCGAATGAGAGCGTGGTCTCGAGCAGCTCACGCGTGGGACCGGACGGCGGAGATCCTCCCGTCGCGCAGGCCGTGGCCACGATGGGCACGGTCGCGGCGGCGAGGAAGCCGCGACGGCTCAGGCCGCTGTCCCTGGGCCGCGTGTCGGCAACGGCCAGGAGCTGCGACCACCAATCGAAGCAACCCGGGCTGCACATGCTGCGCTCCTTTCGGCATCGGCACTGGGTTCACCGGCCGTCCCGATTCCTGAGAGCTCACCCCACGCCGATCACCTGAACGCCGGCAGCACCTCTTTGGCGAAGAGCCGCATGGATTTCATGATGCGCGGATGCTCGAGGTCGCCGAACCAGAAGCTGCAGTTGAAGTGCGTGATGCCGACCATCTCCTTCACGCGCGTGATCTGGCGGATGACGGTGTCCGGCGTGCCGATCACGAGGAAGCGGTCCAGCAGGTCGTCGGTGTCCGGCTCCTTCGGCCCCGGCACCGCGATGGCGCGGCCGCGATCCACCTTCTCGTAGTGGTTGCGCAGGCTCAGGGTCACGCGCATGTTCCAGCGCGCCTCCTCGGCGGCCGCGCGCGCGTCGGCGGCGTTCTCCGTGACATACACCGCGCGCTGCACGCCGACCAGCGGCGCGCGCGCCGGCTTCACCTCTGAAAGGAGGTGATCGAACTGCCTCCGGAAGTCCGCCATGCGCTCGATGGGGACGCCGAAGCCGCCGGTGAGCAGGTTGAAGCCGCGACGCACCGTCGCCTCGACGGACTCGGGGCTCTGCGCTGTCACCCAGATCGGCGGATGCGGCTTCTGCAGCGGCTGGGGAAAGATGGTCGTCTCCGGGATCTGGAAGAGCTTGCCGTCGTAGGTGAAGGGCTCTCCGGAGAACGCCTTGAGGATGATGTCGACGGACTCCTCCCATCGGGCCCGGGCGGTGTCGAGCTCCAGCCCCAGCCGCTCGAACTCGTAGTGCTGGTAGCCGCGTCCCAGTCCGATGTCCACCCGCCCGCCCGCGAGCTGATCCAGGGTGGCGATCTCCTCCGCGATGACGAGCGGGTGATGCAAGGGAACGACGATGACCGCGGTACCAACCCGTAACTTTGTCGTCTTCGCGGCCAGATAGGTCGCCAGCTGCGCGGGACGCGAGAGGTAGCCGTAGGTCGAGAAGTGATGCTCGGCGAGCCACACATTGCTGAAGCCGAGCGTCTCCGCGGCCTGCGCGATGTCGACGGCGCGCGAGTAGATCTCCTGCGACGAGCGCATGGACGGCGACTGCATGAGGAGGAAGGTGCCGAAATTGATCATGGGCCACACTCTGCCCGGTCCCCGCGGCCTCCGTCAAGTCGGAGGGAGATCTGCCAAGGCCTGCCTTGACTCTCCTCCGGGAGTTCTCTACTCTCGTGTCCAATCGTCCCAGGCGAGCGTGATGCGCAAGGGAAGCACATCTCCGGAGGCCTCCCATGAACGGACGACAACTTCGTCTCCTCAGACTCAACTTCCTGCTCTTCACGCTCGCTGGGCTCGCCATTCTCGCCGCCATCGGGTCGGCCCGGGCCGACGAGATCACCGACTGGAACGTGATCGCCATCGACGTGCTTGCCCTGGGAGGTCAGAACCCGGTCCAGATGACTCGCGGGATGGCGATGGCGCACCTGGCTGTCCACGACGCGCTCAATGCGATCGATCGGCGCTACGAACCGTACTTGTATGACGCGCGATCGGAGCCTGGCGCGGCGCCGGGGGCCGCGGTGGCCGCGGCCATGCACGACGTTCTCGTCGGGGCGTTGGTTGGCTTCGGCACGCCCGAGCAGCGGGCGAG
>DASRWT010000140.1:0-11776 GCA_035654455.1 Candidatus Nitrosocosmicus sp. | reverse complement strand
AGATCACGCCCAAGCGCTATGCCGCGTGGACGGGCAAGCTGCGCACGCTGGACGCCGAGAAGGGCGCCGAGCAGGACAAGGCCATGTCGGTCGAGCAGACGCCCATCCATCCGCTCCGGCTCTGCAAGGAGATCCGGGACTTCATGCGGCGGGACGGCATCCTGGTGGTGGACGGCCAGGAGATCCTCAACTTCGGGCGCCAGGCCATCCCGACCTATGTGGCGGGCCACCGGTTGAACTCGGGCGCGTTCGGAACGATGGGCGTGGGCCTGCCCTTCGGCGTGGGCGCCAAGGTGGCCAAGCCCGACGCCCAGGTGCTGGTGCTGCACGGCGACGGCTCCTACGGCATCAACGCGATGGAGATCGACACCGCCGTCCGCCACAAGATCCCCGTGGTGGTGGTGATCAGCAACAACGGGGGCTGGACCGCGGACGCGCCGTGGACGCGGCCCCTGCCCAAGCCGGGACGCAATCTCGGCCACACGCGCTACGACCGCGTGGCCCAGGAGCTGGGCGCGCATGGCGAGTTCGTGGAGAAGCCCCACGACGTCCGCCCCGCGCTGGAGCGGGCCTTCGCCTCGGGCAAGCCCGCGGTGGTCAACGTGATCACGGATTCCAAGGCGCGGGCCCAGACCGTTCGCTTCTCCGCCTACACCACCTAGGCGCCGCGATGCCCAAGGCTCTCGAGGGAATCCGGGTGCTCGACCTCACCCAGTACGAGGCGGGGCCGAGCTGCACGCAGATGCTGGCCTGGCTGGGCGCCGACGTGATCAAGATCGAGCCGCCGGCGGGAGAGCCCGGGCGTACAGCGCTTTCGGATAAACGTGGTGAAGACGCCTGGTTCTTCCTCCTGCTCAACTCCGGGAAGAAGGGGGTCACGCTCAATCTCAAGTCCCCCCGCGGCCGCGAGCTCTTCCAGGACCTGGTGAAGCAGGCCGACGTGGTGGTGGAAAATCTCGGCCCCGGGGCCATGGACCGGCTCGGGCTGGGCTATGACGCGCTCGCGCGGCTGAACCCGCGCATCATCGCGGCCTCGGTGAAGGGCTTCGGCGCCGGCGGGCCCTACGAGAACTACAAGAGCTTCGAGTGGATCGCGCAGGCCATGGCGGGCGCGATGAGCATGACGGGCTCGCCCGACGGCCCGCCCACCAAGGCCATCGGCGGCCTGGCGGACACCGGCGCGGGGCTGCACACCGCCATCGGCATCCTTGCCGCCATCATCCAGCGCGGGGCCACCGGCCTCGGCCAGCAGATCGAGGTCGCGCAGCAGGATTCCGTCGTGAACCTTCTCCGCATTCACCTGCGCGAGACCTATGCCACCGGCAAGCCCGCGCCCCGGCAGGGCAATCGCTCGGCGGCGGCGGCGCCCTCGAACCTCTATCGCTGCCGGCCGTTCGGTCCCAACGACTATGTCTTCATCCACGTGGCCACGGTGGAGATGTGGAAGAGCCTGACCACCATCGTGGGCCGGCCCGAGCTGGGCGACGACCCGCGCTACGCGGACCGGCGCGATCGCGTGCAGTTCGTGGACGAGCTGGACGCCATGATCGAGGCCTGGACCGAGAAGCGCACCAAGGGGGAAGTGCTGGAGATCCTCGCCGGAGCCGGTGTGCCGTGCGGATCCGTGCTCGACTCGAAGGAAGTGCTGACGGATCCGCATCTGCGCCAGCGCGGGTTCATCGTGGATCTCGAGCACCCGCGGCGCGGCGCCTACCCCATGCCGGGCAACCCGGTCCGCATGTCCGCCTCGCCCACCGACGTCACGCGCGCGCCGCTGCTGGGCGAGCACAACGCGGAGGTCTACGGCGCGCTCCTCGGCCAGGGCGGCGCCGAGCTCGACGCCCTGAAGCGCGACGGCGTCATCTAGAGGCGCCGCCGTCTCCACGTCCCCGGCCGCTGCCGCGCCCTCGACGTTCGCGGCCCTCAAGGCGCGCAACTATCGCCTCTACTGGTTCGGGCTCGTCTTCTACGTGCTCGGCCATCGCGCGGAATACGTCACCTTCGCGTGGGTGATGTGGGAGCTGACCCATAGCGCCACACACCTGGGCTATCTGGGGCTGGCGCAGGGTGTCCCTCTCGTGGTCTTCCAGCTCATGGGCGGGGTGCTCGCGGATCGCGTGAATCGCCTCCGGCTCCTCATCGGCACCCAGATCCTCACCGCGCTCACGCTGAGCCTCGCCTTCCTCCTGGCCATCCTGGGGCTGCTGCGCGTGGATCTGCTCCTGGTGCTGGCCGCGCTCACCAATACCTTTCGCGCCTTCGACGAGCCCAGCCGCATGTCGCTGGTCCCTCAGCTCGTCACCCGCGAGCGGCTCCCGAACGCCATCGCGCTGGGCGGGATTCCCTGGCAGGCGGGGCGGGTGATCGGCCCCTCGATCACCGGCATCCTCATCGCGGCCTTCGGCGGCGAGGTGGGGCTGGGCTTCGCGGCGGCGACCTCCTGCCTGGCGCTGGTGCTCTATAGCCGGCTGCGGGTGGACTCGATCCGCCGCTCGCCGGACGGGCAGGACCCGTTCCAGCAGCTCGTGGAGGGACTGCGGTTCGTGGCCGGGAACTTCGTCTTCGCGGGCCTCATCTGCCTCGCGCTCTTCAATGCCGTGTTCGGCCTCTCCTATGTGACCCTGCTGCCCATCTACGCCGACGTGTACTTCGGGACCGGCTCCACCGGCTATGGCGCGCTCAATGCGGCGCACGGCATCGGCGCGCTCGCGGGCTCACTCACCATGGCCACGCTCGCCTACCTGATCCGGCGGCCCGGCAAGGCGCTGCTCGCGGGCGCCACCGGCCTGGGCCTCGCGCTCATGGTCTTCTCGCAGGCGCCGGGCATGATGCTGGCGGTGCCGGTGCTGATGGTGGCGGGGTTCTGCAATACGTTCTACCTGATGCAGGTGAGCACCTTCCTCCAGCAGCAAGTGCCCGATCAGCTCCGCGGCCGCGTGATGAGCCTCTACTCGCTGTGCTGGAACCTGCTGCCGCTGGGCGGCCTGGTGGCGGCCATGCTCGCGGCGGCGGTGGACGCGCGCTTCGCCGTCCTGGTGGGCGGCGGCATGGTGGCGGCGAACGCGCTCGTTCTCTTCGGCTCGCGCCGCATCCGCGCTATTGCCTGATCGCGGGCGCGGGGCCCGTCTCGAACTACGCGAGCTGAGCGCGGCCCCAGGCGATGTCCACGTCGGCCGCGCGGCTCACCGTGGCGCCCGGCACGTCCGGCGCGGTGGGCCCATCGCCGGCCACCGTGGTCCGGTGCATCACGCGGCGATACTTGTCCTCGTCCCAGGGCCGGCCGCGATGGAGCGTGCAGCGGTTGTCCCACATGACGAGGTCGCCGGGCTGCCAGCGATGCGTGTAGACCATCTCCGGCCGCGTGGCCCGCTCGAGCAGGTCGCGGATCAGCGCGCGCGCCTCGGCGGTCGGCATGCCGACGATCTCGCAGGCATGCGAGGCCACGTAGTACGCCTTCCGGCGGTTTGCGGGGTTGGCGCGCACCAGGGCCTGCGGCACCGGCGGCACCTGGGCCGCGTGCTCGGGGGTCAAGAGCTCGTCGCCCACCAGCCCGCGCGAGTACTCGAAGCTGTGGATGGCCACCTTGTTCTCCAGATGGCGCTGGAGGTCGGTCGGAAGCCGCTCGTAGGCCACGCGCATGCTGGCCCACTGGGTCTCGCCGCCCTCCGGCGGCACCTCGCGGCCCGAGAGGAGCGAGGCCAGCGCGGGCACACGCTTGAACGAGCTGTCCGTATGCCACATCTGATTGCCCGCATTGAAGAGGTTGCGCTTGTCGCCGGCGGGGATGAGGCGATCCTCCGCGTCCACGTTGGCGAGGTTGGCGATCTCGGGCAGGGTGCGCGCCTGGCTGTTGATGCTGCGGATGGTTACCTCGAGCGGGCCGAAGCGCCGGCTGAAGGCGATCTGCTCGTCGTCGGTCAGCGATTGGCCGCGGAAGAGGAGCACGGAGTGGTCGTTGAAGGCGTCGACGAGGGCCGGAAAGGTCGCGTCGTCCACCTGCTTCACGTCCAGGTCGTGGATCTCGACGCCGAACAGCGGGTGAAGCCGGCTGGTCCTGAGCCCCATGGGGTATCCTCCGCGCTGAGGGTGGCCGTCGGCCCGATGATATATCATCTACCGACACCCGAGAGGAGGCAGTGATGACACGCCACCGGTGGATTCTCATGGTCGCGCTGCTGGTTGCGGCTTCCGTCGCCGTCCCGGCGCCGTCGCGGTCGCAATCCGGCATCGAGCGTCTCCACGTGCTCGACTGCGGCCAGAATGTCGGCCGGGACCAGTCGCGCTGGACGCCCGGCGTCAACGAAGGCAAGACCATCGAGTTCTCCGACAACTGCTATCTCATCCGCCACGCCAAGGGGCTCTTGCTCTGGGATACGGGCGTGCCGGACGCGGTGGCCACGATGCCGGACGGCATGGTGGTGGGAGGCGGCGCCATCACCTATCGCCGCGCCAAGACCCTGGCCGCCCAGCTCGGCGAGCTCGGCGTCAAGCCCGCGGATGTCACCTATGTGGCGGTCTCGCACACGCACGGCGACCATGTCGGCAACCTGGGCCTCTTCCCCACTTCCACCATCCTCATCCAGGGCGCCGAGTACGACTGGGCCATGGGGCTCCCGGCCAAGCCGGCCTTCGCGGCCACGCAGACCATCGAGAAGCTGGCGGGCGATCGCGACGTGTTCGGCGACGGGAGCGTGGTGATCCTCTCCACTCCCGGCCACACGCCGGGGCACCAGTCGCTGCTGGTGGTGCTGCCGAAGACCGGCGCGCTGGTGCTCTCCGGAGACGCCGTCCACCTCCGGGACAACTGGGAGCAGCGCCGCGTGCCCACCATGAACGCCAGCCGCGAGCAGACGCTGGCCTCGCTGGAGCGCATCGCCGGGGTGCTGGCGGAGCGCAAGGCCACGCTCTGGATCAACCACGACAAGGCGCAGAGCGCCACGCTCCGCTACGCGCCTGCCTCTTACGAGTGAGGCGCGATGGACTACAAGGCCCTGGTGCAGGACGACCGCATCCACGCGTCGCTGTACACCGACCCGCGTGTCTTCGAGGACGAGATGGAGCGGATCTTCCATCGCGGCTGGGTCTTCGTGGGCCACGAGAGCGAGATCCCCGCGCCGGGCGAGTATGTCACGCGCCGGATCGGCCGGGAGCCCGTCATCATGGTGCGCGGGAAGGACGGCGCCGTCGCGGTGCTGGTCAACCGCTGCATGCACCGCGGGACCCTCGTGTGCACGGCGGAGCGGGGGAGCGCGCGGACCTTCGCCTGCCCGTATCACGGCTGGACCTATGATCTCGGCGGCGCGCTCATCGGGGTGCCGTATCCCGGTGGCTACGCCGCGCTGGACAAGCGCGCCCACGGGCTGACGCGGCCGGCGCGCGTCGCCGCCTATCGCGGCTTCGTCTTCGCGAGCCTCCATCCGGACGGCCCCACGCTCGCCGAGCACCTGGGCGCCGCCACCCGGCTCATCGATCGCTCCTGCGATCTGGCCCCCGGCGGGGAGATCGAGCTGTCGGCGGGCTGGGTCAAGCATCACTGCGCCGCCAACTGGAAGATGCTGCCCGAGAACGACAGCGACGGCTATCACCTGGGCTTCGTGCACGCCGCGCTCTTCAAGACCGTGCGCACCCAGTATCAGCGCGTGGTGGGCGACGAGCGGACCATCAAGGCGGTGGTGCGGGACTGGGGCGGCGGCCACATCGAGATCGACTGGTCGCCCGGCTACGAGAAGCCCTTCGAGTGGCTCGGCGGCGCCTCGGGCGCGGCGGTGGCCGACTTCGTGGCGGCGCTGGAGCAACGCGACGGCCCCGAGGCGGCCCGCCGGCGCTTCATGGAGGGGCCGGCACACGCCCTCATCTTCCCGAATCTGTTCCTGGGCGAGACCAATATCGCCATCGTGCAGCCCCTCACGGTCGAGGAGTGCGTGCACTGGCATACGCCCATGTTCCTCAAGGGCGCGCCGCAGCTCAATGGCCGGCTGCTCCGGATGGCGGAGGCGGGCATGGGCCCGGCCTCCTTCCTGATGCCGGAGGATCTCATCATCGCGAGCCGGAACCAGCAGGGACTGCAGGCGCGGACGCCGGAGTGGCTCTTGCTGAGCCGCGGGCTCCACCGCGAGGTGGTGGACGACGAGGGCCGCACGGTCTCCCACGTCACCGACGAGACGACCAATCGCGGCTTCTGGCATCACTTCCGGACCGTGATGTCGGAGCCCTGAGCGCCGCTCGGCCCGCATGCTCTCCGACTCCGACTATCGCGCGGTGGAGGACTTCCTCTATCGGGAAGCCCGGCTCGCCGACGAGGCGCGCTATGCGGACTGGCTGGCGCTCTGGACCGACGACGGCGTGTACTGGGTGCCCGCCACCACCGCGCCGGGGGTCGATCCCGACCGGCACCTCTCGCACATCTACGACAACCGCGCGCGGCTGGACACGCGCGTGAAGCTGCTCCAGACCGGCCACCGCCATAGCCAGGAGCCCGCGTCCCGGATGCGGCGGCTCATCTCCAATATCGAGGCGCGGGAGGCCGAGGGCGGCGAGGTGGTGGCCGAATCCAACTTCCTCATCGCGGAGCTGGCCATCCAGGCGAAGCACGAGGTCCACTGGTGGGTGGGCCGCGCCACGCACCGGCTGCGCCGCGTGGACGGCGCCCTCCGGATGAGCGGGAAGACCGTGGTCCTGATCAATGCCGCCGAGCCGCTCCCGAACCTCTCCTTCCTGATCTGAGCCCCGCATGCTCACCCGCATCGACCACGTCATGATCTGCGCGCCGGAGCTGACCGCCGCCATGGAGGCCTACCGGCGGATCGGCTTCGACGTGTACCCCGGCGGCGACCATGCCGGCGGCGGAACGCACAATGCCATCGCGTTTCACGAGGACGACTATCTGGAGCTCCTCAGCCCCCGGCCGGGTGCGCCGGCGCCCGCGCCCGGCAGCTCCGAGTCCCGGCTGGCCGAGTTCCTCCGCGAGGGGCCGGGCTTTCGCTACATCGCGATCCAGAGTGACGATCTCCCCGCCGACGTGGCGGCCATGCGCGGGCGCGGCGTCGAGGTGAAGGATCCGGTCGCGGGCGGGAGGACCACTCCGGCCGGGCAGGCGCTTCGCTGGCAGGCGGCGTCGCTGGGAGCGCGCCATCCGCTGCCGATCTTCTTCATCCAGCACGAGACGCCGCTGGACGAGCGACGGCGGCAGGTGCCGCGGGCGGCCGCCCACCCGAACGGCGTGCTGCGCGCCGACCGCGTGTACATCGCGGTGCCCGACGTGGCGGCGGCGCGGGAGCAATACGCGCGCGTGCTGGGTATGCCCATGCCGACGATCCAGCGCGGGGGCGTGATCAAGGCCGACATGGCGGTGTTCGACCTCGGTCCCACCGGCCTCACCGTGGCGCAGCCTGCTGCGCCGGGGCCCGCCGCCGAGGCGCTGGCGCGCCGCGGCCCCGGGCCCTTCCAGGTGCTCTACCGCACCCGCAGCATGGACGCCGCCGCGCGCTGGATGGCGGATCACGGCCTGCCGCCGCCGACGCGCGGCGTGCGGAACACGGGCGAGCAGGCCATGCTGGTGGGCCCGGCCCAGGCCTGCGGCGCCTATATCGGGTTCGTAGGGCCCGCGTGAGCGGGCCCGGCATGGGGAGGAGGAGGCCGTGCTGATCGTCGACGCGCAGGTCCATATCTGGAGCAGCGGTAAGCCGACCAACCCCAACCATCGCCAGGTGCCCGTGTACTCCAAGGACGATGTGCTCAAGGAGATGGGCGAGGCGGGCGTGGACGCGGCCATCATCCATCCCCCGGCCTCCTGGGATCCCCACTCGAACGAGCTGGCGGTGGAGGCCGCGCGCCAGCATCCCGACCGCTTCGGCATCCTCGGCAATTTCCCCCTCGAACGGCCGGAGAGCCGGACCCTGGTGGAGGGGTGGAAGAACCGGCCCGGGATGCTCGGGCTGCGCTTCGTCTTTCTCCAGCCGCACCAGCGGAGCTGGCCCACCGACGGCACCATCGACTGGCTCTGGCCCGCCGCGGAGCGCGCGGGGCTGCCGGTCGCCCTCCACGCCTCGCACTTCATGGCCAAGGTGGGGCAGGTGGCGGAGCAGTATCCGCGACTCAGGCTCCTCGTGGATCATCTCGGCCGGACGTCGGGGACCAAGGACGACGCCGCCTGGGCCAGCCTGCCCGAGATGCTCGCGCTGGCGAAGTATCCGAATGTGGCCATCAAGGCCACCGGCGCGCCCAGCTATTCCAGCCAGCCGTATCCGTATCGCAACATCCACGACCACCTGCGCCGGATCTACGACGCCTTCGGCCCTGAGCGCATGTTCTGGGGCACGGACATCACGCGCATGCCCTGCTCGTGGCGGCAATGCGTGACTCTCTTCACCGAGGAGCTGCCCTGGCTGACCGCCCGCGACCAGGAGCTGGTCATGGGGCGCGCCGTCTGCGACTGGCTGGGCTGGAAGCGAGCGTGAGCGGAGGAGAGCGCTAAGGCAGAAGCGCGGCCACTGCGACGCGCACCGTGGGCAGCGCCAGGGGTGATATAACGGCGTCCCGCGTCATCCGCTGGACCGAACGATACCGCCAGCCATAGGGTGCCGTCGAGTCCGGCTCAGGTTCGCGATACACCTCGAGGAGGCGATCCACGAGGTTCACGATCCAGTAGTCGCGAATCTCCCCGCGCGCATAGAGGCTGCCCTTTTCGCCTCGGTCGAAGAGGAGGCTCGATTCCGAGACCTCGACGACGAGGACCGGGCGCGATGGATGCGTCGTGAGAAAGTCGGTCCATTCGCCCGGCACCAGGGCCAGGTCGGGCTCGGGCTCGGACTCGTCATCGAGAGCGACCGGGAGCTGGACCCGCACCAGCCATCCCGGCGGCAATGCCGCGCGCAGCGCATCACCGGCGGCGCCGAGGGTACCCGCGTGATAGCTGCCATGCGGCTCCGCGACGACCAGGTGGCCCCCGATCAGCTCCACCGGCTCCCGGTCGAGCATACCCAGATCCACGAGTCGGTCGTACTCCGCTCGGGTCCAGCGCCGCAGCGTCAGGGGAGCCTGCTTCATCGATCCAACGGTATGCCTCCAGCGCCCTCGGCGTCAATGCCGCGGGACTTGGGAGCTCGTTCGTTGCGTACTGCGATTCCTTCTGGAAGTCCGACGCAGATGCTCGCCGAGAGGTTGTGAGGAGGACTCGCGAAGGAGTCATTCCCTCGGCCTCGCGACGCCCTCCAAACTTGACGAACGTCCAAAGGAAGACTATCGTCGAGGGCGACGTTAGGGAATGATGTGGATCGCTATCTCGATCCACGGGTTCGTGGGCTTCCCAAGCCTACGACTGTAAGGTCCCTCAAAGCTGTCGATAGGGGGACTTTGCCTTGGCGTCGAATCCTCTCAGCGTTCTCGCCGTCGTTTGTCTGCTCACATTCCTCCACTACACTGCGGCGCAGATGCGTGGTCCGATCCTGCCCCTTTATGCCGCCACGCACGGGGCCTCGGCCACGGGGGTCGGGTTGATCCTCGGCGCGCACATGATGGTGGCGGCGGTCGGCTCCATCCCGTTCGGCCGTGCCTCGGACGTTTGGGGGCGGCGCCGGTTCTTGATCGGGGGAATGATCGTCAGCACCGCGACCTCGCTGCTCCTGCCACTGGCCGAAGATCCGCTCGCCCTGATGGCGATCCATGGCCTCGCGGGTCTTGGAGTGGCGGCGTTCACTCCGAGCGCTCTTTCGCTGGTGGGCGACGCGGCGGCTCCGGGCCGGGCTGGACACGCCTTCGCGTGGTACTCGACAGCACACTATGGAGCGATCGGAGTCGGGCCGTACCTGGGAGGCCTTGCCGCCGAGTCGTGGGGTTACCGTACCGCATTCGTTGCGAGTGCCGTGGGCGTCGCCATCGCGCTGATCGTTGGCCTCGTTTTACCCATTCGGGCGCCGGCCCTGCCGGCCTCCCATTCCGGCGCAACCTTTGCCGACATCAGAGGCAATGCAGCCGTTTGGTCCGGGTGGATCCTGTCCATCAGCGGTCTGCTCATTCAGGGCGTGGTGTTCAGCTTCTTCCCGCTGCTCGGGCATGATCGAGGCCTCGCGCCCGCGGCCATCGGACTCGTGTTCCTCGTCCTCGGGCTCGCCAACACGATGGCCCGACTGCCGGCGGGTTGGCTCGTGGACCGTACCGGCCGGCCCGCTCCGTGCGCGGTCATTGGCGTCCTGGTGGCCTCTGTCGCGACAATCGTTCTGCCTCACGTCGGTGGCCAGACCCCCTTGCTCCTGCTGGTCGCGATCTTCGGTGGGATCAGCGGGATCGCCTTTGTCGCCGTCGGCGTAGCGCTGGCATCAGCCACGACGCCAGCGACCAGGGGGCTCGTCATGGGTGGGTATAGCACGTCCCTCTATCTGGGGTTCGCGCTCGGTTCGTTCGGCCTGGGGCCCATCATCACGCAGTATGGGTATGCGGCCGGCTTCGCGGTGGGCGGCGCTGCGGGGGTCGTCGGCACCCTCATCGCTGCCGCGCTCTGGGCCGCCGCCGGGGAGCCGCGCTCGAAGGACTCGTAATATGCTCAAGGGCGAAAGACAGGGACGGATTGGACGACAGCGCGCGACTGTTTCAACTCATGAGCGAGCTCGGATTCGATCGGGCCGCGATCCAGGTGTATGGGGTCGTGTTGACGTGCGGTCCGGTGCCGAAGCGAGCGATCGTGTCGATGCTGAGGGGAGTATCCACCGAGGTGGGCCGAGCACTGCTGCATCTGCAGGGAAGCGGTCTCGTCGGCAGCGTGGATCGGAGATTACGACGCCATCAGTACTATGCCATCAGCCCGAGCATCGCCTGGCGATCCCTGGGCTCGGAGCTGCTATGGCGCACGACCGACGCGATACCGGTAGGAGATCCCGCGCCTGGCACATGCGCTGAGATCGAGGCGGTCAGCAGCCGGCTCTACCGTCCGTTCGCGGCGGCGCTCGCCCACCAGGAGTGGGACGCCGCGACCACGGATGAGTTCGCGCAGCTGATTTGTGAGGCGATGGGACAGGCTCGCCGCACCATCCTGGCGGTCAGCACGTCTCCTCGGCTGCCGCACGTGGCGTCATTCTGGGCGACGTTGAGCGACCGGCTGGGAGTCGGAGTGACATACCGTCGGGTGGTCGATCTCGATGAGGTCATCGATCACGGGCTGGGGATCATCAAGCGCGATATCGAGGAACACGGGATAGATCTGATGGTCCTCGAGCGGGATCGGATCAATCACAAGTTCTATGTAGTAGACGGGACATTCCTGGCGGTGTTTCACGCCCAGGAGCAGACAAGGGAGGGCGGGGCGAGATCTGGGGTGGGCCGAATCACAACGCGCGGTACGATACTTCGAAGGTATGCGAGGCGCTTTCAAGAGTACGCGAAGGTCGCTATACCGGGCCGCTTCGTATTGCGCCGCATGGAGACGGCCGCCGAACAGCTGCTCCGGTCTGCGAGCGAGCGGCTTGGGTCCCAGGAGGTGGCCTGGGTGGAATCGCTCGTTCACTATGGGAAATTTTCGCGTCTTCCGGTGACGCGTGGATGGTCGAAGGACGAGCAGGCGAGGGCAGAGGAGCGAGTAATTGGAGTAGGGGTGGCCCGCCACAATCTAGATGGGGATGTCGTGCCGGCGTATCCGGTGAGCGAAGCCGATATTCGGGAGAGCTACGAAGCTTCGCTTCGATAGGGGGGACATGGGCTTCTACGGAAAGTACGTCTTGCCGACCCTCATCGAGCTCGCCATGAAGAACAAGGCGGCACAGGCGGAACGGGTGCGCTTCGTGCCCCG
>DASRWT010000139.1:0-15109 GCA_035654455.1 Candidatus Nitrosocosmicus sp. | reverse complement strand
TGATCGTCCAGAAGTACGGCGGCTCGTCGGTCGCCGACCCCGAGAAGATCAAGAACGTGGCCCGCCGCGTGGCCGAGTCCGCCCGCCAGGGCCACCGGATGGTGGTGGTGGTCTCGGCCATGGGTAAGACCACCGACTCCCTCCTCGCCCTCGCGCGGGCCATCACGCCGATGCCGGATCCGCGCGAGATGGACATGCTCCTCGCCAGCGGCGAGCAGGTCACCATCGGGCTCCTCGCCATGGCGCTCCAATCGCTGGGGCACCCCGCCTGCTCGTTCACCGGCCCTCAGGTGGGCCTGGTCACCGACGAGGCGCATACCCGCGCCCGCATCAAGCGCATCACCGCGGAGCGGATCGGCGCCGCCCTCGCCGCCGGCAAGGTGGCGGTGGTAGCCGGCTTCCAGGGCATGACGGAGGCCGGTGACATCACCACCCTGGGCCGCGGCGGCTCGGACCTGACCGGAGTGGCGCTGGCCGCCGCGCTGAAGGCGGACGTGTGCGAGATCTTCACCGACGTGGACGGCGTCTACACCGCCGATCCCAACGTGGTGCCGGATGCTCGCAAGCTGCCCCGGGTCTCGTACGACGAGATGCTCGAGATGGCCGCGCTGGGGGCCAAGGTGCTGCAGGCGCGCTCGGTGGAGTTCGCCAAGAAGTACAGCGTGCCCGTGCACGTCCGCTCCACCTTCAAGCCCGACCCGGGCACGCTGGTGACGAGGGAGGACCTCAGCATGGAAGACGTGGTGGTCACCGGCATCACCCACGATCGCGGCCAGGCGAAGCTCTCCATCCTCCGGGTGCCCGACCGCCCCGGCATCGCCTCCCGGGTGTTCGGCTCCCTCGGCACCCAGCACATCGTGGTGGACATGATCGTCCAGAACATCAGCCGCGACGGCTACACCGACATCTCCTTCACCCTCGCGCGCGCCGATCGCGCCCGCGCCGAGGAAGTCCTGGGCAATGTGGGCAAGGAGGTCGGCGCCTCCGGGGTGGTGGCGGACGATCGCGTGGCCAAGGTATCCATCGTGGGCGTGGGCATGCGCAGCCACGCGGGAGTGGCCGCGCGCATGTTCGAGACGCTCTCGCGGGAGGGCGTCAATATCCAGATGATCTCCACCTCGGAGATCGCGGTCTCCTGCGTGATCGAGGACAAGTACACCGAGCTCGCGGTGCGCGCGCTCCACGACGCCTTCGAGCTGGGCAACGAGCGAGGAGCCTGACCATGGCGCCCACCGCGACCGCCGCCGTCTTCTTCGGACCGGGCAAGCCCTTCGAGCTCCGCCAGGTTCCCATGCCCGAGGTGGAGCCCGAGGGCGTGCTGATCCGCGTGACCCGCGCGAACATCTGCGGAAGCGACCTGCACTTCTGGCGCGGCGACGCCCCGCTGAAGTACCCGGAGGACGGCTGGATTTTCGGCCACGAGATGACGGGGACGGTGGCGCGGCTGGGCTCCAAGGTGAAGACGGACTCGCTGGGCCGGCCCCTCAAGGAAGGCGACCGCGTCGCCTACACCTACTTCTATCCGTGCGGACGCTGCCACGCCTGTCTGCACAAGGAGCCCGCCGCCTGCCCCAACAAGATCGAGCGGCCGGTCGGGCCGAGCACCTTCCCGCATCTCCACGGCGCCTTCGCGGATCACTACTACCTGCGTCCCGGCGGCGCCATCTTCAAGGTCCCGGACGCGCTCACCGACGACGTGGTGGCCCCGGTGAACTGCGCGCTCTCTCAGGTCCTCTACGGGCTCTGGGTGGCGGGGGTGCGGATGGGCGATCGGGTGATCATCCAGGGGGCGGGGGGGCTCGGCGTGCAGGCGGCCGCGGTGGCCAAGGACATGGGCGCCTCCTGCGTGATCGTGGTGGATCAGATTCCCGGCCGTCTCGAGCTGGCGCGCGCCTTCGGCGCCGACCACACGCTGAACATCAAGGAGATGCCGGAGCGCCGCGACCGCGTCAAGCAGGTCCGGCAGTGGACGGAGGGCGTGGGCGCCGACGTGGCCTGCGACTTCGTGGGGTTCCCGGCCGTCATCCCCGAGGGCATCGAGATGCTCCGCTCGGGCGGCACCTATCTGGAGATCGGCACCATCAGCCGAGGCGCCAAGATCGACCTCGAGCCCTCGCTCCTGGTCTGGGGCTCGAAAAAGATCCTGGGCGTGATCCAGTACGATCCGTGGGTGATCCCGCGCGCGCTCGATTTCCTCGTGCGCACCGGCGCGCGCTTCCCGTGGAGCCGGATCATCTCCCACAAGTTCCCGCTCACCCAGATCAACGAGGCCTTCGCCGCCTCGGAATGGCACAACAAGGACACCCTGAACATCACCCGCGCCGCGCTGATTCCCTAGCGGCGCGCGAGCGAGGCGCCATGGAAACGGAGTCGCCCCCGGAGACGCCGCCGGCCGAGCCGCGACCCACCATCCTGGTGGTCGACGACGAGGATCCCGTACGCGAGCTCGTCCGCGATGCGCTGGAGAGCGAGGGCTACACGGTGCTCGACACGGGCGATCCGCTCGAGGCTCGACGGATCGCGACGTCCCGTACCGTCCATCTCCTGCTGACCGACGTGGTCATGCCCAGGATGAACGGGCTCGAGCTTGCGGAGCGGGTGGAGGCGGCGAGCCCCGCGACCAAGGTGCTCATGATGTCGGGCTTCATGACCCCGGCCATGAAAGCCTCCGGTCGCACCATCCTCGCGAAGCCCTTCGGCCTCGACGACCTGCTGCGGGCGGTCCGCGAATCCCTGAGCGGGAAGTCCAAGTTCCGGCGACCGGAGCCGCGCTAGCGCCCGGACGAGGGGGGCCGGAGCGGCGCCCTCAGCGCATCGCGACGGCCTTGACCTGACGGAAGTCCGTGAGCCCCTGCATCACCTTTAGGACGCCGTCCTGCACCAGCGTGGTCATGCCCTCGCGCTTGCCCCGGGCCACGATCTGCATCACGCGCGCGCCCTTCTGCATGCGGCGCTTGATGGCGGGGGTGCCGACCAGGAGCTCGTGGATGGCGATTCGCCCGCGGTACCCCTTGCCCTCACACGTCTCGCAGCCCTTGCCCTCGAAGAGCTCCAGGTCCTCGGTGTAGCGATAGCCGTGGGCTTCGAGCTCCTCCGCCCCGAAGGCCAGCGCCAGCTCGTTCCAGTCGCCTTGGGTGGGGTGGTAGGGTTGCCGGCAGTCGAGGCAGAGGCGCTTCACGAGGCGCTGGGCCAGCACGCCCAGGAGCGCGTCGGCGAAGTTGAACGGGTTGAGGCCCAGGTCCAGGAGACGGACAATGGTCTCCGCCGCGCTGTTGGTGTGCAGCGTGCTGAGGACCAGATGGCCGGTGAGTGAGGCCTCCACCGCGAGGCCGGCGGTCTCCGTGTCCCGCATCTCCCCGACCATGATCACGTCGGGATCGGCACGGAGCATGGCCCGCATGGCGGTGGCGAAGGTGTAGCCGATCTTGGGACGCACCTGCACCTGCCGGAGCCCGTCCTGGGTGATCTCCACCGGGTCCTCCGCCGTCCAGATCTTCCGGCCCGGAGTATTGATGTGGCGCAGCACGGCGTGGAGCGACGTCGTCTTGCCGGCGCCGGTGGGCCCGACGCACAGGATGAGGCCGTAGGGCTTCTCCGCGATGCTCTTGAGCTCCCGGAGATTCCGATCGCTCAGGCCCATCTGGTCCAGCGGGAAGGCTCCCGACGAGCCCAGCAGGCGCAGCACCATGTCCTCGTTGCCGCCCACGGTGGGGACGGTGGCCACGCGGAGCTCGATATCGCTCTTGCCCGGGATCCGCACGCGGATCTTCCCGTCCTGCGGCTTGCGGCGCTCGGCGATGTCGAGGTGAGCCATGACCTTCAGGCGGGCCACCAGCGGATTCCGGAGCGCGGGCGGGATGCACTGGTAGTCGACGCAGGTGCCGTCGATGCGGAAGCGGATCACCGCTTCCCGCGAGTCCCCGCGGGGCTCCAGGTGGATGTCGGATGCGCGGGCTCTCTGGGCATCGACGATGATCTGGTTGACCAACCGCACCACCATGCTGTCGTTCTCGCTGATCTCCGCGGCGCCGAACTCGACCGCATCCTCCGAGACCGGCTCGGCCGAGACCTCTCCGAGAATGTCGACCACCGTCTCCTGCCGGGAGTCGAGGGACGCCACCCCGTCGAGCACGCGGAGGATGCGCTCGCGAACGGCCACCACGAGAGTGACCTTCGAGGGCTGCAGCACGGCCTCGATCATGTCGATCTTGAAGAGATCGTGCGGATCGTCCACCGCCACCGTCACCATGTCGCCTTCGCGCTTGATGGGGAGCCAGGCGCCTCCCCGCAGGCGCGCTCCGCGCATTCCGGTGAGGAGCTCGGAGGTGAGAGGGCTCCGCTCGTTCAGGGAGACGTAGGGGCACTTGTAGTAGAGCGTGAGCGCCGCGGCGAGGTCGGCCTCGCGCACCCCGTGATGCTCCAGCAAGACCGTCTCGACGCTGATCTGACGCCGGCGGGCCTCCCCGGTGGCCTCGGCGAGATGCTCGCGCGTGATGAGATGCTGGGCCACGAGATAGTCGAACTTTGCCATCCGCCCGTTTCGACTCGGGGCCCGTAGGGGCCGCTCGGGCTCCGTCGGCCCGCTCTCCGGGAGGGCGGTGAGCTCGCTCGCGAGCAGCCGTGCTCCGCCGCGTGGCGCGGGGACGCGGAGGTTGGCGCGGTCATAGTCGGCGACCGTGGCCAGCCGGCAGAGCATGGCGTCTCGGAACTGGATTCGCCGGCCGGTCTGCTCCCACGCCGCGCCCCTGTCCGTGCGCGGTCCATCGAGCCACCCGGTGTGGTTATGCCGGATGAGCGTGAGGCCGGCGGGAACGCCGCCGATCGCCGCCCATGCCGAGCTGTCGGGCTGAGCGGCCGCTGCGGCAAGGAATCGGTCGACCATCGGGCTCCGCAGCACGTCGCTCCGGAGAACCAGGAGGTCCATGCCGTGCTCGATGGCGAGCCGCGCCAGCATCGTATCTTCCGACTCCCCCTCGGAAGCACGAAGATACTCCAGGGCAACACCCCAGCGCTCCCCGGTCCCGAGCAGCCGCTCGACCTGACCAGCGTGCGGGCCGAGCACGACCAGAGCCGAGCGGATCCCGGCCGCGCGAAGGGACTCCATCGTAAGTTCCGCGAGGGGCCGTCCCGCCACGGGCAGGAGCGCGGCGCAGGTTTCCTTCGTGAGGGAGCGAAGGCCCTCGGGATCCGAGTGAGCGAGCAGGACGGTCCGGATTGTGCCGGCCCGCTGCCGTTCACTGCTCCTGTGATTCGAGCGACGGGCCGGCGCGATGGTGCTAGCCGTCCACGGGGTGCTGGCGATTCCCACCGAAGCCTGTCTGGTCATGACGAGGGATGGAGCAATCGGAATGCCAGACGGTGCTCGGGGATCACTGTCGTCGAAGTACCCGGAAACATGCACGCCAACCGGCCACACCGCGCTCTAGAGAACGGGGCGGGCTACAAGCTTTTGTAGATGGAATCCCACTCCGGAGGGGAACGCCCACGCGCGATCGGCAATATCTGCGTGGCACGAGGCGGCAGAGCGCGATGGCTTCTCCCCTCACCCCCGGGTATTCTCCGGGGCGAGGAGGACCACTATGAACGTCGGGTTCATCGGGCTGGGACTCATGGGCGGAAGCATGGCGTTGAATCTCCAGGCCGCGGGGCACACGCTCGCGGTCAACGATCTCCGGCAGGAGACCGCGGCCCGGCACCTTGAAAAGGGCGCCACCTGGAAGGATTCGCCGCGGGCGGTGGCCGAGGCAAGTGACGTGGTCTTCATCTCGCTCCCCGGCCCCCCCGAAGTGACCGCGGTCGCCACCGGTCCCGGCGGCCTGATCGAGGGCATGCGTGGCGGCAGCGCGCTCTTCGACCTCTCCACCAACTCGCCGGCGGTGATCCGCCGATTGCACGCGACCTTCGCGGCGAAGGGTATCCAGGTCCTGGACGCTCCCGTGAGCGGGGGCCCCGCGGGCGCCAAGTCACGCAAGCTGGCGATCTGGGTGGGCGGGGACCGCGCGCTGTTCGACCAGCATCGCCCACTGCTCGAGGCGATGGGGGACCAGCCATACTATGTCGGCCCCATCGGCGCGGGCGCCGTGGCCAAGCTCGTCCACAACTGCGCAAGCTTCACCATTCGCGCCGCCCTGGCCGAGGTGTTCTGCATGGGCGTCAAGGCCGGCGTGGAGCCCGATCTCCTCTGGCAGGCCGTGCGTCAGGGCGCCAGCGGGCGGGCGCGAACCTTCGACCGGCTCATGGACAAATTCCTGCCCGGCACCTACGAGCCGCCTTCCTTCGCGCTCAAGCTGGGTCACAAGGACGTTTCGCTCGCCACCGAGCTGGGCCGCGAGGTGGGGGTGCCCATGCGGCTGGCGAATCTCGCCCTGGCGGAGATGACCGAGGCGCTCAATCGCGGCTGGGGCGATCGCGACTCCAGCAGCTTCATGCAGCTCGAGGAGGAGCGGGCGGGCGTGAAGATCGCGGTGCCGCCGGCGCGGCTGCGCGAGGTGATCGCCCGCGACGGGGCGTGACCGGGACGGAAGCGCCCCCCGTCTAGCCGCGGATCTGGGTGCAGCCGAGGCCATAGGCCTGGCGCGGCTCGGTGCGGCCGGGAAACCGCCGGTAGAGATCCTTGAGCTCCTCGCAGGGGCTCAGGCGCGGCGGCGTCACCGGCTGCGCGGAGAGGGCCCGCAGGTGCGCGGCGACCAGCTGGAACGCCACGCTCTGCTCGGCGCCCCAGGCGCGCACCATGATCTCCACCGACTTGGCGTTGGCCTCCAGCTCCTCCTGGGGCGGCCGCGGCCCGGCCGGCTCCGGATGTCCGAGGATGTGGTGCGCCAGCTCGTGCGCGAGCGCGGCCGAGCCGGAATCGTTGGTGAGGAGCGCCCGCCCCAGCACGATCCGACCCCGCTCATAGCGGCTCGCCCCGCCCGGCTCCATCTCCACCCGCACCGGCGCCACCGCATAGGCATCCACCGCGGCGTCCGTCAGGCGCTGCGCGCCCCGGAGATGGACCTCATCGGCGGGCGTGAGGGTGGCGCACCCGGCCAGGAGCCCGGCGAGCAGCAGCGCGCGCCGCCGTGGTCCATGGGGCATGGCTTATCCTCTTGGAGCGGGTGCACGAACGCAACACCTGACTGTGCCGGCCCGTCCGCCATGCTAGACTCCGCCGTCAACTGCCGGAGGAATGCCGTGACGCGCGTCGGACCTGCTGTGTTCTATTTTCTCCTTGCGCTCACAAGCTGGGCCCACGCCGAGTGCGAGTGGGTGTTGTGGGTCGAATCGCCTGTGGGCTCGGATCAGTGGAGCATCGCCCCCGTTCCCCGGCCCAGGTTCGAGGCCAAAGTCGATTGCGACCGACGCGCCGAGGCGCTCAACGATCTCGAGCGGACCGTGTCCAAGATGGAGCGCTCCGCCGGCGAGGCCCACGATCTCTTCACGTGCCTTCCCTGCACCGTCGATCCGCGACCGTAGGAAGAGTCGGTCGTTTCCCGGGCGTCGCTGTATCTGAACTGACACTCTAGTCGGGGTCCAATCGGCGTGGCAGCGTGGGCGCATGCTCTACTCGCGGCCGCAGCTGTCGCTCTTGCTGCTCGTGGGGGCCGCGCTGCTCGCCGGCCTGGCGGTGCGCGAGTGGCGCGCGGGTTTTCCCGAGGCGGCGGCGCGGCTCGAGACCTTTGACCGGGTGGAGGCCGGGGTCGCGCCGGGGCCCACGCCTCTCACGGCGCCCGCTCGGCCCGCACGCGCGCCGCGTCCGCCGCGGGTGACTCCCCCTCCGGCCGCGGCTGCGCGCACCGCGCCGGAGGGCGCCGCGCCTGAACGGGCGCCGAAGCCAGATCTGGAGCCCGCTGACCCACGCCCGCTCGATCTCAACGAGGCGACGGCGGAGCAGCTCGCGCGCCTGCCTGGTGTGGGCCCAGGGCTCGCGCGGCGCATCGTCGAGGAGCGACAGCGGCGCGGACGCTTCGAGGGGCCGGAGGGACTGCGCTCGGTGCTTGGCCTCGGGCCGCGCAAGCTGGCCGCGCTGCGCGACCTCGTCACCGCCACGCCCTGACGTGGGGCCATGGCCTCCGTGCCGCCGGCCGTGCTGGCGCCCCTCGCCCTGGATCCGCCCGCGCGTCCTCGCATCGCTCCGGCGGGACAGGCCCCGCTGGTACCCCTGGCGCTGGCCTGGGCGGCGGGGATTGCCCTCGGTCCGACGCTGGCGCCGCCCGCAGTCTGGCTAATCGCGGGCGCGGGCACGCTGCTCCTGGGGGCGGCGGGAGCCCTCGCCCTGAGGCGCGCGGGGCCGACGGGCGCCCTGCTCCTGGCCGCGGGCGCGCTGCTGGGCGCGCTGCGGGCGCACGAGCTGCCGCCGAGGCCCGACGATGTCGCCGCCTTCGTATCCGAGGGAGCCCTCACCGTGGAGGCGCGGATCGCGGAGGAGCCGCGCCGGTGGGCGCCGGATCGCCTCCGCCTCTTGCTTGAAGTGGAGGCGGTCGTCACCGAGGGAGAGCGGCGACCGGCCACGGGACGCGCGCTCGTCACCATCTACGGCGAGGCGCCCGCGCTGGGAGAGGACCAGCGCATCGCGGCCGACCTGCGGCTGCATGCGCCGGTGGGATATCGAAACCCGGGCGGCTTCGACTATCCCGCCCAGCTCCGCCGCGAGGGCATCGCGCTGGTGGGCAGCGGGCGCGCGGACCGCGTGCGACCGCTCACCGCCGATGCCCCGCCCTGGCCGGCGCGGCTGAAACGCTGGGCGGTGGAGCGGATCGGCGGCGCGCTGCCCGAGGGCTCGGCCGCGCTCCTGGCCGGCCTGCTCCTCGGCGAGCGCGCGGCGCTGCCCCGCGAGATGGATGACGCGTTCCGGCGCGCCGGCGTGTATCACGTGCTGGCCGTGTCGGGCTTCAACGTGGCCCTGGTCTCGGCGTCGATCTTCGCGACGCTCAGCATGGTCGGTGTCTCGCGCCGCGTGACGGCCGGAGTCGCCGCGGCCGCGCTGGTGGGCTTCGCCCTCGTGGTAGGCGCGCAGGCCTCGGTGCTGCGCGCGACCATCATGGGACTCATCCTGCTCGGCGGGGTCCTGCTCGAGCGCGAGTCCCAGCTCCCCAATGCGCTGGCCCTGGCCGCGCTCGCGCTTCTCGCGTGGCGGCCGGGCGACCTCTGGGATCCGGGGTTCCAGCTCTCCTTCGCGGCGACGGCCGGCATCGTGTACCTCGCGGCGCCGGGGACGGCGGCGCTCCAGCGGTTCGGCTGCCCCCCGCGCGCGGCCGCCGCCATCGCCGTGAGCGCGGGCGCGCAGGCCGCCGTCCTGCCGGTCATGGCCGCGCACTTCAACCAGCTCTCGCTGATCGGTCTGGTCGCGAACCTGGCCGTCGTCCCCCTCGCGGGCGCGGCGACCACCGTCGGGCTCTTCGGGCTCGCGGCCGCCGCCGTCAGCGAGCTCGCCGGCTCCCTCGCGCTGAACCTCGGCTGGGCGCTGGTGATCCTGCTCCGGCTTGCGGTGTGGCTGGCGGCGGCGGTACCCCATGCGCAGGCGCACGTTCCGGCGCCCGGCCCGGTGGCCATGGCCGCATGGGTGCTCGCTGCCGCGCTGGCCATCAGCGTGCATCGGCGGTGGGCGCGCCGCGCCGGCGGCCTGCTCCTCGTGGCCGGGCTGGCGGCGATGACCTGGCCCTTTCTCGCCCCGGGCGATGGCCGCCTCCGCGTCACCTTCCTCGACGTCGGACAGGGGGACGCGATCTTCGTCGAGGTGCCCCGGGGACCCCGGCTCCTCGTGGACGGCGGGCCGGGCGGCGGCGCGCGCTTCGACGTGGGCGAGCGCGTGGTGGCGCCCTATCTCTGGAACCGCGGCGCCATGCGGCTCGACGTGATCGCCGTCACCCATGCGGATGCCGACCACTCGGGCGGGCTGGGGGCCGTGCTCCGCCAGTTCCCCGTCCGCGAGGTGTGGGAGAACGGGCGCTGGGGCCCGGGACACGAGGACGTGGTGGCCGCGCTCGAGCGATCGGGCGCGGCTCGCCGCACGCTCGCCGCCCGGCAGCGCCTTCGACTCGGCGACGCCATCATCACCGTCCTGAATCCGCCCGGCCCCGACCAGCCCGAGCCGGCGACGCCGGGCGAGAACGATCGGTCGCTCGTCGTGCGTCTGGACTGGCGCGGCGTCTCATTCCTCCTCACCGGCGATCTCACCGCGAGCGGCGAGGAGGCGCTCGTCGACGACCGCGCGCCCATCGCGGCCACCGTGCTCAAGGTGGCGCACCATGGCAGCCGCACCTCCACCGCGGAGCCATTCGTGAGCGCGAGCCAGCCGCGGCTCGCCGTCGTATCGGTGGGCGCTCGGAATCCATTCCGTCACCCCGCGCCCGAGGTGGTCGCGCGCCTCGACCGGGCGGGCGCGCGGGTGTATCGGACCGATCGCGACGGCGCCGTCATCGTCGAGACGGACGGCGTGAATCTCTGGGTCACGCGCTGGGCCACGCGGCGCATGGAGCATTTCGCGCTCGCCCCCGAGCCGCCGGCTCGCTGATCGGGGGCGGCAGAAACACCACGGCCCCCGGGCCGTTGCCGACCCGGAGGCCGTGACGCACGCGCGCGAAGCGGGAGGGGTCTAGCTCTCGAACGTGCGCTCGTACTGAGCGCGCAGCCGCTCCAGCTCCTCGGGATCGAGACGGATACCCAGGGAGAGCCCCATCTCCCCCAGGATCGTCTTGATCTCGTTCAGGGACTTCTTCCCGAAGTTCTTCGTCTTCAACAGCTCCGACTCCGTCTTCTGGACGAGGTCGGCGATGGTGCGGATATTGGCGGTCTTGAGGCAGTTGGACGCGCGCACCGACAGCTCCAGCTCGTCCACGTTCCGGAACAGGTGCTCGTTGAGCTCGAAGCGCGCCGCCGGCTCGACGCCCGTCTCCGGACTCTCCGCCTCCTCCTGCGTGGGCACGGGGAAGTCGGTGAGGAGATTGAACTGGTCCTGCAGGATGCGCGAGGCCTCCGCCACCGCGGCGTCAGGGGCCACGCTGCCGTTGGTCCACACTTCCAGGACCAGCCGCTCCGAGCCCCCCGCCACATTCTCCACGTGGAAGTTCACGCGCTTGACGGGCGAGAAGTCCGCGTCGATGAGCATGGCGTTGATGGGCAGGGCTTCCGGCTCGCGCCGCTCCGCCGCCTGATAGCCCCGGCCGCGCTCCACGCACAGCTCCATCTCCAGCGCCCCGTCCTTGTCCAGGGTGGCGAGCACCACCTCCGGATTGAGCACTTCCACGTCGGCGTCGGGCTCGAAGTCGCCGGCGGTGATGATCCGGGGCCCCTGCGCCTTGAGCCGGAGAATCTTGGGCCGGTTCACGTGCAGCGCGAACACGACCTTGCGGAGATTCATGATGATGTCCAGCGTGTCCTCGGTGACGCCCGGCATGAACGAGAATTCGTGGAGCACACCCTCGATCTTGGCCCACGTGGGTGAGGCCCCGTGGATCGAGGAAAGCAGCACCCGCCGGTAGGCATTGCCCACGGTGAGCGCGAAGCCCGGCTCGAACGGCTCGATGGCGATCTTGCCGTGCTTGCGGTCCTGGGCTTGCCATTCGTGACGGGCGGGCATAGCGAGCTGCGACATGTAATCCCTCCTGGGGTGATCGGGGGCCGAAACCCCGAGCCGTGACTATACCATAAAGCCTTCTCGGGCACGGTCTTGCGTGCCACCCGGCGCGGAGCGCCGGAGAAGTTGACCCGTGGCCAAAGTGCCCTCAAAATGGAAGAAAATGATGGAACGACCTTGGTTCGTCAAGACCTGGGCCGATCCCTCTGGGCAGCGGGGGAGCGCCGTACGAGCCGTGCTGGGCGCGCTGGCCTGCGTGCTCGCCGTGTTCCTGGCGCTGCAGTCCTTCTGGACCTTCACCGCCGCGCCCGCCGTGCAGGCGGGACCCCGGCTGGTAGAGATTCCGCCGCATCAGGGGCTCACCGACATCGCGGGCCGGCTCGACGAGGCAGGCGTCATCCGGAGCCCGCTGGGCTTCATGCTCCTCGCCCTCGCTCGCGGCACCGCGCGCGGCCTCAAGGCGGGCGAGTACGAGATTCCGCAGGGATCGAACACCCTGGCCGTGCTCGGCCTCCTCGAGGGCGGCCGCGTCCGGCAGCACGCCGTGCTCTTCCGCGAGGGCAGCTCCCTCACCGAGCTCGCCCGCATCCTCGAGACCGAGCGGCTGGCACGCTCGGAGGACGTGCACCGAGTGGCGCGCGATCCCGTCTTCCTCAAGACGCTCGACATCCAGGCGGAGACGCTCGAGGGCTATCTCTATCCCGACACCTATCAGTTCGTGAAGGGCATGACCACGGAAGAGATCCTGGCGCGCATGGTGGCCCGGATGCGCGATCAGATCTCCCGCGAGGTCCTCGACCGGGCGCGGGCGCGGGAGTTCACCGTGCATCAGGTGCTCACGCTGGCGTCGATCATCGAGAAAGAAGCGGTGGTCCGGACCGAGATGCCCCTCATCTCGGCCGTGTTCTGGAACCGCCTCAAGCGGGACATGCCGCTGCAGGCGGATCCCACCGTGCAATTCGCGGTGGGGAAAGACGGCAAGGCGCTCACGCGCGCGGATCTCCAGGTGGACTCGCCGTATAACACCTATCGGCGGCAGGGCCTGCCCCCGGGCCCCATCGCCGCCCCCAGCCGGGCCGCCATCGAGGCCGCGGTGAACCCGCCCGCGGTGGGCTACCTCTACTTCGTGTCCGTGGACGACCGCCACCATCACTTCTCCACCAGCCTCGCCGAGCACAACGTCGCCGTCGCGCGGTACCGCATGGCGAAAGCGCGCTGACGCGTCCTTGTCAGGGTGGGACTCGGGTGCTATAACCGACCCGATCATGTCGCCGAGCGAGGAATCCAGCATGCTGTCGGTTCCGTCGCGGCCGGTGGCGCTGCCCTTCCGCCCCGCCGCCGGCGAGCGCTTCCCCGCTCTCTACCGATTCGTGCGCGAGCTGTGCCGGCCCGCGCTCTCGCGCTGGTTCGACCTTTCCATCGAGGGCGTGGAGCGGCTGCCGGCCGGCCCCTTCATTCTCGCCGCCAACCATCACAACTATCTCGACGGCGTGGTGCTCGGCGTGGCCGTTCCGCGACCCATCTCGTTCGTCGTCATGCCGCGCGTCTATCGCGCGAGCCCGCTGCACCCCGCGTTTCACCGCCACATCGGGTCCATCCCCGTCAATCTGTCGCGCCCGGAGCCCGGCGCGATCAAGCGGGCGCTGCGCGCGCTGGACGAGGGCCACATCGTGGGGATTTTCCCGGAGGGTCCGTTCAGCCGCGAAGGGCGGCTCATGCCCGGTCAGCCCGGCGCCGCGGCGCTGGCCCTTCGCGCGGGCGTGCCCGTGGTGCCCACCGCCGTGGTAGGCACCTTCGAGGCGCTGCGGGGCCGGCGCTTCTATCTGCCCCGCCGCCACCCGCTGAGCGTCCGGTTCGGCGCCCCCCTCACCCTGCTCGGTCCCCGCCGCCACGGGGCGGGCCGCGCCGAGCGCGTGGAGGCCACGCGCCGGATCATGGTGGAGATCGACCGGCTCCTCGCCCGAGCCCGCGCGTGACCGAGACGGGCGGCACCCGCTGGGGCGGCCGCTTCGCCGAGCGCATGGACCCCGGCGCTCAAGCCTTCACCGCCTCCATCGACTTCGACCGGCGGCTCTGGCCCTGGGACATTGACGGGAGCCGCGCGTGGGCGCGCGCGCTGGGGCGCGCGGGCCTTCTCACCGAAGTGGAGCTGACCGCGCTGCTCGCGGGCCTCGACGCGGTGCGGGCCGAGCTCGAGGGCGGCGCCTTCCCGTTCCGGCGCGAGCTGGAGGACATCCACCTCAACATCGAGCGCCGGCTCACCGAGCTGGCGGGGCCGGTGGGGGGCAAGCTCCACACCGGCCGCTCGCGCAATGACCAGATCGCGCTGGACGAACGGCTCTACCTGCGCGACATGATCAGCCACGCGGAGGGGGGAATCCGCGAGGTGCAGGCGGCGCTGCTGGCCCGCGCGGAGCAGCACCTGGGCGCCCCCATGCCGGGCTACACCCACCTGCAGCGCGCGCAGCCGGTGCTGCTCTCGCATCACCTCCTCGCCTACGTCTTCATGCTCGATCGCGACCGGCAGCGGCTGCGCGAGTGCCGCGAGCGGGTGAACGTGCTCCCGCTGGGGGCCTCCGCGCTGGCCGGCGCCGCCTTCCCCATCGATCGCGAGGCGCTCGCCCGCGATCTCGGCTTCGCCGCGCCGTCCGCCAATAGCCTAGACGCGGTGAGCGACCGCGATCATCTCATCGAGTTCCTCGCCGCCGCCGCCATCCTCGGCATGCATCTGTCGCGGCTGGCCGCCGATCTCACCCTCTGGACCACCAGCGAGTTCGGCTTCGTCGAGTTCGACGACAAGTTCGCCACCGGTTCGTCGATCATGCCGCAAAAGAAGAATCCCGACGTGGCGGAGCTGCTCCGCGGGAAGACGGGACGCCTCTACGGCAACCTCACCGCGCTCCTCACCGTGATGAAGGGGCTGCCGCTGACCTACAACTCCGACATGCAGGAGGACAAGCACCCGCTGTTCGACACCGTGGACACGCTCGAGGCCGTGCTCCGCGTGGTGCCTCCCATGCTGCGGACCTTGACCTTCCGGCTGGAGCGGATGCGCGAGGCGGCGGGCGCGAACTTCTCCACCGCCACCGACCTCGCCGACTATCTGGTGCGCAAGGGGCTCCCCTTCCGCGAGGCGCACGAGGTGGTGGGCGGCGTGGTTCGCCACGGGCTCGCGCAGGGGCGTGAGATGCTGGCGATGTCCCTGGACGAGCTGCGCCGCTTCTCGCCCCTCATCGGCCCCGACGTCCACGCCGCCCTCACGGTGGAGGCCTCGCTGGCCGCGCGCGCAGTGATCGGGGGGACCGCCCCGGACGCGGTCAAGCAGGCGCTGGCGCGCGCCCGCGCGCTGGTCGGGCCCGAGCCGCACCGGTGAGCCGGCGCCCGCGCTTTCTCCTCGCAGTATTGATGGTGACCGGTCTCATCGCGGCCGGCGCGGGCTGCGGCAAGAAGGCCCCGCCGGTGGCGCTCGAGAAGCGGCTGCCCGCCGCTCCCACCGCCATGTCCGCCACCGTGGAGGCGCATGCCATCGTGCTCGACTGGAGCATCCCGAAGGCG
>DASRWT010000138.1:0-8347 GCA_035654455.1 Candidatus Nitrosocosmicus sp. | reverse complement strand
CCGCTGATGGAGCGCTCCGCCGGGTCCAGCAGCTCCATCCGCCAGAAGCGCGTGTCCGTGGAGCGGTACCAGAGCTGGTTGCGCTTCTGGAGGTGGCGGGGCAATCCGCCCCGGATCTTCACCCGATCCACCTCGTCGGCGCGGGCGTTGATGCCGGGGAGCGCCGTTTCCTGGAAGGCGGCGGCGGCGAGGCTCAGGATGAGCGCGAAGAGGAGGATGGGCGCGCTCACCCGGTACAGGCTCACGCCCGCCGCCTTGAGCGCGTCGAGCTCGTGGGCGCGGGTGAGGGAGAGGAACAGGAACACGGTGGCGATGAGCACCACGACGGGGAGGCCGTCGTAGAGCGCGCCCGGCAACCGGTAGACGAAGTGCAGGAGGATGTAGACGAGCGGCGGCTTGATGCGCAGGAAGCGGTCGAGGGTCTGCAGGAGGTCCACCACCAGGAACAGCACCGCTCCCACGCTGAGCCCGATGCCGATGAACTTGACGTATTCGCGGAGGAGATACCGGTCGATCAGGAAGGTGGAGGCGCGCCGCCGCCGGCTGGACTCCGTGGCCGCGCCGGCCTGCCGGCGGAGGAACGGGAGTGCGGGCACGCGGGCGCGGAGCGCATCGCGGAGCCGCCAGAGCTGATGCGTCCAGCCGGTGGGCAGGCCCACCACCGTCACGCGCAGCAGGACCACCCCCGCCACGAGGAAGAGGGCATCGGGAAGCCAGATGCCCACCCACGCGGGAAGCCGCCCGCGGAGCGACATGCCCTCCAGACTCGTGAAGAGAATGTAGTAGGACACCACGATGCCGAGGCTCACCGCGAGGGCCACCCCGCGCCCGCCGCCGCGCGGGTTGCCGCGCAGCGCGAGCGGAAATCCCACGAGGACGAAGACGAGGGCGGCCAGGGGCAGGGCGAAGCGCTTGTGGAACTCCACGTAGTACGCGCCCACCAGCTGTCCCTGGGCGGCGAGGGCCTCCGCCTGGGTGCGAAGCGCACTCAGCGGCAGGTCGCGCTCCGGCTTCTCCGACTTGCCGGCCCCGGAGAGCGGAGACTCCAGCGGCAGATTCATGTCGTAGAGGCTGAAGTCCGTGAAGCGGGCCCGCCGCCCGTCGCTGGTGTCCGTCTCGGTGACCTGCCCGTCGAGGAAGCGGAGGGTGATGCGATTGTTCTCCTCGTCGGACAGGAGGCGGCCCTCACGGGCGACGATGATCCGCGAGAGCTCCGGCTTCCGCTCGTCGGAGACGATGAGACCCTTGAGCGCGACCTGCGAGGGGCTGACATCCTGCACGTAGATGGTGAACTGGCCGAAGGAGCCGGTGAAGATGCGCTCCTTGATCCCGGTGGCGGCGCGCGACTGGAGAATCCGGAAGAGCTGCTGCTGGAAGGCGCCATTGGTGCGCGGCACCACGAAGAGGGTGAGGCCGGCGCAGACCAGGGTGACCCCCACCCCCGCGAGGACGAAGGGGCGGAGCAGCCGGAGCGGGCTCACCCCCGAGGCCTTCAGCGCGGTCACTTCCATGTCGGAGTTCAGCCGGCCGGCCACGAGGAGGACGGCCACCAGGAGCGCGATGGGGAAGGTGAGGCTCAGGAAGGACGGCAGCATGAAACCGAGGAGGGTCAGTACCAGGAAGAACGGGACCCCCTTGGTGATGACCAGCTCGGTGAGGTGATAGATCCGGTCGATCACGAGGAAGAAGGTGAAGACACCGACCCCCATCGCGAACGGAACCAGGAGCTCCCGGAGAACATACCGGTCGATGATGCGACCCATCACCCCTCATTGTACGATAGCGCCGTGACGCCCTCGACAACTCTGGTCACCGTGCTGCTGGCCGCGCTCGCGCTCGGCGCCGGCGTTCCCGGCCCGGCCCGCGCCCAGGGAGACCGCCTCGAGACCTTTCGCGCCCTCGCGGCGGCGGTGGGCGGCGCGCCCGGCGCGGCGGCGGTGGGCGCCCTCTACACCCTGGTGGACGAGGAGATTCTCGACAATCTCCAGAGCGGCGGGCTCTTCGCCTCGCCGGAGTTCGTCGGGGAGCGGCTCGAGGCGTTCAACGCCGCCTGGGGCGGCGCCCGCTTTCGCGTGCTTCGTCTGGGCCGTGAGAACGGCCCGCGCGCGCTGACGGTGGCGCTATACGGCCTCTCCGGCACGGACGGCCCGGGGTCGGTCCGGATCTTCACCGGCCGGGGGCCCGACGCCACGCTGGCGCGCACCATCACGCATGAGGGCGCGCCCGAGGCCTATCCGTGGCCGGACACCCGCGCCGGCGCGCCCCAGCTGGCGCTGAGCTGGTCGGGCGCCCCGGACGGCGTGGGCCGAAGCCCGCTCCGGCTGGAGATCTGGCGCCTCGGCGCGTCGGGGTTGACGCGGGCGTGGAGCACCGCCGAGACCTATGCCGACGGCGACGGGCTGCGCGCGGTGGCGTATCACGTGGGCGCAGGAGAGATACTCCTCCGCTACGAGCTCCGCTACCCGGGGTGGAAGCCCGGCTGCGACGGGCAAACCGAGCAGGAGGAGCTGCTCCGGCACGTCGCCACCACCGACGGGATCGCGATCGTCCGTCGCCAGACGCACAACGGCTGGCATCGCGACTTCGCGCGCGCGGTGGTCCGCTTCTTCGCCGCGGTGGAGTCGGGGGATCGGCGCGCCCTCGCCGAGCTGGTGCCCGATCCCGCGCTGCGCGCGCGCCTGCCGCAGGCCCTGGTGGCCGAGCCCGCGTGCGACGCCGCCAACGCGGAATCGCCGGGCACGGTGGTGGTGGCGGCCACCGAGGAGCGCGCCGCGGGCGCGGGGTCGCCGCGCAGCCCGTGGTCCTTGTGGTGGAGCCGCGATCCGCGCGGGTGGCGGCTGGCCGCCGCCGCCCCCGTGCTACAATAAAAATCCCACCATGACGGAGATCTCCGACCGCTACGATCCCACCTCGGTCGAGGCGCGCTGGTACGGCGAGTGGGAGCGGCGGGGGTATTTCCGCGGCGATCCGTCGGCTTCCGGCAAGCCCTTCAGCATCGTCATCCCGCCGCCGAACGTCACCGGCTCGCTGCACATGGGCCACGCCTTCACCTTCACCATCCAGGACGTGCTCGTCCGCTACAAGCGGATGGACGGGTTCAACACGCTCTGGCAGCCGGGGACGGACCATGCCGGCATCGCCACCCAGTACGTGGTGGAGCGGCAGCTCGCCACCGAAGGCAAGCGCAAGGAGGACCTCGGCCGCGAGGCCTTCGTGGCGCGGGTGTGGCAGTGGACGGAGGAAGCCGGCGGCACCATCATCAATCAGCTCAAGCGGCTCGGCGCCTCCTGCGACTGGAGTCGCCTCCGCTTCACGCTGGATCCGGGCCTCTCCGCCGCCGTGCGCGAGGTCTTCGTGCGCCTGTGGGAAGACAAGCTCATCTACCAGGACGACTACATCGTCAACTGGTGCCCGCGGTGCCAGACCGTGCTCTCGGAGCTCGAGGTGGAGCGCGAGGAGCGGGACGGCGAGTTCGTCTACATCAAGTATGGGCCGCTCACGCTGGGCACCGTCCGCCCGGAGACCAAGCTGGGCGATACCGGGCTCGCCGTCCACCCCAAGGATCGCCGCTACACGAAGTATGTGGGCAAGGACCTCACGGTGCCCTCGGTCCAGGGCGACGTCACGGTGCGGGTGGTGGCCGACGCGGCGGTGGACCCCAAGTTCGGAACCGGCGTCATCAAGGTCACCCCCGGCCACGATCCGGTGGACTTCGAGATCGGCAAGCGCCACGGGCTGCCCGTGCGCACCGTGATCGGGCTGGACGGCAAGATGACGGCGGCGGCCGGCAAGTACGCGGGGCTCGACCGCTTCGAGTGCCGCAAGCGCATCGTCGAGGACATGCAGGCCCTCGGGCTCATCGACCGCATCGAGCCCTATCGTCACGCGGTGGGCCTCTGCTACCGCTGCAAGTCGGTGGTGGAGCCGCTCGTCTCCAAGCAGTGGTACGTGAACGTCAAACCCATGGCGCAGGCGGCGGTGAAGGCGGTGCGGGGCCGGCGGATGCGCGTCGTGCCGCGCGGCTGGACCAAGACGTACTTCCACTGGATGGAGAACATCCGCCCCTGGTGCATCTCGCGCCAGCTCTGGTGGGGCCACCGCATTCCCGCCTGGCACTGCGAGAAGGACGGCAGCGTGCACGTGTCGCGCACCGATCTCACCGCTTGCCCGGATTGCGGCGGCGCGGTCCGCCAGGATCCGGATGTGCTCGACACGTGGTTCTCGTCGGGGCTCTGGCCGTTTTCCACCCTGGACTGGCCCGCGGCCACCGCCGAGCTCAAGACCTACTATCCGACCTCGGTGCTCGTGACCGGCTACGACATCCTCTTCTTCTGGGTGGCCCGCATGGCCATGTTCGGCCTCAAGCTGATGGGCGAGGTGCCCTTCCGCGACGTGTACATCCACACCCTCGTGCGGGACGCCGAGGGCCAGAAGATGTCCAAGACCAAGGGGAACGTGATCGACCCGCTCCTCTTCATGGACCAGTACGGCACCGACGCTTTCCGCTTTACCCTCGCCGCGCTCGCGGTGTCGAGCGTGCGCGACATCCGCATCGCCGAGAACCGGGTGGAGGGTTCGCGTAACTTCGCCAACAAGCTCTGGAATGCCGCGCGTCTCGTGCTCTCGAACCTGGACGGCTACGATCCGCGCCTGGCCCGGAAGGGGAAGCCCACCGTGGCCGACCGGTGGATCCGCAGCCGCGCCCAGGCGGCGGTACGGGACGTCCGGCGCGCGCTGGATACCTACCGGTTGAACGACGCCGCCTCCGCGGTCTATCAGTTCACGTGGGCCGAGCTCTGCGACTGGTACCTGGAAATCGCGAAGCGGAGCTTGTATCAGAAAGACGACCCGGTGGCCCGCGCGGTCACCCAGCAGACGCTGGTGGAGACGCTCGACACGACCCTCCGCCTGCTCCATCCCTTCATGCCCTTCATCTCCGAGGAGATCTGGCAGCGGCTGCCGCGAGCGGCGGGGGCCGCCGCGCCGGCGTCCATCATGATCGCGCCCTTCCCCAAACCCGTCCGCAAAGCGCACGATGCCGACGCGGAAGCGGAGATGGGGGCGGTGATCGACATCGTGAGCGCGATCCGCGCCATCCGGAGCGAGAGCCGCATCTCGCCGGCGGTGGAGCTCCAGGTGCTGGTCAAGCCCGCCGCGGGCGCCACCGCGGCGGCGGTGAGCGCGGCGGCGCCGCTCATGGGCTCGCTGGCGCGGGCGGCCATCACGATCGATCCCGCCGCCGTGCGTCCTCCGCAGTCCGCGGTGGCGGTGGCGCAGGGCGCCGAGGTGTTCGTGCGGCTCGAAGGGGTGGTGGATCTTGCCGCGGAGCGGCAGCGCCTCGCCAAGGAGGTCGAGCGGGCGGCCAAGGAGATCGCCTTCCTCGAGGGCAAGCTCGGCCGGCCGGATTTCGTGGAGCGCGCGCCCGCCGACATCGTCGCGCGCGAGCGCGAGCGTCTGGCCGAGCAGCGGGCGGCGCGCGAACAGCTCACCGCCAGCCTCGCCGCGCTCACGTGAGGGCGCGCGGCGCGGGAGGGGTGACGGAGCGAGCGGCGGACGGGCGCCTCATCGGCCACACCATCCATGCGCTCGGCTCCGTGGAGTCCACGCAGGCGGAGATCGCGCGCCTCGCCGCCGCGGGCGCGGCGGAGGGGACGGTGGTGACGGCGCAGCATCAGCGCGCGGGCCGGGGCCGGCGGGGCCGGGTGTGGTGGGACGGGGCGGGGGAGAGCCTGCTCCTCTCGGTGCTCCTGCGGCCCGCGCTGCCGGTGGCGGAGGCGCCGCCGCTGACCTTTCTGGGCGCGCTGGCGGTGGCAGTGGCGGTCGAGGCGGAAGGCGTGACGCCGGGCATCCGCTGGCCCAATGACGTCCTCGTGGACGGGCGCAAGCTCGCCGGCATTCTCGCCGAGGCGGCCACCACCGCCGAGGGCCGGCTGGATCGCGTGGTCCTCGGCATCGGCATCAACGTGGACCAGGTGGCCTTCCCCGCCGAGCTGGCGGAGCGCGCGGTGTCGCTGCGCATGCTCACCGGATGCCGGCACGACGCGGTCCGCGTGCGGGATCGGCTGCTGGGCGCGCTCGATGCCGGCTACCGGGAGCTTCGCGCCGGAGGCGGCGCGGGCCTCCGCGAGGCGTGGCGGCGCCGGAGCGTGACGCTGGGCGCGCGGGTGCGGACGCCGGAAGGGCGCGACGGCGTGGCGGAAGACGTGGACGAGGCCGGCGCGCTCATCGTGCGGGCGGAGGACGGCAGCCGCCTGCGCGTCACCGCCGGGGAGATCGCCGGTGCTCCTGCTGCTTGAGGTCGGCAATACCAATACCGGCGTCGGCGTGCACGACGGCGCACGGCTGGTCGCCTCGTGGCGCCTCACCAGCCGGCGCGAGCAGACCGCCGACGAGTACGGGGTCTTCATCCACACCCTGCTCCGCTCGCGCGGCGTCGAGCCCACGGCCATCACCGCGGTGGCCATCTCCAATGTCGTGCCCCCTGTGCAGCGGACGCTCGAGTGGATGTGCGACACGTATTTCGGGGTGGCGCCCTTCTCGGTGGTGGCGGGCGAGAACGTGCCCATCGAGTTCGACGTGGATAATCCCCGCGAGGTGGGCGCGGACCGCCTCTGCAATGCGGTGGCGGCCGCCGCGCTCTACGGGCCGCCCCTCATCGTGGTGGACTTCGGCACCGCCACCAACTTCGACTGCGTGAACGCGCGCGGTGCCTTCGCCGGGGGCGCCATCGCGCCGGGGCTGGTGACGGCGGCGGACGCGCTCGTCGCCCGCGCGGCGCGCCTCTCGCGCGTGGAGCTGGTGGCGCCCGCCACCGCGGTGGGACGCAACACCGCCACCAATATCCAGTCCGGCGTGGTGCTGGGCTACGCGGGCCTCGTGGACGGGCTCATCGAGCGCATGCGCCGCGAGCTCGGCGGCGACGTGAAGGTGATCGGCACCGGCGGCCTCGCCGCGCAGATGCGCGAGCTGGCGCGCTCCATCCAGGTGGTGAACCCGGACCTGCGTCTGGAGGGCCTGCGGATGATCTGGGAGCACTCGCGAAAGGCCGGTTGAGCGGATACCCGATTGACAGGGGGTGGGGTCGCCCGTATACTCCACCCCTAAATACGGTATGACTCGGGCGGGAGCTCTCTAAATATCGGGTGTCCGGGCGGCTCGAGCGGCCGACCGGCCCGAGGGGGACGACAGCATGGGGATGTGGGTCGGACGGGGCCGGAAGGCCCGGGCGGCGTACGGGTTCGATGACATCGCGCTGGTCCCGGGATCCATCACCATCAACCCCTCCGAAGTGGACATCTCCTGGGATCTCTGTGGGCGGCGCTTCGAGATCCCGGTCATCGCCGCCGCCATGGACGGCGTGGTCAGCCCGCGGCTCGCCATCGAGATGGGGCGGCTCGGCGGCCTCGCGGTCCTGAACCTCGAGGGCATCTTCTCCCGCTACGAGAATCCCGACGAGGTGCTCGACCGCATCACCTCCGCCAGCCTGGACGAGGCCACCAAGATCATCCAGGGCATCTATGGCGAGCCGATCAAGGAAGAGCTGATCCACAAGAAGATCTCCGAGATCAAGAAGGGCGGGGGGCCGGTGGTCGTTTCCGCCATTCCCTCGCGCGCGGAGCGCTTCGCCAAGATCGCGGAAGAGGCGGGCGCCGACTTCTTCGTCGTCCAGTCCACCGTCACCACCGCGCGGCACATCGCCACCGAGTACACCCCGGTGGATCTCCGCAAGCTGAAGAAACACCTCGCCATCCCCCTCATCGTCGGCAACGTGGTCACCTACGAGGCCTGTCTCGAGCTGATGGACTGCGGCGCGGACGCGCTGCTCATCGGCGTGGGGCCGGGCGCGGCGTGCACCAGTCGCGAGGTGCTGGGGCTGGGCGTCCCGCAGGTCACCGCCACCGCCGACTCGGCGGCGGCGCGCGACTTCTACTACAAGCGCAAGGGCCGCTACGTGCCCATCATCACGGACGGCGGCATGACCACCGGGGGCGACATCTGCAAGGCGCTGGCCTCCGGCGCCGACGCGGTGATGATCGGCTCCGCCTTCGCGCGCGCCACCGAGGCGCCGGGCCGCGGCTATCACTGGGGCATGGCCACTCCGCACTCGAACCTCCCGCGCGGCACGCGCATCCGGGTCGGGGTGGCGGGCTCGCTGGAGCAGATCCTCTTCGGCCCCGCCTTCACCGAGGACGGGACGCTGAACCTGGTGGGCGCCATCCGGACCTGCATGGGCTCGGTGGGCGCCATGAATATCAAGGAGCTGCAGCAGACGGAGCTGATCATCGCGCCGTCCATCAAAACCGAGGGCAAGGTGTTCCAGCGGGCCCAGAAGCTGGGCACTCCGCGC
>DASRWT010000137.1:0-5981 GCA_035654455.1 Candidatus Nitrosocosmicus sp. | reverse complement strand
TGGGCCCTGGATCCCGCCCGGACGGCGCTGGTGGTGGTGGACATGCAGTACGCCAGCGCCTCGCGCCGCGAGGGCCTGGGCCGTCTCCTCAAGGATCGCGGGCAGGAATCGATGGGCTCGTATCGCTTCGACCGCATCGAGAACACGGTGGTGCCGACCATCCAGCGTCTGCTCGCCGGCTTCCGCGCGCGCGGGGTCCGCATCGTGTACCTCACCGTGGGCTCGGCGCTCCCGGACTTCAGCGATCTCCTCCCGCACATGCGGCCCTTCGCGGAGAGCATCGGCAATACCGAGGGCCGCCGCGAGCACGAGATCCTCGACGACCTCGCCCCGCGTCCCGGCGAGGCGGTGCTCAACAAGACCACCATGAGCGCCTTCCACTCCTCGGGCTTCGAGCGCCTGATGCGGTCCTGGGGGGTGACTCAGCTCTGCTTCACCGGCGTGTCCACCAACTCCTGCGTGGAGGGGACGGCGCGGGACGCCGCCGACCGCGGCTTCCAGGCGCTGCTGGTCGAGGACGGCTGCGGGGCGGCCAGCGCGCGGCTGCACGAGGCCACCTGCGAGAACTTCCAGCGCCTGCTCGGGCGGGTGGCGTCGAGCGCCGACGTCCTCGCCGAGCTCGCCGCCGCGCCTCTCCGCCCTATCTCGAGCTGATCGTTTTCTCGTCGATCCGCCGCGCTCGGCGGAACACGCGAGGAGGATTCATGGCCGGCAAGTTGTTCGAGGAGCTCGCGCAGGGCCAGGTGTTCCAGCATCAGCCCGGCCGCACCGTCACCGAGGCCGACAACGTCTTCTTCTCCTGCCTCACCATGAACCCGCAGCCGTTGCACGTGGATTTCCACGCCGCCCAGCAGGCGGAGTTCGGCAAGCCGCTGGTCAACAGCCTCTTCACCCTCGGGGTGGCGGTGGGGCTCAGCGTGGGCGACACCACCCTCGGCACCACGGTGGGCAATCTCGGCTTCGAGAAGGTCGAGTTTCCCAAGCCGGTCTTCCACGGCGACACCATCTACTCCGAGACCGAGGTGATGGAGAAGCGCGAGTCGAAGTCGCGCCCCACCTGGGGCATCGTGATCTTCGAGCATCGCGCCCGGAATCAGCACGGCGACCTCGTCATGCGCTGCCGTCGCGCGGCCATGATGCGGCGGCGGGGCGCCTGAGCCGGGCGGCTCCCATGCGGCGCTCGCTCCATTTCGTGCCGGGCGGCAACGAGCGGATGCTGGCCAAGGCGCTCACCTTGCCCGCCGACGGCCTCATCCTCGACCTCGAGGACGCGGTGACGCCGGACAAGAAGGCCGCCACCCGGCCCATCGTGCGCGAGTGGCTGGAGACTCGCGACTTCGGCCCCCGCGAGCGCTGGGTGCGCATGAACCCGATCTACTCGGAGTACGGTGAGCGCGACCTCGAGGAAACCATCGCCGGCCGCCCCCACGGATACGTGGTGCCGAAGCCGCGGCACGCCGGCGACATCCGCCGCATCGTGGCCCTGCTGGAGGGGCTCGAGCAGCGCCACGGGCTGCCGTGGGGCTCGACGCGGCTCGTGCTCATCGCTACCGAGACGCCGGAGGGCCTGCTCAATATCCGCGAGGTGGCCTCCGCGAGCCCCCGCATCGCCGTGGTGTCGTGGGGGATCGAGGATCTGTCGGCGGCCATGGGCCTGCCGCGCACCCGGGACGCGGAGGGACGCTTTCTCGACATCGCGCGGTACGCGCGCGTGATGTGCGCGGTGGCGGCGGCGGCGGCGGGGGTGGAGGCGCTGGACACCGTGTACACCGACATCGCCGACCTCGAGGGCCTGCGCCGCGAGTGCCAGGAAGGCGTCGAGATGGGCTTTTCCGGGAAGATATCCATCCATCCCGGTCAGATCGAGGTGATAAACTCCGTGTTCACACCCTCCAAGGCGGACGCCGAGGACGCGGTGGCGCTGATCGCGGCCTTCGAGGAGCATGCGCGGCGCGGCGCGGGAGCCTTCGCCTGGAAGGGGCAGATGATGGACATGCCGCACCTCACGCGCGCGCGAAAGATCGTGGAGCGCGCGCGCCATGCCGGGGTGATCTGAGTGGCCGGACGCCGCGCCGCCGCGGTGGTCGTTCTCGTCCTCGCGGCCGCGGTGGTGTTTGCCCTTCCGGTGGGGCGGCGGCCCCTCTTCAACCAGGACGAGGTCCGCTACGCCATGCTCGCGCGCGAGGTGGTGGATCATGCCCGCTGGATCCTCCCCCACGTGCGCGGCGAGGTCTATCTCAACAAGCCGCCGCTGTTCTTCTGGGCGGTAGCCCTCGTGTCGCTGCCCGCGGGCGCGGTGACGGACACCACCGCCCCGCTGGTCTCGGTGGTGTCCGCCCTCGCCGGATTGCTCGGCGTGCTCGCCATCGGGCGCCGGCTCTGGGGCTTTTCCTCCGGCTTCGCCGCGGCGCTGATCCTCGCCACCACGCCCTTCTACTTCTTCATGGCGCATCAGGTGCTCACCGACATGATGCTGACGGCCTGGCTCACGTGGGCGCTGTACTTCTATCTGCGCATCACCACCGCGGGCGGGGGCGTGGGGGCCTGGCTCGGCTTCTATCTCTGCGTGGCGGGGGCCCTCGGGAGCAAGGGCCCGGTGGCCCTCCTCGGCCTGCTCGCCGCCGTCGTGGCCACCCTGGCCACCGACGGCCGCGCCGGCCTGCGCGCGCTGCGGCTGCCCGCGGGGATCGGCCTCATCGCCCTCACCACGCTGCCGTGGCTCCTGCCCTATATCTTCCAGACGGAGAAGAGCTATGCGCGCTCCGTCCTCGTCACCGACTACCTCGCCTGGTACTTCCGCTCCGGCGGTGATTCGCGGCTGATCGGCCTGGGCAACTATCTGGGTGGCTTTCTCCCCTGGACGCTGTTCCTGATCCCGGCGATCTGGTGGTGGCGCGTCGCTCCCGACCGGGGGCGCCGGCGACTGCTCGCCTGGGGCGCGGTGTTCGTGGCGGCGATCGCCATCTCCGGGTCCCAGCGCTCCCGCTACTTCCTGCCCGTGCTACCCGTGCTCGCGCTCCTCGTCGCCGAGTTCCTCGTTCGCGCCCCCGTCGCGGTGACGGCCTCCCCCGGCGCCCAGGTCGGGGCGCGCGGCCGTCGCGCCCTCGCCGTGGTGGTGGCGGTGCTGGCGGTGGGCGCCGTGGTGGGCGCCGCGATCCTGCTGCTGCTGCCCGAGCTCACGGGCCTCGGCCACAATCTCATCTACGTGCCCGCGCCCGGTCTCGAGCGGTGGCTGGTGGCCGTCCTGGCCCTGACCGGTGCGGGGGCCGCGCTGGTGGCGGCCCTGCGCGGGGCGGGCGGTCTCGCGGTGACCGTGCGGCTGGCCGCCGCGCTGCTCGCCGTGCTCGCGCTGGAGGCGGCGACCTACCCAGCCCGCTACGCGCACTGGTACGACGTGCGGAGCTTCGTCGAGCGCGTGCGGAAGGAGCGCCCCGCCGGCAGCGTGGTGCTCGCGCACCCGGACGCCAGCCTCGCCTTCGACTTCTACCTGCGCGGCGCCGTCCGAGAGATGCCCAAGACCGCAGACGTGCAGGCGCTGGTGGGACGGCAGTCGCCGAAGGGGGTCCTGCTCATCCGGGAGGAGCGCTGGACGGCGCTCCAGGCCGGGGCCGATCCATCGTGGCGGGAGATGGCCTCCGGCACCGTCGCCGGCCGGCGCATGCTCCTGGTGGGCAACGGGCAGTGATTCTTGAAACTCGCACGTAAGTGTGCTAGAAAAAAGGCGAAACTCGGTCGATTCCCGTCCAGCCCCAGGATTGCGGCCCTAAATTTCGGTGGCCAAGTTTCGATGGCCCAAATTTCGATGGGAGGTCCAGCCATGACAATGTCGTCCTGGAAATCCATCACCGCGGCGGCGGTGGTCGCCGCCGTCACGGCGGTGGCGCTGCCCGCCGCCGCTCAGGCGCCCGTCAAGATCGGCGCGTCCATCTCGATGACGGGGACTTACGCCAAGCCCGGCATCTATCAGAAGGAAGGGTATGAGCTGTGCGTGCAGGAGGCGAACGACAAGGGCGGGCTGCTCGGCCGCAAGATCGACCTGGTCGTCTATGACGACCAGTCCACTCCCGCCACCGGCCAGCGCCTGTACGAGAAGCTCATCACCGAGGACAAGGTGGACGTGGTGATGGGCCCGTACTCCTCGGCGATCTCGGAGGCGGTGGCCAACGTGACGGAGAAGTACAAGAAGGTGATGGTGGCTCCGCTGGCCGCCACCACCTCCATCTTCAAGAAGGGCCGCAAGTACATCTTCATGGTCATCTCGCCCGCCGAGGTGTATCTCGAAGGCCTGGTGGACATCGCGGCCAAGCGCGGGCTCAAGACCATCGCCATCGTGAACGAGGACACGCTCTTCCCCAAGACCGCCGCCAACGGCACCGCGGAGTTCGCCAAGAAGCGCGGCCTGCAGATCGTCCTCCAGGAAGCCTATCCGAAGGGGAACACCGACTTCTCCGCGCTGTTGACCAAGATCAAGGCCGCCAATCCGGACGTGATCGCCGCCTCGACCTACTTCGACGACGCGGTGGCGCTGACCCGCCAGATGAAGGAGCTGAACGTCACCCCGAAGATGTACGGCGTGACGGTGGGGGGCGACCTGCCGGAGTTCTACGACCTCCTGAAGCAGAACGCGGAGTACATCTACGGGGCCACACAGTGGGAGCCGACCCTGCCCTACCCGGGCCAGAAGGAGTTCATGGCCAGCTACCAGAAGAAGTTCAACCACGAGCCCTCCTATCACGCGGCGGCCGGCTATGCCGGCTGTGTGCTCTACCTCGACGCGGTCAAGAAGGCGGGCACGCTGGACGCCGACAAGGTGCGCGAGCAGCTCCTGAAGCTGGAGACGCGCACCATGCTGGGCGACTACAAGGTGGACGCGGACGGCTTCCAGACCGCGCACAAGATGGTCCTCTTCCAGTGGCAGGACGGCAAGAAGGTGACGGTGTGGCCGGACGACCTGGCCGCGGGCGGGAAGGCCCGCTTCCCGACCCCGCCGTGGAACCAGCGGTAGCCGGGTGCCCGTGACCCCCGGGGCCATGCGCGCCCGCCGGCCTTCCGGCGGGCGGGCGCGCGTGGGGGCCCGCTCGCGATGACGCCCCACATCACCCCGGTCATGCTGGGCCAGGTGATCGTGTCCGGCCTCCTCGCCGGGGCGCTCTATGCCATGGTCGCCCTCGGCCTCGGGCTCATCTTCGGGGTCATGCGCGTCCTCAATGTGGCGCACGGGCCCCTTCTCATGCTGGGGGCCTACATCACGTACTTCCTCTTCATCACCGTCGGGCTCAATCCGTACCTCTCGCTCCTGGTCTCGATGCCGATCGTGTTCGTGATCGGCGTCGCCCTGCAGCACTTTCTCGTGCGGCGGGTGGTGGACGCGCCGGAGCTTTCCTCGCTGCTCCTGACCTTCGGCATCTCCATCGCGCTGGTGAACGTCGCCCAGCTCGCCTTCACCTCCGACCTGCGCTCGGTGGAGTTCATCACCGGCGCCTTCCTCGTCGGCCCCTTCGCGTTCTCGAAGGCGCGCGTCATCGCGTGCCTGTTCGCGGCCGCCATCACCGCGCTGGCCTTCCTGTTCCTGCAGAAGACGCGCCTGGGCAAGGCCATCCGCGCGGTGTCGCAGAGCCGGGAGGTGGCCCAGGTCTGCGGCATCGACGTTCACCGCATCCACATGCTGGCCTTCGGCATGGCCTCCGCGCTGGCCGCCGCCGGCGGCTCGCTGATGACGGTGATGATCGCCATCCAGCCGGAGATGGGCGCGGTGTATACCTTCAAGTCCTTCCTCGTCATCGTGCTGGGCGGGGCGGGGAACTATCCGGGCGCGCTCCTCGGCGGGCTGCTCCTGGGGTTGGTGGAGCAGCTCGCCTCGCTCTTCCTCACCACCCAGGTCAACGAGGCGGTGGCCTACGTGCTGCTGGTGCTCGTCCTCCTGCTGCGCCCCACCGGCCTGCTCGGCGGCCGCTCGACGTGAAGCGCTGGGCCCGCTGGTT
>DASRWT010000136.1:0-19407 GCA_035654455.1 Candidatus Nitrosocosmicus sp. | reverse complement strand
GCCGCGGAGTGCCACCGGATCGGGCTGGTCAATCGCCTGGCCAGGGAAGGCGAGACGCTCAACGACGCCAAGGCGCTCGCGCGGGAGCTGGCCAAGCGGCCGCCCATCGCCACCCGGCTCATCATCGAGGCGGTGGACGATGGGCTCGAGGAGCCCATCGACAAGGGCATCGAGATCGAGATCCGCGCCTTCGAGAAGGTGATCCGCACCGAGGACGCGGGCGAGGGGCTGCAGGCCTTCTTCCAGAAGCGCCCGCCAGAGTTCAAGGGCCGCTAGGGAATGGACCTCGGTCTGAAGGACAAGGTGGCGCTGGTCACAGGCGGGGCGCGGAGCCTCGGGCGACAGGACTGCCTCACCCTGGCCGCGGAGGGTTGCCGCGTCATCGTGCTCGACCTCAACGGCGAGGGCGCCACGGAAACCGCCAAGGAGATCACGGGCGGAGGCGGGGTCGCGCGCGGCTACGAGGTGGACATCACCGACCGTCCCGGCCTCGCCGAGGTGATCCGGCGCGCGCAGGGCGACGTGGGCCCGGTGGATATCTGCGTCAACAATGCCGGGCTCATCTACACGCTCGGCCAGCTCAAGGACATGGACGACGCGGCCTGGGACCTCAATCTCCAGGTGAACCTCACCGGCACGTACAATGTCACCAAGGCGGTGTTCCCGGGTATGCGCGAGCGGAAGTGGGGCCGGGTGATCTCCATGGCCTCGATCGCGGGGCTCATGGGAGGCTTCGGGCAAACCGCCTACTCGACGAGCAAGATGGGCGTGGTCGGCTTCGCGAAGTCGGTCGCGCTCGAGGGCGCGCGCCACAACATCACGAGCAATGTCATCGCGCCGGGCATCATCGGCCCCAACGCCAACCTCTCGCCGCTATACGAGCGGATGGTCAAGCGCGTCGCGATGCAGATCGAAGGGCAGCCGGAGGACGTGGCCAATGCCATCGCCTTCCTGTGCTCCGAGCGTGCCCGCTACATCACCGGCGCCGTCCTCACCGTGACGGGCGGCATGGACCTGTTCACCTTCTAACCGAGACCCCGCGCACCGACAGGAGGATCAGCGATGCCCACCGTGAAGGAAACCTTTGACGCGATGCCGAGCCGGTTCCAGCCCAGCAAGGCGAGCGGCATGAACGCCACCATCCAGTACGACATCACCGGGGACCAGGGCGGCACCTGGCACGCCGTCATCAAGGACGGGGCCTGCGCGGTGAATTCGGGGGCCGCTCCGGCGCCGAATCTCACCTTGAGCATGTCGTCCCAGGACTGGCTCGACATGATCGGCGGCAAGCTCTCCGGCCAGATGGCCTTCATGTCGGGCAAGCTCAAGCTCAAGGGCGACATGGGTCTGGCCATGAAGGTGGGGTCGCTCTTCTCGGTCTAGCGCCTGCGCGGCGCTCCCCCTCTCCCTTGCCGCGCGGGGGGAGGGGGACAGGTCTAGCCTTGACGCAAAGCGTCAGGCCTGCGTAGGATAGGGGAGGAGGTCAGACATGAAGGACGAACTGTTCACCATGGCGGTGCCCGAGTTGCCCGGAGTGTCTCCCGAGGTGCGTGCGCGCTGGCAGGAGGAGGTCAACCGGAACTTCCTCCGCATGAAGCACTTCTCCGAGATGGTCATGAATCCCAAGGAGCCCGCGCTCGGACCGACGCCGCGGCAGGAGATCTACCGGAGGAACAAGTCGCGCCTGTACCGGTACGAATCGAAGCGGACCCATCGGACCCCGGTGCTGTTCGTCCCCAACCTGGGCATCAGCCGGCCCTACATCTTCGACCTGATGCCCAAGGGCTCGTTCATGGAGCACATGACGCAGCAGGGATTCGACATGTACCTGGTGGACTGGGGCATCTTCGGACCGGAGGACAACGGCCTCTCCTTCGAGGACGTGGTGACCAAGATCCTGCCCCGGATGGCGCAGAAGGCGCTCGAGTCCTCGGGCGCGCGCGAGATCTCCGTGCTCGGGTACTGCATGGGGGCGCCCATCTCGGCGAGCTTCCTCGGCGCCAACCCCGAGTTCCCGCTGAAGAACTTCGTGGACATGGCCGGCCCCATCGATTTCGCGCACGCGGGGCTCTTCGCGCAGTGGCTCGATGCGCGCTACTTCGACGTGGACAAGTACGTGGACACCATGGGCACCATTCCCGCCGACATGGTGAAGGCCGGCTTCAAGCTCCTCAAGCCCACCATGGACCTCTCCACCAATATCAATCTCTGGTGGAACCTGTGGAATCCCGAGTACGTCTCGGGCTTCAGCGCGCTCAACAAGTGGGCCAATGAGTACCTGCCCTTCCCCGGCGAGTTCTTCCGGCAGTGGGTGAAGGACTTCTACCAGCAGAACCGGCTCGTCCGCGGCGAGCTGCGCATGGGCGGCCGCCCGGTGAGCCTGCGGAATATCCACGCGCCCGTGCTGGCGGTGGGCGCCAAGGAAGACAATATCGCGCCCCCCGGCTGCGTGAAGCCGCTCATCACCGCGGTGTCGAGCACCGACCGCGAATACATGGAGCTGCCGGGCGGCCACATCTCGCTCATCGCGGGACGCGGCGCCTCGGTGCATTGCTGGCCCAAGGTCGCGTCCTGGCTCGCGGCCAGGTCGTAGGAGGTCCCTCCAATGGCGGACGCGGGCGGTCAGCAGCTCTTCGACATGTGGAAGAAGCAGGTGGAGGAGGGGAGTCAGGCGTGGCTCAGGATGCTGAGCACCCCGCAGGCCGCGCCGATGGACCCGCAGGCCTTCTGGCGCCCGTTCATGGACCAGGGTATGGCCGCCTGGTCCAAGGTCATGACCCAGGGGCAGGCCCCGCCCGATCTGATGGCTCAGTGGAAGCAGTTCCTCGACCAGTGGATCGCCGCCTGGTCCAAGGTGCTCGAGCAGGCCATGGGCACCGAGGCCTTCGCCAAGACCCTGGGCAAGCAGATGGAGGGCTTCCTCAACACCGCCGGCCCGGCGAAGAAGGCGGTCGACCAGCAGGTGGAAGTGTCGCTGGCGGGACTGGGCCTCGCCTCGCGCAGCCAGCTCATTGCGGTGGCCCAGCAGATCATCCAGCTCGAGGAAAAGATCGAGGGCGTGGAGGACAAGCTGGACGCGGTGCTCCGCCGGCTGGACGCGGTGGGCGGGCCGCGGTAGGCCGGGCATGATCGGCGTCACGATCGAGCGCATCGAGGTGGGCGACCGCGCGGAGGTGACGCGCGTGGCCACCGACGGCGACATCGCGGCCTTCGTGGACGCGGTGGGAGACTACAACCCGATCCACTCGGATCCGGCCTACGCCGCCGGCACGCTCTTCAAGGAGCGGATCGCGCCGGGGATCTGGACGGCCGGCCTGATATCGGCGGTGATCGGCACGCGGCTCCCGGGGCCGGGCACCATCTATCTCTCCCAGGACCTCAGGTTCCTCCGGCCGGTCAAGCTGGGCGACACCATCACCGCGCGGGTGGAAGTGAGCGAGATCACCCCGGCGAAGAATCGGGTCCGGCTCCGCACGGTGTGCGTGAACCAGCGGGGCGAGGACGTGCTCGGCGGCGAGGCGCTGGTGATGCCGTCGCGTACGCCGGTGCGCTACGAGCGGGTGGCGGATCCCGCCGCGCTGCTGACCCTCTGGGCCCTGGGTCCGTGGGCGCTGGCCGCCCAGGGTGCCACCATGATGGGGATGCTGGGGCTCAGCGCGCTCACCCTGGGGAGCTACATGAACAGGCCCCCGTTGATGGAGAGCTCCGCGCCCGTCACGTAGTCGCCGTCGCGCGAGCAAAGATAGACGCAGGCGCGCGCCACCTCCTCCGCCTTCCCGAAGCGCCGCATGGGAATCTGCTCCAGCAGCTTGGCGCGCACCTTCTCGGGGATGGACGTCACCATGTCGGTCTCGGTGAAGCCCGGCGCCACGCAGTTCACGGTGATGCCCTTGTTGGCGAGCTCCTTGGCGAGCGACTTGGTGAAGGCCGCCACGCCCGCCTTGGAAGCGGCGTAGTTGGCCTGCCCGAAATTGCCGATCTGCCCGATCACCGAGGTGATGTTCACCACGCGGCCGAAGCTCTGCGTGAGCATCTGGTCGATGAACACCTTGGTGCAGTTGAACACGCCGTCCAGATTGATGGCCAGCACCTTGCGCCACGAGGCATGGTCCATCTTCACGAAGCTCTTGTCCGAGGTGATGCCGGCGTTGTTGATGAGGATGTCGAGGTGGCCGAACTCCTTGAGGACTTCCCGCGCCATCCGATGGGTGTCAGGGTAGTCGGCCACGTCGGCCTGGGCGAGCATGACCCGGCGCCCCAGCTTCTCGATCTGGTCGGCGACCTGACGGGCGGTGGCCTCGCTGGAGACGAAGTTGACCGCGACGTCGGCGCCCTCCTCGGCGAGCGCGAGCGCGATGGCGCGTCCGATGCCGCGGGAGCCTCCGGTGACGAGGGCGGTGCGACCTGCGAGCAGCATGGCGCATCCTCCTGACGACGACGTGAAAGGTGCGCCAGTATACCCCGGCGAGGGGGCGGCGGCTTGTGGGCCCTGACGCGCGGTGTTAGACTCCCGCCATGGCGTACGTGATCAAACGGTACTCCAACCGTAAGCTCTACGACACGCAGGAGAGCCGCTACGTCACGCTGGAAGAGCTCGAGGAGCTGATCCGCGCCGGGAAGGAGATCTCGGTGGTGGACGTGTCCTCCGGCGAGGATCTCACCTCGGTCACCCTGGCCCAGATCATCCTCGAGAACGAGCGCAATCATCGCGCCGCGCTCCCCACCGCTTTCCTCCACCAGCTCATCAAGCACGGGCAGGCGTGGCAGGACTTCGTTCAGGGCACCATGAAGTCGAGCCTGGACGCCATCATCACCAGTCAGCGTGAGGCCGACCGCGTGTTTCGCGAGTGGGCCTCGCGCGCGGGATGGGCGACGCCGAAGGCCGCCGCGCCCGGAGGATCGCCGGAGCGCAAGGCGGAGCCATCGGGCGAGGCGGATGCGCTGCGCGACGAGGTGGCGGCGCTCCGCGAGCATCTGCGGGCACTCGAGGAGCGGCTGGAGAAGCGACGGGAGAAGTGAGCGCGGACCGGGGCGGCCCGGCCCGCGTCACCGCCGTCCATCGATGCCGCTAGGTGAGGGGAGCGTAGAGCGACTTCGCCCGCTCCGAGAGGTGGGCGAAGGTGGCCTGGATCTCCTTGCCGGCGTGTTCGGCGCTCACCTGGATGCGCTCCGCCGAGCGCGTCATCGCCTGGGCATTGCCCTCGAGGAGCTTGAGGGCTCGCTGCGCGCCGTCGGTCGACTCCTGCATGCTGCGCTGGCAGAAGGCCAGGGGATCCGCCGGCGCGTCTTGCAGATCGGTCTGGCGCCGGAGGGCATAGGCCTGGCCGTCCTTCATCGCTTCCACCGCCGAGGACTGGAGCTCCGCATAGAGGCGGACGCCCTCCTTGGCGGCGGTGGCGGAAAGGTCGACCAGCTCGCGAAGCAATTTCTGATTCGCGTCGGCGCAGAGGGTGAACATCTCCACCGCGGCGCCGGTCATCTGGGAGAATAGTTGAGTTCCCTGGGTGCCCATCGTCATTGATCGATCCTCCGTCTTGGAAGTCTGTCGTCGCACGATTGTCGCAGTGCGGCGTACCGGTACCGTAATGATAACGCGATGCGCTATACGGGGTCAAGCGGCCAATAGATGAGGAAAGTCAGCCAGTCGGGCGCGATCGCCGCGCTGGTCTTGTTCCTCCTGGCCGGCTGCGCCACCCCCCCTCAGCAGCCGGCCAGCGGGCGTCTGCCTGTTCCGCCCCGCGCCCCGACCGAGGACGATCGGTTCCGGATCTCGGCGGCCCTTGCGCCGCTCCTGCGCACCGCGGGCCTGTGGCGAGGGCCGCAGGACGGCTGCGCGGTGGGCCTCGGGGTCCTGCCCATGAAGAACATCAACCTCGGCGTGGCGGCGCACCCGGAATGTCGCTTCAGCCTTCTCGTGACCGAGGGAGCGCTGGAGCAGCTACCGCCCGAGGAGCTTCGCGCCGCCCTCGCGCACGAGCTGGGACATGTCGAGCTCGAGCATGTGGTGGCGCGCCGCGTTCGGCGACAGGAGGAGCGCCGCGCCGGGCCCATGCTCGCGCGGGAGCCCGCCGCCCTGGCCAAGTTCCGCGCCTACGATCGCGACGAGGAGCGCGCGGCGGATCACTATGCGGTGGAGCTTCTGAGCCGGCTGCCGGGCGACGGCACCGGCTGCCGCGCGCTGACCGCACTGCTCCGGCGCCTCGCTCGCGAGGGCCGGCGTCCCGAGTACTACAACTGGCTCTCAACGCACCCGAGCCCCGTCGCGCGGCTCGATGCGATCAAGGAGACCTGCTCATGAAGCGATTGATGGTGATGCTGCTGCTGGCTCTGGCCGCCATGGTCCCCGCCCTTCCGGTCCTGGCGCAGCCGGTGAAGCTTTCGGTGCTGACCATGGAGCGCGCCCGCTTCGACCGCCAGAACGTGATCGTCACCGGCTCGGTGGCCTTTGCGGCCGCGCCGGGGGGTGGCTCCCAGCGCTTTACCCTCATGGGGGACGGCGGCACCGTGGACGTGGTGGCGACGGGAGCGTTCCCGGTGCGGCCCGGGGCCCGGGTGGAAGTGGAGGGGATCTACCGGAGCAGCTCGAATCTCATCGAAGCAATCCGCGTCTCGCCCCATTAAGATACAGCTCCATGAACCTGGCCCGGCTCGGCGAGGAGAGCCTCCGCAAGTACGGCGAGTTCGTCTCGCTGTCCTTCGAGGGGCGCGAGTTCACCAACGTGGAGACCGACCGCGCGTCGCGCCGTCTCGCCAATGCCCTCCGGCGGCTGGGCGTGGCGGCGGGCGACCGCGTGGTGGTGATGCTCCCCAATTGCCCCGAGGTCACCCAGAGCTATGGCGGCATCCTCAAGGCCGGCGCGGTGATCGTGCCGGTGATCTTTCTCCTGGGCGCCGAGGAGGTCGCGCATATCCTCGCCCACTCCGAGGCCAAGGTGGTGATCACCTCCACCGACATGGTGTGGAAGGTGGAGGCCCAGCTCGGGGTCCTGCCCACGCTCCGCCACGTGCTGCTGGTCGATGGCGAGGGCGACCGCGACGGCGGCCCCCGCTCGTTCGCCGCCGAGATCGCGGGAGAGAGCGAGCGCTTCGAGTCGGTGGACCGCGAGGACGGAGAGATCGCGGTGATCCTCTACACCTCGGGCACCACCGGGAATCCGAAGGGCGTGGCGCTGTCGCACGCGAACCTCGCCGCCAACGCGCGCGCCGCCGCCGAGCTCTATGAGCTGGATCGGCGCGAGTGGGGGGTGGCGGTCCTGCCGCTCTCGCATTCCTACGGGCTCACCCTCATGAACGCGGGAAATCTTCTGGGGACCCGCGCGGCGCTGCTTCGCTGGTTCAACCCGGAGGGAGTGCTGGAGACCATACAGAAGTTCCGCGCCGCCACGATGTCGGGCGTTCCCACCATGTTCGTCTACCTGCTGAACTATCCGGAGGCGGACCGCTTCGACACCTCTTCGATGCGCGTCTGGGGCTCGGGCGCGGCGCCGCTCCCCCTGGAGCTGGTGGAGCCGTTCGAGCGGAAGTTTGGCGGCAAGCTGATGGAGGGCTACGGGCTCACCGAGGCCGCCCCCGTGGTGTCGGCGCACCGGCTGTCCGGCGTGCGCAAGCTCGGCTCGGTGGGCCAGCCCATCCCGGGGGTGACCGTCTCCATCCAGGACGACGCCGATCGGATGATGCCGGCCGGCGAGGTGGGCGAGGTCTGCGTGAAAGGCCCCAACGTCATGCTCGGCTACTACCGCGATCCGGACGAGACCGCGCGCACGCTGCGGCAGGGCTGGCTCCACACCGGCGACATGGGCCGGCTGGACGGCGACGGGTACCTCTACATCGTGGAGCGGAAGAAGGACCTCATCATCCGCGGTGGCTTCAATATCTATCCTCGCGAGGTCGAGGAAATCCTCTACGCATTCCCGAAGACGGCGGAGGCCGCGGTCATCGGGATGCCGGATCCCCTCATGGGCGAGGACGTTCTCGCCTTCGTGGTGCTCCGCGACGGCGAGACCGCCACCGCGGACGAGGTCATGGCCTTCTGCCAGACGCGGCTGGCTCGCTACAAGTGCCCGAAGCAGGTGCGCTTCGTGGGCGCCCTTCCCAAGAGCCCGATCGGGAAAATTCTACGCAAAGAGCTCCGCACACAGGTGTGAGGAGGTAGCCATGGCGAATGACACGCTGGCGAGACTGTTCTGGAGCCGGGTGGATGGTAGCGGCGGCCGCGCCGCCCAGCAGCTCAAGCGCGACGGCGCCTGGCGCACCCTGACCTGGAAGGACGTCGGCGACAGCGTCCGCGAGCTGGCCAGCGGCCTCATCGCGCTGGGGCGAAAGAAGGGCGACGCGGTGGGCATTCTCTCGGGAAGCCGCGCCGAGTGGGTGCAGGCCGACTTCGCCATCTTTTCCGCGGGCGGCATCACCATTCCCATCTATCCGACCTATCCGCCGGACCTCATCCAGTACATCGTCAACGACGCGGGGGTGAAGACCCTTTTCGTGGAAGACACCGCCCAGCTCGCCAAGGTGCTCGAGGTGCAGGGGAAGATGGACGGGCTCGAGCAGATCGTGGTGCTGCAGGGCTACGAGCCCCGCGAGCCGCATCCGCTCATCCAGACCTGGGACCAGCTGCGCCGGCTGGGGCGGGACAACCAGGACAAGCTGAAGGCCGAGCTGGCCGCCCGCGTGGCCGATGGCCGGCCCGACGATGTCGCCACCATTGTCTACACCTCGGGCACCACGGGACCGCCCAAGGGCGTGGTGCAGACGCATGGCAATCACATCGCGGCGCTGGACTCGGCCGCCAAGACCACCTCGATCACCGAGGGAGACGTCCACCTCCTCTTCCTGCCGCTCGCGCATTCCTTCGCGCGGCTGGAGTCGTTCATCGGGGTGCACCGCGGCCTCACCACCGCGTTCGCGGAGAATATCGACAAGCTGCGCGACAACCTGCCCGAGACGCGCCCGCACTTCATCTGCAGCGTGCCGCGGGTGTTCGAGAAGGTCTACGCGGGCGTGCTCGCGAAGGCAGAGGCGGGTTCGCCGATCAAGAAAAAGATCTTCCGCTGGGCGGTGGGGGTGGGGAAGGAAGTCTCCCGGCTGAAGCAGGCCGGCAAGCCGGTGCCGGGCCTGCTCGCGTTCAAGTACCGCCTCGCCAGCAAGCTGGTGTTCTCGAAGATGCAAGCCGCTCTGGGCGGGCGCCTGCGCTTCGCCGTCTCCGGCGGCGCCCCGCTGTCACGGGAGATCGCGGAGTTCTTTCACGCCGCCGGCATCCTCATCCTCGAGGGCTACGGTCTCACCGAGACCTGTCCCGTCCTCACCAACAACCGGGAGGACAAGTTCAAGTTTGGCTCGGTGGGCCTGCCCCTGCCGGGAGTGGAGATTCGCATCGCCCCCGACGGGGAGATCCTGGGACGGGGCGGCAACATTGCCAAGGGCTACTTCAAGAAGCCGGACGCGACCGCGGAGGTGTTCCTCGCCGAGGGCTGGTTCGCCACCGGCGACATCGGCAAGCTGGATGAGGACGGCTTCCTCTTCATCACCGACCGGAAGAAGGATCTCATCGTCACCGCGGGCGGGATGAACATCGCACCCCAGAACATCGAGAACCTCCTCAAGGGCGACCCGTTCGTCAGCCAGGTCATGGTCTACGGCGACCGCCGTCCGTTCCCGGTGGCGCTCATCACGCTGAACCCGGATGAGCTCGCGGCCTTCGCCAAGTCGGAGGGCATCCTGACGCCGGACCCCGCCGCGCTCGCGAAGCATCCGAAGGTGGTGGAGCGGGTCTCGCGCATCGTGGAGGAGCGCAATGGCGAGCTCCAGTCGTACGCCAAGATCAAGAAGTTCACCATTCTCGCCGACGACTTCACGGTGGAGAACGGCTTCCTGACCCCGACCTTGAAGGTGAAGCGCAAGGTCATTCGCGACAAGTACCAGGGCGCCCTCGACCAGCTCTACCGCTGAGATTGATGGGGAATCCCTTCCATCTCGACGGCAAGGTGGCGATCGTCACCGGAGCCAGCCGGGGGCTGGGGCGCGCCATGGCCCTGGCTCTCGCCGAGGCCGGCGCCGACGTGGCGGTGGCCGCTCGCACTCCCGCCGAGATCGAGGAGACGGCGCACCAGGTGGAAAAGCTCGGGCGGCGGGCCCTCGCGGTGCGCACCGACGTGGCCGAGTACGCGCAGGTGGAAGCCCTGGTCGCGCGGACCATCGGCGGGCTCGGCGGTCTCCACATCGTCGTCAATAACTCCGGGATCGCCGGGGTGCGTCCGGTGCTCGAGATGCCGCCCGAGGAGTTCGTCCGGACCATCCAGGTCAACCTGATCGGAGTCTTCAACGGCTGCCGCGCCGCCGCCGCCCGGCTCACCGGACAGATGTCCGGCAAGGTCATCAACATGGCGTCGGTCATGGCCACCGCGGGGCTCGCCGGCTATACCTCCTACGCCGCGTCCAAGGGCGGCGTCATCGCTTTCACCAAGTGCCTCGCCGTGGAATGGGCGCGCTACGACGTGCAGGTCAACGCCATCGCGCCGGGCTGGTTCGTCACCGACATGAACGCGGAGGCCTTCGCGGATCCGAAGGTCCGCGACCGCCTCCTGCGCGACGTGCCCATGCGGAGGACCGGTGAGCTTTCCGAGATCGGGCCCCTCGCGGTTTACCTGGCCTCGTCCGCTTCGTCGTACATGACGGGGCAGACGATCTTTCTCGATGGCGGCCACACCGCCGGGTAGGGCCGGGCGCCGATAAGGGCCCATCTGCTTCGTTGGCGGCACTCGGGCGCCGCCTCGCATCTGGACCCTTCTCGACGCCCGGCCGCCGTTCCCTAGCTCGCGCGAGCTATAGCTGCCTAGTCCTCGGGCAACGAGTCCCAGAAGGCGCGTTCTGGCTCGCGGGGGGCGAGCTCGACCCGGCACTCGCGGTCGAGGACCATGGTGGCCCGGCGGGTCGCGTCGTAGGCGGGCCAGTCTCCGATCCCTTCGTGAGAGGGATTCCCGGAGCGCGCGAAGGCCAGCCAGGCGTCCTGGATTTTTGTGGCGAGCGCCTCGGCGGCCGGCCCCTTGCCCGCGAACGGGCGGAGCATCGGATGGCCCAGGGTGCCGAAGACGAAGGGGAGCTCGAGGGCGTGGCAGGCGCCGAGGATGCCGCCCAGGAAGGGCGAGGGCCAGGTGAAGAGGTACGCGTAGGTGCGCGCCTGATGCGCCCGCTGCCGCTCGGCCAGCCGCATGGCGGGATGGCGCATGGTCCGGTCCGACTCGATCGTGGCCCAGATCTCGGCCGGCTCGATCGACTCGCCGCGCGCCTGCCGTGCCGCCCGGTACACCGCCACCACCCGCGCGGCGTGCTTGCCGAGGATCTCTTCGCAGCGCCGGTCGAGACCCGCCGCGTCGAGCGTGCCGGCCTCGGGATCGAGGAAGAGAAAGAGCTTCGACTCGTCGCGGTTCGTCCCCACGAGCACGGGGACCCGTCGCGCCATCCCGCTCTCGATGGCCTCCAGCGGCGGCCGCGGCAGGACCTGGCCGTCCACCACCGGCTGGAACGGCAGACCCCTCGCGCGGAGCCCGGCGAGCCGGGGGGACGTCTCCGACGGCGTCGATCTCGACGCGCGCGCCTGCTGGCGCCGCCGGAGCACGCCGACGAGGCCGCGCGTGAGCGCGCCGGCAGCGTTCCCCAGCGGTCGGCGCGCCAGCGTCAGGCCGAGGAAGGCCGCGCCGACCAGTCGCTGCCCGCCCGGCGACAGGTCATGGAGGAGGTGGTCCCGGCCAAGCACGAGCGACATGAAGACGCGGCGCTGGGCGGCGAGCATCCGCTCGGGGGGCACCGCGAGTAGCGCCTCCGGCGTTCCGATCTCGAGCGCGGCGAGGAAGGCATCGGCGACGGCGGCGGCGGTTTCCCTGGGCCACACGTAGTTGGCAGCTCCGGACTGGAGGATGGCGCGATGGAAGAGCCCCTGGGCGCGCGGGGTGCCCAGCAGGGTGGCGCAGCTCATGGAGCCCGCCGACTCCCCGAAGATGGTGACGTTGCCGGGATCGCCGCCGAAGGCCGCGATCTCGTCGCGCACCCATTCGAGCGCCACGATCTGGTCGAGCAAGCCCTCGTTGCCGGTGGCGGGGAGCGCGGCCCCGAATCGTGTGGCAAGGTGAAGGAAGCCGAGGGCGCCCAGCCGGTAGTTGACGGTGACGACCACCACGTCGCCGCGCCGGGCGAGCGTGGAGCCGTCGTAGAGGAGCTGCGAGCCGGCGCCCAGCACGAAGGCGCCCCCGTGGATCCACACCAGCACCGGCCGCCGTGCCCCGTCGGGAGCGGGGGTCCATACGTTCAGGTGAAGGCAGTCCTCGCTGGTCTCGCCGATCCCGAGCCGGAAGATCGGCCCCATCTCGGCGGCGCTCTGCGGAGCCGCCGGACCGAAGCGTCCGGCCTCGCGGACGCGATCCCACGGCTCCGCCCGCTCGGGCGAGCGGAGGCGGTGCGTGCCCACCGGCGCCTTCGCGAAGGGAATGCCGCGAAAGACCACGAGATCCCCTTCCTCGCTGCCCTCCAGCCGTCCCCGACGCGTCGCCACGATCCTGCCCATGCTCCTGCCACTGTATCGTGCCCGCTCCCCGTCCGCGGTGGTGTCGCGTGGAGGGCTCGTCTATACTGGCCCCCCATGCGCCACTGGGAGAACGCTCCATGACCGCGCCGCGCGCGAGCGCGTATCCGCACACCGTGCCGCTGCGGGATGGAACGCCGGTGAGCCTGCGCCTCATGACCGCGGCGGACGCGGCGCGCATCGCGGCCTTCGCACGGAACCTGCCCGAAGACGACCTCCTCTTTCTCCGGATGGACATCACGGACCCGGGCGCGGTGGCGCTGTGGGTGCGCAATCTCGAGGCCGGGCTCGCGACGACCGTGATCGCCGAGGTGAACGGACAGACCGCGGGCTACGCCTCCCTGGTCCAGAACCGCGTCGCCTGGCAACGCCACCTCGGCGAGATCCGCACCCAGGTCGGCCTCCCGTACCGGTCCCGCGGCCTGGGCCGCGCCCTCGCCGGAGAGATCTTCGCCATCGGGCGCGAGCGGGGGCTGCGGAAGATCGTCGCGCAGATGACCACCGACCAGAAGGGGGCCATCGCCACCTTCGAGCGGCTGGGCTTCAAGCCGGAGGCGCTGCTCCAGGACTTCGTGGTGGATCACGCGGGACGGACGCGCGACCTCGTGGTCATGGCCTTTGACGTCACGGGGCTGACCGAGTTCGTGGAATAGCCGCAAAGGAGGTACCCCATGGCCGCACCCGGCACACCCCCCGGCATGAATCCGGAAGAAATGCGTCAGATGTGGGAGACGGGCTCGCGCTCGCTCCTCGAAGGCTTCCGCCAGGCGCAAGAGTTCTGGAACAACACGGCGCGGAGCCTGGGCGAGGTGGCGGGCGCGTGGACGGCCCAGCTCCCGCGCTCCGGCGCCGGGATCTCCGCCGAGGGAACGGCGGCGCTCCGCGAGCTGCACGAGGCTGCCTTCGCCGCCGGGCAGGCCTGGATGCGCCTGCCCCTGGCCCTGGCCACCGGCGCCTCCCCCACCGAGCTCTCTGACGCCATTTCCCGGCTTACCCAGGCCCAGGGCAAAGCCTACAAGCTGTGGATGGAGGCTCTCGTCCGTGCGGGGGAGACGCTACGTCCGGGGGGCGGCCCCCGGGCCTGAGCCCACCGCGATGGCGCTGAGGCAGGTCCGCGGCACCACCGTGGTCATCACCGGCGCGACGAGCGGGATCGGGCGCGAGACGGCGCGCGAGTTCGCGCGCGCGGGGGCGCAGGTGGTCGCGGCGGGACGGCGCGAGGACCGGCTCCGCGAGCTGGTGGCCGAGATCGAGGGCCAGGGCGGGGCGGCCCTCGCGGTGGCGACCGACGTCGCCGATGCGGGGCAGGTGGACCGCCTCATCGAGCGGACGATGGAGCGCTTCGGCGCCGTCGACACCCTCGTCAACAACGCGGGAATGGGGATGGCGGCGCGCTTCGAGGAGCAGTCGATCGCGGACTTCCGCCGCGTGATGGAGGTCAACTTCTGGGGCGCGGTGTACGCCTGCAAGGCCGCGCTGCCCCGCATGCGGGCGCAGGCCAGCGGCGGCCTCATCATCAACATCTCGTCCATCATGGGCAAGCGCGGGCTGCCCTACGAGACGGCCTACTGCGCGAGCAAGTTCGCCATGGCCGGATTCTCCGAAGCGCTGCGTACCGAGGTCATGGCGCAGGGGATCGACGTGAGCACCATCTTTCCCGGCGCGGTGGAGTCGGAGATCTGGGAGACCACCGAGAACCGCACCGGGCTGGACATGGCGAGCATGCTGCCGAAATTCCCCGCGCGCGAGCTCGCCCGGATCATCGTGCAGGACGCGCGCGTGCCCCAGCCGGAGATCGTGATGGCGCTGGACGCGCAGGTGGTGGACTTCCTCAACACGGTAGCGCCGGGCATCATGGACTTCGTGCTGGGCCAGAGCGTGCCGTTCCTGGAGGGCTTCCAGAAGGGCGCCGCCTCCGGGCGGCCCGGCCCGCCGCCCGCGGCCGGCCCGCGGGGCGGGTGAGCGAGATGGCGAAGAAGAACTCCCTCGACCCGATTCCGCATCCGCCGCGGAACTTCGTCCTGGGCAATCTCCTCTCGCTCACCACCACCTCGCCCGTGCAGGACATGATGAAGCTGGCCCAGGAGTTCGGTCCCATCTACTGGCTCGACATGCTCGGCAAGCCGGTGGTGATCGTCTCGGGATTCGAGCTCGTGGAAGAGCTCTGTGACGAGTCGCGCTTCGACAAGAGCGTGCGCGGGGCGCTCCGGCGGCTGCGCGACTTCGCGGGCGACGGGCTCTTCACCGCCTACACCCAGGAGCCCAACTGGTCCCGGGCCCACAACATCCTCCTGCCGAGCTTCGGCCAGCGGGCGATGCAGGGCTATCACCCCATGATGCTCGACATCGCCGAGCAGCTCGTGCTCAAGTGGGACCGCCTCAACGCCGACGACGAGATCGACGTCACCCACGACATGACGTCGCTGACGCTCGACACCATCGGCCTCTGCGGCTTCGGCTACCGCTTCAACTCGTTCTACCGGAAGTCGCCGCACCCCTTCGTGGGCGCCATGATCGGCGCGCTGGCCACGTCGATGGAGACCCGGGGCCTTCCGCTCGAGAAAGTTCTGAAGAAGGACCGGGAGCGGAAGCTTCGCGCCGACATTCGCTACATGAACGAGATGGTGGATCGCATCGTGCGCGAGCGGCGGGAGAGCGGCGACGACTTCGCCGACCAGCCCGATCTCCTCAGCCACATGCTCTCCGGCGTGGACCGGAAGACGGGCGAACGGCTCGACGACCTCAACATCCGGTACCAGGTCATCACCTTCCTCATCGCCGGTCACGAGACGACCAGCGGGCTCCTCTCCTTCGCCGTCTACTATCTCCTCAACAATCCCGACGTCCTCGCCCGCGCCTACGCCGAGGTTGATCGCGTGCTCGGGCCGGATACGGCGGTGTTGCCGACCTACGCCCAGGTGAATCAACTCGCCTACCTCGAGCAGATCCTGAAGGAATCGCTCCGGCTCTGGCCCACCGCGCCGGTGTTCGCGCTGTCTCCGTACAAGGACGAGGTGATCGGCGGCGTGTACCGGATGCGGAAGAACTACCAGATCGTGGTGCTGAGCCCCATGCTCCACCGCGACCGGAAGATATGGGGCGAGCAGGCCGACGTCTTCAACCCCGACAACTTCAGCCGGGAGGCGGAGCGACAGCGCCCCGCCAATGCCTACAAGCCCTTCGGCAATGGCCAGCGCGCCTGCATCGGGCGGCAGTTCGCCCTGCAGGAGGCGGCGCTCGTCCTCGGGATGATCCTCCAGCGCTTCAAGCTCATCGATCACACGCGCTACCGGCTCGCCCTCAAGGAGACCCTGACGGTGAAGCCGGACCAGTTCCGCATCAAGGTCCGGCGCCGCACCGATCGCGATCGCGCGGCCACGGGACGCGCGGTCGCCACCACGAGCATGGGCGGAGCGGTGGCCACTCGCGTCGCGCCGACCGTGCGTGCCTCCCGCCCGGGTCACCACACCCCGCTCCACGTGCTCTACGGGTCGAACCTCGGCACCGCCGAGGAGATCGCGCGGCGGATCGCCGAGGCCGGCGAGGGGCAAGGCTTCGCGGTGACCGTGGCCACGCTCGACGAGTACGCCGGCCGGTTGCCCCGCGAGGGGGCGGTCCTCATCACCACCGCGTCCTACAACGGCACGCCCCCCGACAATGCCGGGCGTTTCTGCGACTGGCTGCGCGACGGCGGGCTCGCTCCCGGCGCCCTCGCCGGCGTTCGCTACGCGGTATTCGGCTGCGGCAACCGCGACTGGGCGTCCACGTTCCAGGCCATCCCGCGCCTGATCGACGCGCAGCTCGAGGCTCATGGCGCCCGGCGTCTACACCCGCGCGGGGAAGGTGACGCGCGGGACGACTTCGACGCTCAGTTCGAAGGCTGGCAGGAGCCCCTCTGGGGCGCCGTCGCCACCGCGCTCGGGGTCGAGCTGGCTCCCGCCGAAGCTGCCGAGCCGGCGCATCTCACCGTCGAGATCGTGGCGGGGCCGGACGCGGGCGCGCGCGAGGACGGGCATGGCGCCCATCCCATGCGTGTGGCCGTCAACCGCGAGCTCCACATCAAGAGCGGCCCCTTTCCATCGGAGCGCTCCACCCGTCACCTCGAGCTCGAGCTTCCGGCGGGGGTGGCGTATCGCGCGGGCGACCATCTGGGGGTGGCGCCGCGGAATCCCCACGCGCTCGTGGCCCGGGTGGCCGCGCGCTTCGGCCTCGATCCGGCGAGCCACGTGCGGCTCTACCGCGAGGGCGCGCGTCCGGGCTTCCTGCCCCTGGGGGCGCCGATCGCGCTCGCGCGCCTCCTCGGCGACTACGTGGAGCTCCAGGATGTCGCGTCGCGCCGCCATCTCCAGACCATGGTCGAGCACACGGAATGCCCCTGGACTCGCCCGCGGCTGGCCGCGCTGGCGGCGGACGAAGCGCGCTACAAGGACGAGGTGATGGCGCGCCGCAAGTCGGTGCTCGACCTCCTCGAGGAGTACCCGGCCTGCCAGCTTCCGTTCAACGTGTACCTCGAGATGCTCCCGCCGCTCCGCCCGCGCTACTACTCGATCTCGTCGTCGCCGCTCCACGACGCGCACCGCTGCAGCATCACGGTGGCGGTGGTGGCGGGCGCGGCGCGATCCGGACGCGGGGCCTTCGAGGGCGTGTGCTCGAATCACCTCCTGCGCCAGGGAGAGGGAAGCCTCGTCCAGGCCTTCGTGAAGGACACCCACTCGGCCTTCCGGCTGCCCGATGACCCCACGACGCCCCTCATCATGATCGGCCCGGGAACGGGCCTGGCCCCCTTCCGCGGCTTCCTCCAGGAGCGCGCGGCCCTGCGCGCGCAGGGCCGGCCCATCGGCCCCGCGCTCCTCTTCTTCGGCTGCCGGCATCCCGAGCAGGACTTCATCTACCAGGGGGAGCTGCGCGCCTTCGCCGAGGGCGGGGTAGCGTCGCTCTATCCCTGCTTCTCGCGGGTGGCCGATCGGCCGCGCGTCTACGTGCAGGACGAGGTCCTCGAACGGACGGACGACGTCTGGGCCCTCCTGGAGGCGGGCGCGATCGTCTACGTCTGCGGGGACGCCACCCGCATGGCGCCCGACGTGCGGCGCGCCTTCGCCGCCATTCACCGCGCGAAGACGGGCGGGACGGAGGCGCAGGCGGAGGCGTGGCTCGACGAGCTCACCGAGCGGAACCGCTACCTCGTGGACGTGTGGGCCTCGGGCTAGCGACCCGCCGGCTTCGCGGCGCTCCGCCGCGTGTACTCCTCCAGCGAGAAGTCGGTGCGATAGATCACCGAGGACGTCTCGAGGTTCCGGCCGTAGGTCTGCGCTTCGAGCGTCGCCTTGTTTCGGCGCCAGGAGTAGATCTTGTTCTCGAACGTTCCGCCGGTGAGATTCTGCACCGTCTCGGTTTCTGTGCTTCCCGTGCCATACCGCTTCGTCAGCGCGCCCACGACGTCGGGGAAGTGCTTTGGATCGAGGGTGAGGGAGATCATCTCGAGCTTGCCCGCGTAGAAATAGAGGAAGAGCCCCTTCATCGGGGCATCGGCGATGGTCTCGCGCTCACCGGACTTGAGGCGGCAGACCTGGTCCGCGACCGCGCTCGGCTGCTCCATGCACGAGAACCGGGATGTGCGCTCGATGGACGCGAGATCGGATCCCAGCGCGACGCCATTGAATTCGAATGGCGCCACCTGGGCGGAGCCTAGTGAGGCGAAGAGCAGGACCAGGGCAAAGGTCACGAGCCGCATCGGCCCCTCCTTTGGAGGCGATTGTAGCCTATCCGCGGGCCGGGCCCGGCCGCTCGCCGGAGGCGCGGGATCTCTCGTCCATGGCCGCAGTCAGCCAGTTGACGCCGTCGGCATGAGCATGTTCAGAAAGTCGGAGAGGTGGTGGGCCACCAGTCTCCCCGGGTGCGGCCCGATCTGGTGCTCCGCCGGAGTATTGTCGTGATGGACCTGATACACGGGCGGGTCTTCTTTCTCGAGAGGGATGAAATACGGATCGCCGATGCCGTCACCATCCGCCGCGATGCAGACGAACCCGAGAGGGAGAATATCGCGCCCCGGCGTGAGCTCGGTTGATTCAGCGGCCATGTTGCCCGGGTCGGCGAGGATGATGTAGCTCCGTCCGTCGAAATCATCCTCGGGAGGATAGGCCTGCCAGAATAGCTCCGCACCGCAGAGCGAGTAGTTCTGGAGTAGAGCGCTCAGCCACTGAGGAAGGGGCCGCCCAAAGGAAGTTGCAAGTGCAGCGTGCTGCGCCTCGGTTGCCATGAACGAGCCCGCGCCAGCGGAACGAAGCCGTTCACACAACGCATTCGCGGCGGCGTGGAGCGCGGGGCCCAGCATGGCGCCCCGATCGTCGTCCTGCTTCACGCGGACAAAGTCGGCCATGTCGGTAGCGGAGGGAACGCTTGAAGAGCCGCTCGAAAGGCGCCCCAAAGCCACGTGTTGTTCCCCATGCCCGGTCCTATCAGGCCACCCGTATGGCCAATTTGCGTGATGGCTACTTTGGACGCTCGCCATACATCCTGCAACGGCTCAAACGTGCCGTCCCCTCGGCGGCGGCTGAAGATCGGGGAGTTGTCCGGCCCGAATCCGAGCAGGTACTCGTGTCCGTCGTTGCCCTCGACGAGAATGCCCTTCACCTTTCCCTGACCCTTCATCTCAGCCCCCTTGATTTGCGAGTCATTCATCTCCGAGTCCGTGCGGTCCCACCGTGATGAGTCTCCACGCGGAGACCCTTGGCGCTCGGCATTCGTGGCAGCCCGGTCTCGCTAACGCTCGCGTTGAGCGGCGCGCCGTCGCGGCGCGTCCGCCTCTAACGCGTTGTTAGACGGTTGCGGGACAC
>DASRWT010000135.1:0-25908 GCA_035654455.1 Candidatus Nitrosocosmicus sp. | reverse complement strand
CTCCAGCTTGGCCACGTCCTCGTCCAGCCCATCCAGGCTGAGGCGCGCCGAGGTGGACGGCTGGCGGCGGCCCAGCCGCGCCATCACGAGATCGCCCACCTCTTCGGCCAGGCTGCGGAAGCAGGTGAGCTTGGTCCCCGTCACGGTGAGGAACCGGCCCTCGGGCCCCTCGAGGACCACCTTGTGGTCGCGTGACACCTTGGAGGCAGGGGCGCCCGCCTCGAACGAGAGCGGCCGCACCCCCGCATAGGTATAGGCCACGTGGTCGAGGGTCACTCGCGGGTCCGGCAGCACGCGGCGCACCGCGCTCAGGAGATACTCCACCTCCTCGCGCGTGGCCCAGATCCGGTCGGGATCGCCGGCGAAGTCGGTGTCGGTCGTCCCCACCAGCGAGAAGTCGCGCCACGGGATCACGAAGATCATCCGCTCGTCGGAGTCGGAGGAGAGATAGACGGCGCGCTCGGTGAGCCGGGGCAGCAGGCAGTGGATGCCCTTGGTGGTGCGGACCACGCGGGGCGTGGTCCGGGTCACGCCCGCCATCTCGCGCACGCGGTCGGCCCAGGGGCCCGCCGCATTGATGACGACGGAGGCGCGCACCGAGAACACCTGATCGGTGAGGAGATCCCGCACCCGCACGCCGTCTAGACCACGGGCCCCCTTCACGACCTCCTCCACCTGGCAATAGTTGTGGACGCGCGCGCCGTGACGCGCGGCGGACAGAATGTTTTCCAGGCACATTCGTTCCGGAAAGAGGAGGAGGTCGTCGAAGTAGTACCCCGCCCCCTTGAGATCCTCGGCCCGGATATTCGGCTCCATGGCGAGCGTCTCCACCGCCCGCAGGGTGCGGTAGCGCTCGGTGGCCTTGCCGGGCGTGAGGAGGTCGTAGAGCCACATGCCGATGCGAACCAGGACGAGGCCGCGCCGGCTGCCCCTGAATACCGGGACCAGGAAAGGCAGCGGCCGCACCAGGTGCGGCGCCACGCGCTCCAGTGTCTTCCGCTCGCGGAGCGACTCGCGCACGAGCTTGAAATCCCCCAGCTCCAGGTAGCGCAGGCCGCCGTGGATGAGCTTGGAGGACTTCGACGAGGTGCCGGAGGCGAAGTCGCCTTTCTCGAAGAGCGCGACGGAGACGCCGCGCAGGGCGAGGTCGCGCGCGATGCCCGCGCCGGCCATACCGCCCCCGACCACGACCACGTTGAACGGTGTCTGGTCGATGCCCGCGAGCCGGCTCTGGATCATGATGTGCTCACGACAGAATATCTCGGACGGATCGTATCACGTGGTCGGGAGCGAGGCGGGGGATTCGCGGGTCGTCGGGCTGCGTGATCCCGCTCAGCACGAGCATGGTGGCGAGCCCGCTCTGTTTCCCCATCATCACGTCGGTCTCGATGCGATCGCCCACCATCACCGCGTCCGCCGCGCTCACGCCGAGCGCGGCGAGAGCCACCGCGAGGATGATCGGCGAGGGCTTCCCCACGATGATCTCCACCTTCCGGTCCGTCACCGCCTCCACCGCCGCCATCATGCCCGCGCAGTCGGGAACCTCGCCGCCCTCCACCGGACAGGTGCGGTCCGGATTGGTGGCGATGAGGCGCGCGCCCCCCTTCACCGCCTGCAGCGCGGTGTTCAGCTTGGCATAGGTGAAGGTGCGGTCGAAGGCAATGACCACCCAGCGCACGCGCTCGTCGTCGCGCACCTCGAAGCCGTGCGCGCGCAGCTCCGCCAGCAGCGGCGGCTCGCCGATCACGTACACCGGCGCGCCGGGATCGAGGCCGCGGAGATGCCGGGCCAGCACCAGGGAGGAGGTGATCACCTCCTCCGCGTCCGCCGGGATGCCGAGGCGCACGAGCTTGCGCGCATAGTCCGCGCGCGTTTCCAGCGGCTTGTTGGTCAGGAAGGCGAGGCGCCGGCCCTCGGCGCGGAGCGCGGCCACCACCTCGTCGGCGCCGGGAATGAGGCGCTCGCCCAGGTAGAGGGTGCCGTCGAGGTCGAAGAGCCAGCCGCGATACGGGAACCTGACCGCCATGGCGCGGCGCCGGACCGGCCGGGCGCCTTACCGGAGGAGCGGGGCGAGGGCGGTCTGGGCGAGATCGAAATACGGCGCCGGCATCACGCCCAGCCACACCACCCCGCAGAGCGCGACGAGGAGGGCGAGCGAGCCGCCCCACGACGGCACCAGAGTGGTGGGGGCGCCCTCCGGCTCCCGCATGTACATCACCACCACGATGCGGAGGTAGTAGTAAGCGGCGATGGCGGAGTTGAGCACGCCGAGCACCGCCAGCCACACATAGCCCGAGCGCACCGCGGCGCCGAAGAGATAGAACTTCCCCACGAAGCCGGCGGTGGGCGGGATGCCGACCAGCGAGAGGAGGAAGATCGTCATCACCAGCGCGATCACCGGGTGCCGCGTGGCCAGCCCGGCGAAATCGTCTGTCTCCACCGCTTCGCGGCCGCTCCGCTCGAGGAGCAGGACCACGCCGAAGGCGCCCGCGGTGGTGAAGGTGTAGGCGAGGAGATAGAAGAGCACGCCGGCATTGCCCGGCGCCCCTCCCGCCACCACGCCCACCAGGATATAGCCCACGTGGGCGACGGAAGAGTACGCCAGCATGCGCTTGACGTTCTGCTGGGCGATGGCCACCACATTGCCCACCGTCATGCTCAGCACCGCCAGCCCCCACATGAGCAGCGCCCAGTCCGCCTGGCCCTGCCGCAGCGCCACCAGCAGCACGCGCATCAGCGCCGCGAAGGCGGCGGCCTTGGAGCCGGTGGCGATGAGGACGGTGATGGAGGTCGGCGCGCCCTGATACACGTCGGAGACCCACATGTGGAACGGAACGGTGGAGATCTTGAAGCCGAAGCCCACCACCAGGAGGCCGAAGCCCACCACCAGCAGCGGGTCCCGCGCGCTTCCCGAGCCGATGGCGGCGGCGATGCGGTCGATATTGGTGGAGCCGGTGGCGCCGTACACGAGGGCGATTCCGTAGAGGAAGAAGCCGGAGGCGAACGCGCCGAGCAGGAAGTACTTCATCGAGGCCTCGCCGGACTCGATGCGGCCCCGGAACGACCCCGCCAGCACGTAGAGCGCCAGCGACATGGTCTCGAGGCCGAGGAACACCACGATGAGGTCGCCGGCCCCCGCCATCAGGGTCATGCCCACCGCAGCGAGGATGACGAGGATATAGAACTCGCCGGACCCCGCGCCCTGGCGGCGCGCATAGTCGAGCGACTGCAGCAGCACCAGGCCCACCCCGAAGCCGATCACCAGGTTGAAGAAGATGGCGAAACCGTCGAGGATCACCATCCCCTTGAAGGCGCGCTCGTCGGCGCCCCAGAGGTAGAGCGAGACCACCAGCGAGCCCACGATCCCCGCCAGGCCCACCACGCCGAGGTGCTCCTTGCGGTCGCGCGGGGGCAGCAGGTCGAGGACGAGGAGCGCCAGCGCGGTGATGGCCAGCACCAGCACCGGCCCGATGGCCTGGAAGCTGATCACCGGAGCCACGAGGGCGGGCGCGGCGAGGGTGGGATTCATGGGCTAGCGCGCCGCCAGCGCGGCGGTGGCGGCGGCCTTGGCCTGCACCTGGCTGATGAGGGCCTGCACGCTCGCCTCCGTGAGACCGGTGAAGGGGGCAGGATAGACGCCGATCCACACGATGAACACCAGCACCGGCACCAGCACCACCCACTCGCGCACGCTCAGATCCCGGAGGTGGCGATTCTCTTCCCGCGTGATCTCGCCGAAGAACACGCGCTGGTACATCCACAGCATGTACACCGCGGCGAAGATGATGCCGGTGGTGGCGAGCGCGGCCACGGTGCGGTTCCACTGGAAGGCCCCCACCAGGATGAGGAACTCCCCCACGAACCCGTTGAGGCCGGGCAGCCCGATGGAGGAGAAGGTCACCACCAGGAAGATGACGCTGAAGGCGGGCATCACCTTCCACAGGCCGCCGTAGTCCTCGATGAGCCGGGTGTGGCGGCGCTCGTAGATCATGCCCACGAGGAGGAAGAGCGCGCCGGTGCTGAGCCCGTGGTTCACCATCTGGATGATCCCGCCCACGAGGCCCTGGGGATTGAGCGCGAACACGCCCACCATCACGAAGCCCAGGTGGCTCACGCTGGAGTAGGCCACCAGCTTCTTGATGTCGGCCTGCACGGTGGACACCCAGGCGCCGTAGAGGATGCCGATCACCGCCAGCGCGATCACCCACGGCGCGAAGGTGATGCTGGCCTGGGGAAAGAGCGGCAGGCAGAAGCGGAGGAAGCCGTAGGTCCCCATTTTCAGAAGCACGCCGGCGAGGATCACGCTGCCCGGAGTGGGCGCCTCGACGTGCGCGTCGGGGAGCCAGGTGTGGAAGGGGAACATCGGCACCTTGATGGCGAAGGCCAGCGCGAAGGCGAGGAAGAGGAGGTTCTGGGTCTGGCCGCCCGGCAGCACGTACTGGGCGAGCAGGGGCAGGTCGAACGTGTAGTTGCCGGTGGCGGCGCCGTGCTGGAAGAACAGCGCCAGGATGGCGACCAGCATCAGCACCGAGCCCGCCAGCGTGTAGAGGACGAACTTCACCGCCGCGTACACGCGATTGGTCCCGCCCCAGATCCCGATGATCAGGTACATCGGGATCAGCATGGCCTCCCAGAAGACGTAGAACAGGAAGAGGTCCAGGGCCACGAACACCCCCAGCATTCCCGTCTCCAGGAGCAGCATGTGACGGCGAACTCCTTCCATCGCTTCTCGATGGAGTGCCAGGAGGCCAGGAGCGTGAGCGGCATCAGGAAGGTGGTCAGGAGCACGAGGAGGAGGCTGATGCCATCCACGCCCAGGTGATAGCTGATGCCCAGCGTCGGCAACCACGGCCGCCGCTCCTGGAACTGGTAGTCGGCCACCCGCGCGTCGAAGCCGAAGTAGACGGGCAGCGACACCGCGAAGGTGAGCAGCGCCACCACCAGGGCCGCCTGCTTGACCAGGCCCTCGCGATTTCGCGGCAGCAGGGCGATGAGCAGCCCGCCGAGGGCGGGCACGAAGACGACCGCCGAGAGCAGCATGCCCCTCATCGGGGGCCGCGCGCGAGGAGGAAGGCGACCACGGCCAGCGCGCCCAGGAGCATGGTGAGCGCGTAGTTCATCACGAAGCCCGTCTGCACGCGGCGGAGCGAGCGGGCCCAGCCCACCACCATGCTCCCCACCCCGTTGACGATTCCGTCGATCACGCGGAGGTCGAACACCCGCGCGGACCAGCGGAAGAGCCGGAGGAGCGGGTTCACGATGGCGGCGTCGTACAGCTCGTCCACGTAGTACTTGTTCAGCAGGAGCGTGTGGAGCGCGTTGCGCGGCTCCCCGATCTCATCCGCCTTCACCGGCCGGCGCCCGTACATCACCCAGGCGAAGAACACGCCCGCCACCGCCACCAGCACGGAGACGAGGAGGATGACCTTGCCGGCCGCGCCGTGCTCCTCCTCGGCCAGCGGCAGCACGGGCGCCAGGAAGCGGGAGAAGACGGTGCCGTGCGACGAGGGCGCGCCCAGGGCCACGCCCGCCACCACGGTGAGCACCGCCAGCACCACCAGCGGCAGCGTCATCACCGCGGGCGACTCGTGCACGTGACGGCGCGCTTCCTGGCTCATCCGCGGCGCCCCGAAGAACGCGAGGATGACCAGGCGGAAGGTATAGAAGGCGGTCATGAAGGCGCCCGCGAGCAGGATGAGGAAGAGGAGGCGGTGCCCCTCGAAGAAGGTGGCGGCGAGAATCTCGTCCTTCGAGAAGAAGCCCGCCAGGGGCGGCACGCCGGCCAGCCCCAGGGCGCCCACCAGGAAGGTGATGGTGGTGGTGAGCATCTTCGACTTGAGCCCGCCCATCTTGCGCAGGTCCTGCTCCCCGTGGAGACCGTGGATCACGCTCCCCGCGCCGAGGAAGAGGAGCGCCTTGAAGAAGGCGTGGGTGACCAGGTGGAAGATGCCCGCCGCGTACGCCCCTACCCCGACGCCCACGAACATGTAGCCGAGCTGGCTGATGGTGGAATAGGCGAGCACGCGCTTGATGTCGGTCTGCACGAGGCCGATGGTGGCGGCGAAGAGCGCGGTGATCCCGCCCACCCAGGCCACCACCTCCAGCGACACCGGCGCCATCTCGAAGAGCTTGTGACACCGCGCCACCATGTACACCCCCGCCGTCACCATGGTGGCGGCGTGAATGAGCGCCGACACCGGCGTGGGGCCTTCCATCGCGTCGGGCAGCCAGGTGTGGAGCGGGAGCTGGGCGGATTTGCCGCAGGCGCCCATGAAGAGAAGGAGCGCGATGGCGGTATAGGTCCCCACGCTCACCGAGGCGTCCGCCTTGCCGAATACGGCGCCGTAGTCGAGGGTGCCGAAGGTGACCCAGATCAGCATGATGCCCAGCCCGAAGCCGAAGTCCCCCACCCGGTTCACGATGAAGGCCTTCTTGCCCGCGTCGGCGGCGGACTTCTTCTCGTACCAGAAGCCGATGAGGAGGTACGAGCAGAGGCCCACCGCCTCCCAGAAGACGTAGAGGACGAGGAAGTTGCCCGCCAGCACCAGCATCACCATCGAGAACACGAAGAGGTTCAGATAGGTGAAGAAGCGGGCGTAGCCCGGATCGCCGTGCATGTAGCCGGCGGAGTAGAGATGGATGAGGAAGCCCACCCCGGTCACCACCAGCAGCATCACCGCGGTGAGCTGGTCCACCTGCACGGTGAGCCCGGCCTTGAACGTGCCGGCGGCGATCCACGGGAACAGCTCGCCCACGAAGGTCTCGCCCGACCAGACGCGCGCGAAGACGGCGCACGAGGTGAGGAAGGAAGCGGCCAGCGCGGGGACGGCGATCCAGTGCGCCTGATGTCCGACGACCCGCCCGAAGAGCGCGTTGACCGCGCTACCGAGGAGCGGGAAGAGCGGAATCAGCCAGACGAGTCGGGACATGGTTGTGCTTTCGGGTACAAACCCGCATCACTCTATAAGAAGGGGCGTCCGGGTGTCAAATGCCCGGGCCCTGGAGGACATAGCGCGCGCTAACGTCCTGACTTCGTAGTCCGAGCCTCGGTCACTCGATCACCTGATCCGCCTGCAGGAGCAGCGTCGGCGGGATCGTCAGGCCGAGCGTCTTGGCGGTCTTGAGGTTGATGACCAGCGTGAACTTGGCCGCCTGCTCGATGGGAAGGTCGCCGGGCTTGGCGCCTTTGAGGATCTTGTCGACGTAGACCGCGGCACGACGGTAGTTGTCGCGGAAACTCGGGGCGTAGGCCATCAGGCCGCCGGACGCCACATGCTCCACTTGCCCATACACGGCCGGCAGACGGCGGGTCGCCGCGAGCTCTGCGATTCGTGTCCGCTGATCGATGAACATCACGTCTACGAGGACGACGACCGCGCCTGCCGCCTCCTCGGTCATCGCCGCAAAGGCGGCGTCGATCTCACGAGGGCTGCGCGCCTCCAGGGATTGCAGTCGCATCCCCAATGTTTGGGCCGCAAGCTCCGCCGCTCTCAATTGCGGAAGGTTGCCTGGATTCTCGGGATTCCAGAGGACAGCCACCCGTGAGGCCTTGGGAACGATCTCCTTGAGCATCCCCAACTGCTTACCCACCAGCTCAGGGGTCCTCACCGACAGCCCGGTGATGTTCCCTCCCGGCCGCGCGAAGCTGGCAACGAGACCAGTCGCCACCGGATCAACAACGACCGCCATGACGATGGGGATCGTACTGGTCGCTTCCTTGGCCGCCCGGATCGCTGGCACCGCCACCGTGACAATGACGTCCATTTTCAGACGGACCAGCTCGGCAGCAAGGCCCCGGAGGCTTTCGTACTTCCCCGCCCCCCATCGGGACTCAATCACGATGTTATGACCTTCCACATAGCCGAGCTCGCGGAGCCCTTGTTTGAACGCGTCGATGTTGGCCTCCCTAGTAGCGGAAGACGAACCCGCCGAGAGCACACCGATTCGCCACGCCTTCCCCGCCGGCTGCGCCTGGGCGGCGAGCGGCGCGGCGAGGAGGCCGACGCTGACGCCGGAGATGAAGGTTCTTCGGTCCATCACTCGATCACCTGATCCGCCCGCGCCAGCACTGACCGTGGAATCGTGAGACCGAGAGCCTTGGCCGTCTTGAGGTTGATCACCAGCTCAAACCTCGTCGGTTGCTCCACGGGCAGGTCGCCGGGCTTCGCCCCCTTGAGGATCCTGTCCGCGTAGCTGGCCGCGCGCCGGTAGTTGTCGCGGAGGTCCACCCCATAGGCCATGAGCCCACCGGACTCCGCATATTCTCGATGCGGGTACATCGAGGGCAGCCGGTTCTTGCTCGCGAACTCCGTGATCCGCGTTCGGTAACCGAACATCACCGGGTCGAACAGCACGAAGAGAGCGTCCGGACGTTGCTTGGTGACCGCCGAAAGGGCACTGTGGAGCGCGTCGGGCCCTGACACCCCCAGGATTCGAGACTGTATCTTCAGCGATCGAGCCGCCGACTCCGCCTCCTTGACCAGGGACGGGTTGTATTTGAGGGTCGGATTCGCGAGCACCGCGACGTGTGAAACTTTAGGCACGGCCTCCTTGAGGAGCTGCATTTGCCTCGCCACCATCTCAGGGGCGAGGAGCGAGACCCCCGTTACGTTCCCGCCCGGGCGAGCGATGCCGGCCACCAGCCCCGAGCCCACCGGGTCGGCGGCCGTAACGAAGACGATGGGGATCGTGCTGGAAGCCTCTTTTGCGGCGAGGGCCGCCGGGGTACTTGTTGCCACGATCATATCGACCTTGAGACCCACGAGCGCGACGGCGAGGTCGGAGAACCGCTCGGCCCGTCCCTCGCCCCAGCGGGACTCGATCGCGAGGTTCCGACCCTCCACATACCCCAGGTCTCTCAGCGCTTGCCGAAAGGTCTCGAGGCGGGAAGATGTATCGGCGGGCGTGCCGGTCGCAAGAAGACCGATCCGGTACACCTTGGATGCCAGCTGCGCCTCGGCGGCGGGCGGCGCGGCGAGGAGGCCACCGCCGACCATCGCCAGGAAGGCGCGTCGCTCCATCACAGCCAGCGTCCCTCCGTCACTCCATCACCCGATCCGCCCGCAGCTGTAGCGGCTGAGGGATCGTGAGGCCCAGCGCTTTGGCGGTCCTGAGATTGATGACCAGCTCGAACTTGGTGGGCTGCTCGATGGGAAGGTCGCCGGGCCTCGCGCCCTTCAAGATCCGATCCACATAGCCGGCCGCGCGCCGGAACAGATCGGCACTGCTCACGCCGTAGCTCATGAGCCCGCCGTCTTGAACGAACTCTGCGGTGTAGTAGATCGCCGGGAGCCGGCTCTTTGCCGCGAGGTCGGTAGTCTGCGTGCGGTTAGAAAGGAGGAACGGGCTCCCGAGCACGAGGACGGCATCAGCGCCTCCCTTGCTCGCGACCCCGAAGACCGTCTCGATGTCCTTGGAACCGAGTACGTCCAGGTATTGAAGCTGCACCCCGAGTGCATTCGAGGCGCGTTCGGTCTCTTTTAAAGATTGCGGGGTGCCCGGGGTGGTCGAAGTGCCGAGGACGGCTACGCGGGCGAGCTTGGGAACCGCCTCCTTGAGAAGCTCCAGTCGTTTTCCGCCGAGCTCCGGGCGAAAGTTGGACAGTCCGGTGATATTTCCGCCCGGCCGCGCAAGACTGGCAACGAACCCGGTCCCGACCGGATCCGGATCCTGCGCCATGACGATGGGAATCGTCGAAGTGGCTTCCTTGGCAAAACGAGTCGCGGTGGTGCCCTCCGTGACGATGACGGCGACCTTCAGACGCACCAGGTCGGCCGCGAGCGCGGGGAGCCGATCGAGCCTTCCCGCCGCATATTGGTATTCAATGAGGATGTTTCGCCCTTCCACGTACCCCAGCTCGCCCAGACCTTGCCGGAAGGCGTCGGTGCGCGCCGCCATCGCCGCGCGGGAGTTTGCACTCAGGAACCCTATCCGCGGCGGTGGCTGCGCCTGGGCGGCGCGCGGCGCGGCGAGAAGAGTGCCTGAGACCAGCGCCAGGAAGGTGCGTCGCTCCATCACGGCCTCGGGCCGGACATGGTCGGGACCGTAGCACGCCACCCGTCGCCGGCGCACGTATGCCATCAATTGGCGGGCCGCGCGGGATCCACGAAGCGAAAATAGACCAGCGGGATCAGGTAGAACAGGAGTAGCTGGCCCGAGGCGATGCGAACGGACCCGGCCTCGGACAGGAGCGACAGGCCGAAGTTCAGCACCGAGTAGGCGGCGGTGGCGGCCACCAGGGCGCGGAGCGGTAGCGGCACGCGTCGGGCGAGCGCCCGCCAGTCGTAGATCCGGAGGTGCTTCCAGTCCCGCGCCGGCGTGTCACCGCCGCGCAGCCGGACCAGCATGGCGCCGAGGAGGCCGAACGCGCCGAGAAACAGCGCCAGCACCCAGGCGTCGCCAATCCGCTCTCCCAGCGGGGTGAAGCTCGCCAGATGCATGAGCGCGCTGACGCCGAATCCCACCGCCGCTGCCGCGTGGAGCGCGCGCCCGAGCATGGCCTCTTCTATCACGGAAATTGACGGCTCCCGGAGGGGTCGGTATGATCGGTCGGTGGCACGCCCCGGCGCGAAGTTCTGGCTGTTCCTCGTGCTCCTGCCCGCGCTCGCGATCGTGGGGGGCGTGTCCGTCCTCGCCTGGCGGCAAACCGTTCCCAGCGTCCAGGCCGAGCTCGTGCCCACTCCGCGCTTTCTCGGGGTGAAGACCCCGCTCACCGTGGTGCTGCGCGCGGCGAGGGGCGGCCTGGTGAGCGCGGAGCTGCGGCTGGTGCAAGGTCAGGGCCGCGCGATCCTGGCCAGTCCCACCTTCACCGGCGCTCCCGCCGAGCAGCGCCTCGATCTCACGGTGGAAGGGCGGGCCACCGGGTTGCGCGAGGGACAGGCGACGCTGGAGGTCCGCGCGCGCGATAACTTCTGGCGCCTCCTCCGCGTCGACGACCGGCCGGTGCTCACCGTCCCCGTCACGCTCGACTTCACGCCGCCCACGCTGGAGGTGCTGGGGAGCACCCGCTATCTCGCCCAGGGCGGCGGCGGGCTGGTGGCGCTGCGCGCCCGGGGCGCCTCGCGCGTGGGCGTGAATGCCGGCGGCGTCTTCTTTCCCGCCGTGCCCGCCGGCCCCGAGGGCACCGGCGTGATGGTGGCGATGCTCGCGCTGCCGTGGGACCTGGCCGCCCGCGCCAGCGTGAGCGTGCTGGCCCAGGACGAGGCGGGCAACTCGGTGACGCGCGGCGTGCCGGCCGAGATCAAGGCGAAGCGCTTCCCCCGCGACACCATCGAGCTGAAGGAGGAGTTTCTCCGGGACAAGGTGGCGGAGCTCCTTCCCGAGAAGGCGAACGCGGGCCCCGCCGAGCTCGTTCCCGCCTTTCTCCGGATCAACCGCGACCAGCGCAAGGCCGCGGAGCAGACCAAGCGCGAGCTCGCCGCCCGCAGCCAGCCCCGTCCCCTGTGGGAGGGCGCCTTCGTGCAGCCGCGCAATACCAAGGTGTTCTCGAACTTCGCGGAGACGCGCTCGTACCGTTACCAGGGTCAGGAAGTGGACGTGCAGGTGCACCTGGGCTTCGATCTCGCTTCCAGCCGGCACAGCCCGGTTCCCGCCGCCAACTCCGGCGTGGTCGTCTTCGCGGCGCCGCTCACCATCTACGGCACCACGGTGGTCCTGGACCACGGCTGGGGACTGCAGACGCTCTACGCCCACCTCTCCTCGCTCTCGGTCAAGGAAGGCGACAAGGTGGAGAAGGGGCAGGAGCTGGGCCGCACCGGCTCCACCGGGCTCGCCGTCGGCGACCACCTCCACTATGAGGTCCTGATCCACGGCATCCCGGTGACGCCGCTCGAGTGGTGGGACGCCCGGTGGATCCGCGACCATATCGGCCGCCCGCTGCGGGACGCCAACCTGTCCTCGGTGATGGCCGGCGCGGCGCCCGCCTCCGAGGACGACGACCGCGTGGCGGCCCGCCGCCGGCGCGGCGGCCGGAGCCGCTGAGCGCGCGTCAGCGCGGCCCCGTCATCATCTGCCGGGGCAGCCACAGTGCGAGATCCGGGAAGGCGAAGAGCAGCGCCACCAGCACGATCATCAGCACGACGTAGGGAGTGGTGCCGACGGTGATGTCCCGGGCGCGACAGCCCGGCATCAGGTTCTGGATCACGAAGAGGTTCAGCCCCACCGGCGGGGTGATGAACCCGATCTCCAGCCACACCACCATGATGATGCCGAACCATACCGGGTCGAAGCCGAGCCCGGTGATGAGCGGGAAGAGGATGGGGAGCAGGATGATCATCACGGACAGCTCCTCCAGCGCGTAGGCGATCACGAGGAGGAAGGCGAACACCGCGGAGAAGAAGGCCCACTTGGGCAGCCCCAGCCCGGTGACCAGGGTCAGCAGCGCCTTCGGCGCGCCGAGGAGCGCGATCACGTGGGAGAAGATCGCCGCGAAGACGATGATGAGCATGACCATGGCGGTGGTGCGCACCGTCTCCTGGAACGCCTGGTTCAACGTGGCCCAGCTGAGGTGGCCGTACCAGCGGGCCAGCATCAGGGCCACCACGGTGCCGAGCGCGGCCGCCTCCGTCGGCGTCACGATGCCGAGATACATGGAGCCGAGCACGGTGAAGATGAGGATGGCCACCGGCGCCACCTCGCCGAACGACCTCAGCTTCTCTCTGAACGTCCCGCGGTCCGACGCCATGCGCGGCGCCGACTCCGGCCAGTACGCGGCATAGCCCATCACCCAGCCCGCGAAGAGCAGCGCCAGCACGATGCCGGGGATGATGCCGGCCATGTAGAGGTGGCCGACCGAGGTCTCCGTCATCACGCCGTAGATGATCATGGGCACCGAGGGCGGGATGAGGATGCCGAGCGTCCCGCCCGCGGCGATGGAGCCGATGATGAGCGGCTTGGCGTAGCCCCGGCGCTCCATCTCGGGAATGGCGATCATGCCGATGGTGGCGGCGGTGGCCACGCTGGAGCCCGACACCGCCGCGAAGATGGCGCAGGAGAAGATGCTGGCCACCGCGAGCCCGCCGGGCAGAAAACCCACCCAGCGCGCCACCGCGGTGAAGAGGCCCTTGCCGATGCCGGAGTGCAAGAGGATCCCGCTCATGAACACGAAGAGGGGCACGGCCACGAAGGTGAAGCTGGTGGCGTTGGACCACGCGATGGAGCCCACCACGCCGAGCCCTACCGTCCAGCCCTTGAGGTAGAGGAGCCCCAGGACGCCCACGATGCCCATGGCGAGGGCGATCTCCATGCCCATCGCGAACAGCAGGAACATCAGCGCGATCAGCAGCGCGCCGAGCCCGGCCTCGCTCACATGGCCTCGGGCGAGGGCGGCACCTCGTCGCGGCGGGCCCGCGGGCCCCGCGCGGCGCGAAGCTGGCGGCGGAGCGTCTCCACCATGCAGAGGGCCATGAGGAAGAGGCCGGCGGGAATGAGGAGCATCGGCACCCACAGCGGGTAGAGCAGCACCGCGGAGACGCGGCCGTAGCGGTACGCGGTGAGCGCCGACTGGCCGGTGACCCAGATCACCACCGCGAGGAAGACGAGCCCCAGCGCGAGGTTGAGGAGACGCAGCCACGCGCGCGCCGGCGGCGGCAGGTGGGACGTCACCAGGTCCACGCGCACGTGGCCGCCCACGCGATAGGTCTGGGCGGCGGCCCCGAATATCACCAGGAGCAGGAGGAAGGGGCCGAGCTCGTCCACGAGCAGCTGCGGGCGATTGAAGAAGTACCGCATGAGGACGTCGAAGGAGATGAGCAGCGCCAGGACCAGGGTGGCCAGGCCCGAGAGCAGCGCCGCCGCCTTCGACGCCCTCGCGATCACGCGGAGGCGGTTACCGGCCCAGCGCCTTCAGCGCCAGCTCGAGTCCCCGCTTGCCGTCGGGCCCCGTGCGCTGGAGCCAGGTGTCCCACGCCGCCTTCGCGATCTGCCGCGCCTTGGCCATCTCCTCCTTGGAGGGATCCACGATGGTCATGCCCAGCTCGGGCAGCCGCTTGCGCGTGCGCTCCTCGGCAGCGGCGGCGTCCTGCCACTCCTTCTCCTCGAGATTGGAGTCCTTGAGGGCGTCCATGACCGCCTGCTGCAAATCCTTGGGGAGGCCGTCCCACGCCTTCTGGTTCGCCACCAGCCACTCCTGCGCGGCGCCGGCGAGGTACCAGTAGTCGAGGAACTTCGCCACCTCGAAGAACTTCATGGGCTCGGCATTGGTGGCGGAGGTCATGGCCCCGTCCACCGTCTTCTTCTCGAGCGCGGAGTAGACCTCGCCGAAGGCGATGTTGACCGGCGACCCGCCCAGGAGGCGGGTGACGTTGGCGGAGTCGGCGCCGTACACGCGGATCTTCTTGCCCTTCCAGTCGGCCACGGTGCGGATGGGCACGCTGGAGAAGATCTGCTGCGACGGCCAGGTGTTGATGGAGAGGAGCTTGAGCCCCTTCTTGGCCAGCATCTCGGTGTAAAACGGCCGGAGCTGCAGCGCCGCCTTCTTGTGCTCCTCGATGCTCGACGTCATGAAGGGCAGCTCCAGCGGCCCCATCTCGAGGAGCACGTCGGTGAGGTACGACGCGAGGACGGTGCCCACCTCGGAGCGGCCGTCGAGGACGGCGGGGATGAGCTCCGGCCCCGGATAGAGCGAGGAGGCGGGGTGGACGCGAATCTCCATCCGGCCGCCGGACTTCTCCTTCAGCTTGGCGGCGAACGCATTGTAGTTGACGGTGTGGTAGTAGGTCGGCGCCGCCACGGTGGGAAGATTCCAGACTATGGTCTTCGCCTGGGCGGCCACGGGAGCGGGCGCCAGGGCAGCGCCGCCCGCCGCCACCGCGAGGAAGGTGAGGGCCAGGCTCAGACACGCGAGCTTCTTCATCGAATGCCCCTTTCGCGTCAGATCGGTTCGATCAGCTTGGTGAGCATCTCGCCGAGGGCGGCCTCGGCCTTGTTTCGCTGATCATCGGCGGTCTCCCCGCCCTTGCGGTGCGGGATCACCAGCAGCATGAGGTCCGGCACTCCTTGCAGGCGCGCCTGCATCCGGGCCGCCTTCTCGAAGTTGTCCCACACCACGGTCACCGTGTGGACCCCTCGCTTCTCCAGCGAGGCCGCGTCGAGCACACTGCCCGACGTGCAGGACCCTCAGAGGCCGATGCCGACCACGGCGACGTCGGCCTGGGCGGCGTCGTCGATGAGGGCGGGCGGCGAGGGCGCGGTGCCCGAGGGCTTCACCAGGCGTCTCACGGTGGCCCCCGCGCGCTCCGCGAGCAGGACCTCGAGCCGCGTGGTGAACGGGATGTCGAGGTTGTCGTCCACGATGGCCACCGTCGCCCCCGCCAGTCCCCGGAGGCGACGCTTGGCGGAGGATCCTTCCATCGCGCTGGACCAGACCGGGCTCAGGAATTCCATGTCCTCGCTCTCCTTCAGCGGCCGCCGGGCCGGCGGATCTGTCGCGTGACCGCGAAGCCGCCGAAGCCGCCCCAGCCCGGCAACACCGACGCGAAATAGCTCCGCCCGCCCGCCACCACCATGTGGATGTCCTTCGGCTCCCGGGTCACCGGCACGCGCGTGGTGGGATTGACCAGGTCATAGCGCAGCGGATAGCGGCCGGCGTCCTGCTCCATCTTGCGGAACTGCTCGTGGACGACCCCGCAAGCGCGCACGTCGCCGATGGGCCGGCGGGCGTGCTCCCACAGGTATTGCCGGACGTCCTCCTTGCTCCAGCCACGCCGGTGGAACTCCTCCGCATTGATCGGGTTCAGGGTCACCAGCATCTGCCCCATCACGTGCATGTTGTTGTTCCCGAGGGAACACATGGAGTCCGCCAGCACGTGCAGCATCTCCTCGGGGGTGCCGTAGCAGAATACGCTATGCGGTCCCTCGCAGGCAAAGACGGTGACGGCGTCGGAGCCCGGGGGACAGCCGCGGTCCACGTGCAGCGGCGCCCACGGATTGTCCTCCTCCTCCGCGATGCAGAAGGCATACTCGCCCGGGTGGGACAGGGTGGCCTTGTCCGTGTCCCACGGCGTGGCGCCGCCCAGGTTCCACAAGGCCAGGCGCACCGCGCGCCCCACCGCGGCATTCGCCCGGTAGCCGTTGCCGAATACCCCGTCGCGCGAGTTGAAGTTGAGCTCGCGGGCGATGGGCCCGTTGACGATGATCAAGGAGACACACATGTGGGTGGTCTGGCTCACGCCGTTGAGGTTGTGGGCGGGGTCCATGAGCGCCTCCATGGCCGCCAGCACGACCGGAAAATGCTCCGGCCGACATCCGCCCATCACCGCGTTGACGGCCAGCTTCTCGATGGTGGCGGGGCCGCCCTTGGGAGGCACCGGCCCCAGGCTCTCCTGCGGCTCGCGCCCCACATGGGCGATGAGCGCCTCCACCCGGCGCGGGGTGGGAAGCACCACCGGGAGCCCGTCCGTCCAGCCCTTCGAGTAGAAGAGCTCGATCGCCTCCTCGTACTCTTCGATGTCCAGGCGCTCCGAGATCAAGTTCATGGCCGTCCTCCCTCCCCCACCCGCGGCACCACTTCCCGCCCCCAGCGCTCGATGAATGCCCGCGTATCGCGGACGAAGCCCGCCAGCAAGAGCTGGGACGCGCCCGCCGCGGCGGCGTCGCGCACCCTGGCCGCGCACTCGTCCGGCGTGCCCGCGATGGCGAAGCGCTCGGCCAGATAGTCGGTGAGGCCCCAGCGGTCGGTGAGTCTCGCATTGGGGGTGGCGCCCAGGACCTCGTGATGGTGGGGCTCGTATTCCTTGCGCAGGCCGCGTACCTGCTCGTGCAGCTCGAGGGCGAGCGCCTTGCCCTCCAGGGTGAAGCGGAAGGCGTGGTTGGCGCTCGCCGCCAGCGCCATCTTGATGGGCTCCACCGCCGCCGCGCGGCTCTCCGCCACATTGCACTTGACCAGCCACCACACGTCGAGATCCTCGACGCGGCGGCCCGCCTCGCGCGCGCCCGCCTCGATCTGCTCCCAGCAGAGCCGCACCACGTCCGGCGTGAGCCCCAGCCCCACGATGATGCCGTCCGCCACCCGCGCCGCCAGGCGGAGCGTCTGCGGCCCCTCCGCGGCAAGATAGACGGGGACGCGGCGCCGGGCGTGGCGGACGCGCCAGGTGTGCTCGCCGCGCGGGAGCGCCTCCCCCGCGGTGAGGCGCTGCGCGGTGACGACGGCCTCTTCCAGCTCGGCGCGGGTGGCGGGCAGCGCTCCCACCGTGTAGAGCGCGCTGTCTCCGGAGCCGAGCCCGAGGACGGCGCGGCCGCCGGACAGCTCGTCCAGGCTCGAGATGGCGCTGGCGGTCACCACGGGATGCCGGGTCACCGGATTGCTCACCAGCGGGCCCAGGCGCGCGCGGCGGGTGGCCAGCGCGGCCAGGGTGAGGCTCACGTAGGCTTCGCGGAACACGGACTGCGAGTCGGCGACGCCGATCAGGTCGAAGCCGGCGTCCTCCGCCTGGCGGCAGGTGGGGCCGAACTCGCTCAGGATCTCCGGAAGGAGAACGATGCCGAAGCGGACGCGCGGCGCGCCCGCCGACACCTCAACGCGCCTCGCCGGGCCGATCGGCGGCGCCGAGCACCCGGGACAGCGACCGCGCGGTGTCCTTGACCTGCTTGGCCAGCCGCGCGAAGTTCGCGTTCATCCGAGGGCTGGGCCCGGCGACCACGAGCGCGGCGCTGAGATGACCCTCGCGATCGAAGATGGGCGCGGCGATGCCGCCCGCCCCCTCCACCACTTCCTCGCGCGTCACCGAGAGCCCGGTGCGCCGGATCTCGGCGAGGTTCCGCTTGAGCGCGGCGCGATCGGTGATGGTGTGGCGAGCGACCGGCTTGAGCCGGGTATTGTGGAGATACTCGTCCTGCGCCTCCGGCGCCATGTAGGCGAGGAAGAGCTTGCCCACCGCCGTGCAGTAGAGCGGCCGGCGCTCGCCGAGCGACACCGTGTAGCGGAGCGGGTTCTGGCTGTCCACCTTGTCGATATAGACCGCCACCGGGGCGTCGGTGGCCAGGGTGCTGATGAGCGCGGTCTCGCCGCAGCGCTCCACCAGATCCTCGAGGAAGGGCCGCGCCAGCTCCGGGAGCTCGCGGCTCGACAGCGCCGCCATGGCGAAGGTGAAGGCGCCCGGACCCAGGCGGTAGCGGCTGTCGGCGCCCCGCACGAGATAGCCCAGCCGGGTGAGCGAGCGGAGGAGATAGAAGAGGCTGGACTTGGGCGAGCCCAGCCGCTGGCTCAGCTCGCTGAGCGTCTCCCCCTCGCGGTGGCGGGCGAGCACCTCGAGCGTCTGCAGCACGCGGCCGATCGCGCGCGGGCCGCCGTCGCGGGGGCGCTGGGCACTGCCTTCCGGCTGGGTCTCAGTTCGCATAAGTGAAGGGTGATCGGAAGACCGAATTGCACACTACGCATCCCGCGGGCCGCTGTCAAACGCGCGGCTGCCGCTGGGGCCGGAGAAGCGCGCCGGCGGGCACGAAATCACCCAGCACGCCCAGCATCTGATCGAGGCGCGCGGGACGGCGCGCGAGCGCGTGCGCCGCGAGGTCGGCGAGAAATCGGCGGGCGATCAGCGCCTGCAGCGCGCGCGTGAGCCGCGCCTTGCCGCGGAACGCCGCGCGGCACGCCCGCGCATAGTGCGCCAGCGCGGCGCGCGAGCACTCGCCCCCCCGGAGGGCGGCGTGGGCCACTTCCGCGAGGAGCTCGGCGCCCCGCAGCGCAGTGTAGAGGCCTTCCCCGGTGAAGGGATCGTAGAAGCCCGCGGCGTCTCCGACCAGGGCCACCCCGCCCACGCGCGGCTCCGCCACGCGATAGGCCAGCGGTCCCATGGCCATGAGCGGCCCCGCCGCGCGCAGGCCGGCCAGACGCGGGGCCAGGTGGCGGAGCTGCTTGAGCCGCGCCGCGAAGAAGGCGTCGAGCCGCCCGCGATAGGGCTGCACGTGCGCCAGGGGCACCACCAGGCTCAGGTTGGCGACGCCGGCCGCCACCGGGTTGATGATGGAGTAGTCCGGCGGGTCCACATAGATCTCGCCCATGTCGTCGAGGCCGGCAAGCCCTTCCACGTCCTGGACCAGCGCCATGCGCTGCAGGCGATGCGGCCGCACCAGCCCGAGCGCCCGCGCCACCACGGAGGCGCGGCCGTCCGCGCCCACCACGAGGCGCGCGCGCACCTCGAAGGGGCGACCGGCGGCATCCTCGGCCTGAACGCCCGCCACCCCGCCCCCGTCCATTCGCAGCCCGGTGACCCGATGCCGCTCGCGCGCGTCCGCGGTCAACCCCCGCGCGCGCTCGAGGAGGATGCGGTCCAGGATCTCGCGAGGCACCGCGAGGGCGTGGTCGCGGTAGCCGCGCCACGGGCCCGCGGTGGGGTAGCGCCCCTCCAGCCGCGTGCCGTCGGGCGCCACGATGCGCATGCCCCTGAGCGGCCGCGCGCCCGCCGCGTCCACGTCCTTGAGCGCGCCCAGGCGGTCGAGCACGCGCGCCGCCTCCGGCGAGAGATACTCGCCGCAGATCTTCGGCCGCGGAAAAGCGGCCTTGTCGAGGAGCAGGACCGACCAGCCCCGCTCCGCGAGCAGGATGGCGGTGGCGCTCCCGGCGGGGCCACCGCCCACCACGATCACGTCATAGGCGCTCACGGCGCGAGCCCGCGTCCGCCCACCAGACAGAACCGCAGCAGGGGCGCGTAGCGGCGGATCACCACATCGCGCAGCCCCGCGCGCGCGCACAGCCCGCGCACCTCGTCGGGCGTATAGGCGCGCTTCACCGACAGGGGCCCGTCATGGCGCGACAGCGGGCCGCAGGCCAGGGCCCGCGTGGCGAGCCACACCAGGACCAGGGCCGCGCGGCTCCGGGCGAGATCGTTCACCACCATGCCCGCCCGCGCCACCTCGTCCATGGCGGCCAGGCACGCCGCGGCCGCGGCGGGCTCGAGATGATGCAGGGTGAGCGCGGAGATGGCCACGTCCACCGTCCCGGGCCGGAAGGGCAGCGCGAGGGCATCGGCGCGCACCAGGGTGATCTCCGGATAGCCGACCGTGGCCCGGCGCGCCAGCGACAGCGTGGCCGCGTCGAGATCGAGCGCGATCACCCGCAGCGACCGCCCGGCGCGGCGGGCCCAGCGGACGAGGGCCCGCGGAATGTCGGCGCTGCCGGTGCCGAGGTCGAGCACGGTGACGGGCCGGTCCGGCGGGTATCCCGCGAGGAGATGCCGCACGTGGCGAAGGGTGACGAGGCGCCCGCCGAATATCCCGTTCAGCCGCGCCACGTCGCCGAGGCTGCGGGCGAGATCGCGGAACGGCACCGGGCCGTCGAGCAGCTCGCGGGCCCCCGCCGCCCGCGCCAGCGGCGCCCAGAGCGGCATGCTACCAGCGCAGCAGCGCGCCCTCGGCGGCGAAGCCGGGGCCGAGCGCGATCATGAGGCCCCAGTCGCCGGGCCGCGGCGCGCCCGCGCGCAGCGCCTCCTCGAGCACGAACACCACGGTGGCGGAGGACATGTTGCCGAAGGCGCGGAGCACGTGGCGGGAGTGGGCGAGCTGATCGTCGGTGAGGTCGAGGAGCTTCTTCGCCTGCTCGATGACGCGGCGGCCGGCGGAGTGGAGCACGAAGTGGCGCACGTCGTCCTTCTTGAGCCCCTGGCTCTCCATCAGGAGGTCCGCCATCTCCTTCATCATGCCGGCGCCGATGCGCCGCACCTCCTTGGAGAGCACCACCCGCGGCCGTCCGCCGGGGTACTCGAAGCCCATGGCGGGCAGGTGCTCGGAGCGGAAGAGCGTGCGGTGCTCCACGATGGCGGGACCGTCGGCGTTGCCGGACAGCGCGATGGCGCCGGCGCCGTCGGCGAAGATCGCGTGCGCCACCGCGCTCTCCAGCCGGTCGTCGATATAGTAGGCGGCGGAGCAGAGCTCGACCGCCACCATCACCGCGCGATGGCGCGGGAACGCGCGCAGGTGATTCCACGCTTGCTGCAGCGCCACCAGCGCCGCCGCGCAGCCGGTATCGCCCACGTGCACCCGCTGCACCTGCGGCCGCAGCCCCAGCGTCCGCACGAGGTGGGCATCGAGGCTGGGACAGAGCCGGCCCGTGCAGGTGGTGGTGGCGATGAAGTCCACGTCCTCCGGACGCCAGCCCGCGCGCTCGATCGCCCGGGCCACCGCCTCGGTGGCCAGCTCGACGGCGCCCCGCTGGAAGCGGTCGTTGAGCTCGTCCACGGTCTCGCTCGGGGTCACGCCCGGCTTGAACGTCTCCGGGTCGAAGTAGAGGTAGCGGCCCTCGATCTGGCTATTGGCGAAGAAGCCCGCCCGCTGGGCGTCGGCATAGCCGGCCATGTCCAGGACGGCGCGCTGGTCGAAGCGATGGCGGGGGGTGGCGGTCGCGACGCCCGCGATCTTGGGCGTGGTCATGGGCGCAGGGTACGCCCGGCCTATTGTCATGTCCAGGAGCCGGATGCTAGCGTGACCGAAAGGAGCCCGCCATGCCTCTCTTCGCCTTCGAGGGCAAGTCGCCGAAGATCCACCCCACCGCCTTCATCGCGCCCACCGCCAGCATCATCGGCGACGTGACGGTGGAGGAGAATGCCTCGGTCTGGTACAACACCGTGATCCGCGCCGACTTTTCCCCCATCGTGATCCGGCGGGGCGCCAACGTGCAGGACTGCTCGGTGATCCACGTGACGCCGGCCGGCGGCACCGACGTGGGGGCCGGCGCCACCATCGGCCATCTGTGCATGGTGCACGCGGCCGTCATCGGCGAGGAGGCGCTGGTCGGCAACGCCTCCACCGTGCTCGACGGCGCCCGGATCGGCGCGCGCTCCATGATCGCCGCGGGCTCGCTGGTCACCCCGGGCACGGAGATCCCCGAGGGCGTGCTGGCCATGGGCGCGCCCTGCAAGGTGCGCGGGCCCCTCGCGGGCACTCCCGCCGAGCGCTGGGTGCAGATGAATCCCGCCGGCTATCAGGCGCTCGCCCAGCGCCATCGGGTGGGCGTGACGCCGGCATGAGCGCGGTGCCCGGCGCGCATCTCCTCGTCACCGGCTTCGAGCCCTTCGGCGGCGACACCGCGAACCCGTCGCAGGAGGTGGCGAAGGCCCTGGACGGCCGGCGGGTGGGCGGGATCCCCGTGCGCGGGTTGGTGCTCCCCGTGCAGCATGACGACGCGCGCGCGGTGCTGGCGCCCGCGCTCGCCGAGCCCGGCCTGCGCGCGGCGGTGATGCTGGGCCTCGCCGGCGGGCGCGCGCGCGTGGCGCTCGAGCGGGTGGGGCTGAACCTGATGGACTACCGGCAGCCGGACAATCGCGGTGACGTGGTCCGCGGCGAGCCCTGTGTCGCCGGCGGTCCGCCCGCCCACTGGAGCACGCTGCCGCTTCCCGCCATCCTGGACGCCCTCAACGCGGAGGGCATCCCCGCCTATCTGTCGAACACCGCGGGGACCTTCCTCTGCAACTACACGCTCTACACGGCGCTGCACGCCCTCGCCGCCGCGGGCCGCCGCATCCCGGCGGGCTTCATCCACCTGCCGTACCTGCCGAGCATGGTGGCTTCCCACGGGCTGGAGGAGCCGAGCATGGATCTGGCGCTCATGGTCCACGCGGCGGAAATCGCGGCCACGCTGGCGCTCGCCTCCTGAAGGGAGGGCGCGCGCCCGCGCCTAGAGCTGGTCGCGCAGCGGCAGCAGGGGCAGATAGAACAGCTGGCTGACACCTTGCTTCAGGTCGTCGTCGGAGAGCCGACGCGAGATCTTGAGGTCCTCTCGAAAAACCTGGGTCAGCTGCTGCGCGATGGCGGGGTCGAGGAAGACGAGGTTGAGCTCGGCGTTCAGCGCGAACGACCGGCTGTCGAGGTTGGCGCTCCCGATGCTCGACCACTGACCGTCGATGACCATGGTCTTCGCGTGCAGGAGGGCCGGTCCGTACTCGTAGATCTTCACTCCGGCCTTGGTGACGCGTGGGAAGTGCGTCCGGCTCGCCCGCCGGACCAGGCGGTCCAGGACCCCCTGCGCCACGCCGGCGGTGATGATCGAGACGTCGACTCCGCGGCGCGCGGCCCGGGCGAGGGCGTCCGCCATGGGCTCGTCAGGAACGAAGTAAGGGTTGGTGAGGTAGATCGACGAGCGGGCCCCATCGATGGCGAGCAGGAAGAGGAGGTACGCCTCCGAGGCCCCGGCGGCCGGCGAGCTCTTCACCGACTGGATGGCCAGCGGGCCCCGGGATTGCGGCTCGGGGAAATAGGCGTCGCCGCCGAGGAGGACCTCGGTGGCCTCTCGCCAGTTCTCGGCGAACGCGGACTGCAGGAAGCGCACGATCGGCCCCTCGACGCGCACGTCGGTCTGCCGCCAGTGCTTGGGCTGCCGTCCGTCACCGGTCCATTGCTCGCCCACCCCGGTGCCGCCCGTGAATCCGACCCGGCCGTCTACGACGAGGACGCGGCGATGGTTGCGGTGGTTGTACCGCCTGATGGACAGAGGATTGAGGGGGCGGTACCAGGCGAATTGACAGCCCGCGTCCTGGAGCATGGCCACATGCTGCCGCGGCATGTCACTGGAGCCCACCGCATCGAGAAGCACGCTGACCTTCACGCCGGCGCGGCAGCGCTCGGCCAGGGCCGCCGCCATCTCGCCGGCGATGTCGCCATCCTCGTAGATGAAGTTGGCGAGGGTGATCGTGGTCTTCGCTTCCCGAATCGCGCCGAGCATGGCCGGAAAGATCTCGTTGCCGTTCAGCAGGATCTGGGCGCGATTGCCCGGCACGAGGCTCGACAGCGTGTGCGCTTCCAGCGCCCGCGTGAAGGCGGGCTCCCCGACGTGCACGCCGGGCGTGGTGTAGCTGGGGCGGGAGAGTGTGCATCCCGAGAACAGGACGGTCAGCGCAACTCCGTAGATCGCGATCGTGCGTCGCATGATCTACCCCTATTGCAGCCGCCGTGCCAGCGCCTTTAGAGGACCGAAATGGCTGGCGTCCCCATGGATGGCGGGGGATCATCCGGCTCCGCCTCGGGTAGGAATGACGCGATGCGGGCGGGAAAAGCTTCCCGGAGCGGCCTCACCGCGCGCCGGGCACCACCTCCAGCGCGGACAGCGGCACCGGGGTCCAATCGGCGAGCGCATCAAGCCACTCGATCTCGCGGGCCCCGAAGGCGGGCGTGGTGGGATCGCGGGGCACCAGCCACCGCCGCAGGTACAGCGCGCCCGTGAGGAGGGTGTGGGCGTCGCCGCGCGCTTCCAGGAGCGTCTGGCCCTCGGAGAGGAGCAGGCTCGCGGCCAGCAGATGGTAGAGCGTGTCGGCGACGGGGCGCGCCTCCAGCTCGCGGTCGGTCGCGGGCAGCGCGGGCCAGCCCGCCACGCGCCGGCGCACCGACTCGAGCCCGTCGAGCGTCACATCCACCCAGGGCTTGGCGGCGGGCTCGTTCACCCGGCGCAGGCGATCGCCCGCGAAGGCCAGCAGCGGCTCGTGGGCGGCTTCGCGGAGGACGGCGCGCTGCACGTCGAGCGCCACCACGTTGCTGGCGCCCTCCCAGATGGCGCCGAGATAGCTGTCCCGCACCAGGCGGGCATTCACCCACTCCTCGATGTAGCCGTTGCCGCCGCGCACGTTCATGGCCTCGGCAGTGACGAGGCGCGCGTGCTGGGTGATCCAGTACTTCGCCAGCGGGGTGGTGATGCGGAAGAGCGCCCGCGCCTCGGTCGCTCCCGCGTCCCACCGGTCCAGCGTGCTGGCGCCGTGGAGCACCACGGAGGCGGCCGCCTCCGTGTCCGCCACCATCTGCACGAGCTGGGCGCGAAGCAGGGGGAGCTCGGCGAGCGGGCGCCCGAAGGCCACGCGCGCGCGGGCATGCGTGAGCGCCTCGTGCAAGGCGCGCCGCATGAGGGCGGCGGATCGCATCGCGTTCGAGAGGCGCGAGACATTCACCATCTCCATCATCTGCTTGAAGCCGCGCGCAAGATCGCCCACCGGATACGCCACCGCGCCCGCATAGGTGACTTCCGCGCTGGCCATGGAGCGCGAGCCGAACTTGTCCTTCAAACGATTGAGCGTCAGCGCGTTGCGGGTCCCGTCGGGCAGCACCTTGGGGACGAGAAACATGGCGAGGCCCGCCGTGCCCGGCGGGGCGCCCTCGGGGCGCGCGAGCGTGAAGGCGATGTCGGCACTGGCATTGGAGCAGAACCACTTGTCGCCCCAGAGCCGCCAGGCGCCGTCGGCGTCACGGCGTGCCACCGTGGTGGCCGCCCCCACGTCGGAGCCGCCGGTCTTCTCCGTCATCCACTGCGTGCCCTGGCACAAGGCCGCCATGTCGGTGGCGGTGAGACGGTCGAGGTAGCGGGCGCGGAGCTCCTCGCTGCCGTAGTGCCGGAGCATCCGCGCCCCCGAGTCCGTCATGTTCACGGGACAGAGGAGCCCGAACTCGGACTGGGCGAAGAGATAGGACAGCGCGTACTTCACCACATGCGGCACCGGGCCCGGCCAGCCGAGAACCCCCTGCCGGTGGGACATCGCGGCCAGGCCAAAGCGGCCGAAGGCCAAGGTCTCCATCCGCCGGTACGACGGGTGGAAGAGCACCTCGTCCACGCGCTCGCCCCGCTCGTCCCACTGGCGCAGGACGGGCGGGCTCTTGTCGGCGTCGTGCGCGAGGGCGTCCAGCTCCCCGCCCGCCACTTCCCCCATGGCGATCAGGTGCGGGCGGGCGCGCGCGAAGGTCTCGCCATCCATCACCACCGCGCAGAGCCGCTCGAGGTTACCGTCGGCGAGGTAGAAGTTCGTCCCTCGCGTGCTCGGCATCGCGTTCTGCGCGGGCGTGCTCATCCGCTCACCGCCCGGTGAAGTTGGGCTTTCGCTTTTCCTTGAAGGCCTCGACGCCTTCCTTGTGATCGGCGGTCTCGCGCACCACCGCCATGTGGGACGACACGAGGTCGAGGTGGGTGCGGAGATCGAGCCGCATGGACTGGTAGACCAGTCTCTTGAT
>DASRWT010000134.1:0-4919 GCA_035654455.1 Candidatus Nitrosocosmicus sp. | reverse complement strand
CGGATGACCCCGCCCTCCCCCCGCCAGGGCGACGTGACGCTGGTGCTCGTCTCCGGGGCCCAGGGCGCGCGACAGATCGAAGGGAGCCTGGGCGGGCTGCCGCTGGCCTTCTTCCCCTACGGCGAGGGCTGGGCCGCGCTGGCGGGGATCGACCTCGAGACGCGCGCGGGGAAGCAGCCCTGGCGCGTGGGCGTGATCGACGGCGACGGCGCCACGCGCCAGCGGAGCGGGTCCCTCACGGTGCGGGCGCGCGCCTTCCCAGTGCAGCGGCTCACCTTGCCCACCGCCATGGTGGATCTGGACCCCGAGGCGGAGCGTCGCGCGGAGGCGGAAGCAGCGCGGCTCCGCGCGCTCTACGACACCGTCACGCCGGAGCGCCTGTGGCAGGGGCGCTTCACCATGCCGCTCGCCGCGGACGGCGCGGGATCGGGCTTCGGCTCACGCCGGGTCATCAACGGGCAGGCCCGCCGGCCGCATTCCGGCACCGACTGGGCGGCGGAGCGCGGCACGCCGGTGGTGGCGAGCAATCGCGGGCGCGTGGCGCTGGTGGGGGATTTCTTCTTCGGCGGGCGGCTGGTGATGCTCGACCACGGGCTGGGGCTCTACACGCTTTACATGCACCTCGACCGCGTGGACGTGACCGAGGGCGCCGTGATCGCGCGCGGCGAGACGCTGGGGGCGGTGGGCTCCACCGGCCGCGCCACCGGCCCGCATCTGCACTTCCAGGTGCAGCTCAAGCGCGCGCGCGTGGATCCCGCCGCGCTGCTGGAATTGCCGGCCACGGACTAGGGCAGGCGCAGGCTTCCGCTCAGCACGGTGACCGCGGAGCCGCCGACCCGCACCCGGGGCTCGGCGCCCCCGGCGCCCTCCACTTCCACCCGGAGGCGGCCGGGCCGTCCCACCGTATCGCCCTGCTCCGCGGTGAAGGCGGCCCGTCCCGCGTCGAGGCGCAGCACCCCCGCCTCCGCGAGCCAGCGCCCCATCGGCGAATGCACCGAGCCGGTCACGATGTCCTCGGGAATGCCGAAGTGCGGGATGAAGACGCGGCAGTGGGTGCCCGAGCCCGCCTCCACCGTCTCGCGCGACACCACGCAGATGCCGCGCAGGCCCTGCTGCTCCGCGACGGCGCCGAGCGTCGCCATGTCCGGGCGGAGCGCGCGCAGCGGGCCCAGTCCCGCGATGGGGAGCAGCAGATCGGTGTCGCCGGTGACCGCGGGCTCGGCCCAGCCGCCCAGGCCGCCGCGCGCGAGGCCGAGCGCGGCCAGCAGGGGCTCGAGCGGCGTCGGCAGCGGACGAAGGGGCGCGAGCGGCGGCGCCAGCCACATCACGGTGGCGTCTCCCGCCGTCTCCACCGTCACCGTCACCAGGCCGGCTCCGGTCTCGAAGCGCGTGGCGCCCGGCGTGACGCGGCCCGCCTCGAGCAGGGTGTGGACGGCGCCCAGGGTGGTGTGCCCGGAGTAGGTCACCTCGCGCGCGGGCGTGAGAAAGCGGAGGCGGAAGCGCGCCTCGGGCCCGGTGGGCCGCGTGACGAAGGCGAGACCCGGGAGCCGCAGCTCCGCTGCCAGCGCGCGCATGTCGGCGTCCGGAAGCCCATCGGCGTCGAGGATGGCGCCGGCCGGATTTCCGGCGAAGGGACGGGTGGTGAAGACGTCCGCCTGAACGAAGGGGACGGCGCGGCTCACGGCGTCTTGTGGAGGACGCCGTCCTTCATGATCATCCGGATCGAGGCGCGATCCTGCAGGATGGTGATGTCCGCGAGGGGGTCGCCGTCCACGAGCAGCAGATCGGCCAGCGCGCCCGCCGTCACCACGCCCAGCTCGCCGGCGCGGCCCATGAGCTCGCCACCCAGCCGGGTGGCCGCCACCAGGGTCTCTCCGGGTGAGAAGCCCAGCGTCTTGACGAAGAGCGCGAGGTCGCGCGCGTAGGCGCCGTGCGGCGTGTAGACGAAGCCGTAGTCCCCGCCGGGAAGCACCCGGATGCCCCGCTTGCGCATCCGCCCCACCGCCTCCACCGAGGCTTCCAGCTCCTGCTCGAAGGCGCGCGAGCGCTCGGCGGTGATGCCCCAGTTGCCGCCGGCGTGGCAGAGCGCATGCGTGATGCCCAGCGCGGGCCCCACGAAGACACGGTCCCGCGCGGCCTCGAGCGCGTCCAGGGCGCGCTCGTCGGCATAGTTGGCGTGATAGATGACCTCCACGCCGTGCCGCAGCGCCATGAGCACCGAGTCCGCGCTGCGGCAGTGTCCGGCCATGCGCAGCGCCTGGGCGCGTGCCACCTCGGCGGCCGCCGCCACCTCCGCGTCCAGCATCGGCGTCTGGGTCGAGGACGCGGCGGAGGTGCCGAGATCGCCGGAGAGGTTCAGCTTGAGGAGATCCACGCCTTCGCGCGCGAGGGTCCGGCACACCCGGCGCATCTGGTCGGCGCCGTCCACCACCCAGCAGAAGGTGGGCGCCTCGTCATGGGGGAGGTGCAGCGCATTGGTGTCGCCCAGCCCGCCGGTGACGGTGAGCTCGGGGCCATTGGCGAGGAGCCGCGGCCCCGCCGCGCGTCCGGCCTCGATCTCCCGGCGCAGCACCACGTCCAGGCGCGGCTTGGCGGAGGCGGCGGAGAAGGCGCTCGTGTAGCCCGAATCCAGCATGGTGCGCGCGTTCCGCACCGTGGCCAGCATGTGCTCCTCGGGCGGCAGCTGGGTCAGGTCCTGCGAGGAGACATCGCAGAAGGACAGGTGCGCGTGCGATTCGATGAGGCCGGGCATGAGAGTGGCGCCCCGCGCGTCGATCACCCGCGCGCCCTCCGGCCGGGGGCCGGGGCGGCCCGCGGTCACCGCCGCGATGCGATTGCCCTCCACCCGCACCTCGCCCCCGAAGGGCTCGCGGCCGGTGCCGTCGAAGATGCGCGCGTTCGCGATGACCAGCGCGCTCATGGCCGCTTCGACATCGCCGCGCGCACCAGCGCGAGATTTTCCTCCACCGTGTCCTTGGCGGTGATGGCGCGGAGCACCACGCCGTCCAGCGCGCCCTTCCAGGACTCCAGGGCGCGGGGAATGGCTTCGGGCGTCATCGCCGCGATACAGGTGTCCACCGGCTTCACGCCCATGCGCTCGAAGTGGGCGGCATAGGCGGGAATGCCGGCATAGCGGGCGCCTTCCTCGGCCAGGCGCTCGATGGCGGGGGCGCCCAGCGCCACCCTGACATAGCCGTAGAGCGCGGGCGGCTTGCGTCCCGCCGCGGCGGCGCCCGCGCGCACCCACTCGGCGGCGCGCCGCGCGAAGGCCGGCGTCAGCCAGTTGAAGAGCACGCCATCGGCGACCTCGCCCGCGAGGTGACACATCTTGGGGCCGAGCGCGGCCACGATGACGCGCGTCTTGAGGCCCGCGCGCAGGGCGGCCACGCCCTCGCGCACGCGGGCGAGGGAGGCGGGATTCGGGCTCCCCACGCCGAGGAGCAGGCGATCCAGCGGCAGGGTCTGGGCCTTCACGCCCTCGACGATGCTCGCGGGCCCGCGCGTGTGCAGCGGGATGACGCCGACGCCGAGCGCGATGCGCGTCGTCTCCTGGGCGGCGGGGGCGAGCGAGGCCAGCCCGTCGACGGGCCCGGGGTGATTCACCCAGAACGAGTCATAGCCGAGCGCCTCGGCCTCGCGCGCGGACGCGCGGATCACCTCGGGTGGCGTGGCGGCGAAGAGCGCGAAGCCGTATCCCATTGCCATGGCCTCCTTTTTCCTTCATACAGGGTAGCGGTCATGTCCGCCCCCGGCCGCAATCGTATCCTGATTTGGATGTGCGCGCTCATCGCGGTCAACCAGCTCGGCTTCGGCAGCATCGTGCCCGTCATCGCGCTGTACGCCCGCTCCTTCGGCGTGCTGCAGTCCGCCATCGGCGTGGCCATCGGCGTGTACGGCCTCGCGCGCTTTCTCATCGCGGTGCCCGCCGGACAGCTCGCGGACGGGCTCGGCCGGCGCAATGTGCTGGCGCTGGGCGGGCTCATCACCGCCGCCGGCAATCTCCTCTGCGCCGTCGCGCCGGACTTCGCCACCTTCGTGGTGGGGCGCTTCATCGCGGGGGCGGGCGCGGCCTTCGTGGTCAACACGGGGCAGATCGTCCTCGCCGACATCACCACCCCCGCCGAGCGCGGGCGCGTGATGGCGATCTACCAGGGCGCCTTTCTCTTCGCGGTGAGCGTGGGCCCGCTGCCGGGCGGCCTCCTCGCCGAGCGGTTCGGCCTGCCCGCGCCCTTCGTGGCCTATGCGGTGGCGGGGACCATCGCCGCCGCGCTGGCATTCTTCAGCATCCCGGAGACGCGCGGCCTGCGCGGCGCGGCCGATCCGGGCTCCGGCGCTGCTGCCGCGCTGCCACCCTTCATCACCCAGATGCGGCTCCTCACCGGCCAGACCGGCTTCGTGCTCGTGTGCCTCACCAGCTTCATGGGCGCGGTGGCGCGCACCGGCGGGCTCTTCAACGTGATTCCCATCCTCGCCCACGATCGGCTGGCGCTCTCCGCCGACCGGATCGGCTTCGGCCTCGCGGTGGCCAGCATCGTCGGCCTGGCGCTGGCCTATCCCTCGGGCATGATGGTGGACCGCTACGGGCGCAAGACCGTGATCGTGCCCGCCACCGTGATGTCCGGCGTCTCCCTCACCATCTTCCTGTTCGCGCCGACCTACGCGTGGTTCCTGGCCGGATGCGTCGCCTGGAGCGTGGCCGCCGGCGTCGGCGGGGCGGCCCCGGCCTCGTACGCGGCCGACGTGGCGCCGCCCGGGATGAACGCGGCCGCCATGAGCACCTATCGCATGCTCTCGGACGTGGGCTATTTCCTGGGCCCGGTGGCGCTGGGGCTGGCCACCGATCTCGTGGGCGCCGACGCCACCCTCGGCGTGACCGCGCTCCTGCTGGTGGCGGTGGCGGCGCTGTTCGCGCGCTACGC
>DASRWT010000133.1:0-2757 GCA_035654455.1 Candidatus Nitrosocosmicus sp. | reverse complement strand
GTGCGGGCGTGGATCAGCGCCACGTCGCCCAGCACGCGGATCAGCACGTCCTCGATGGCGAGATCCTTCACCGTCGACCCGCGCCCGATCTGGGCGAGGAAGCCCGCCCGGTCCACCAGCGAGCAGTCGGGATTGCTGTTGACGAAGTCCTCGGCGAGGTTCGCGCCGAACCATCGCACGTCCGCCTCGCTGACCGATCGGATGTACTCGCGGTTGAGCGCCTCCAGCGTCGCCTGGTCGGTGGCCATGGTCAGCACCTCGCGAAGTGGGCGGACACGCAGAGCCAGTGCCCGTTCCGTCGCTGCCAGATGTCGGTGTAGCGTCCCCGGCCGTGGCTGCCGTCGGGGCGGGTGTCCTCGAAGCTCGCGTGGATCAGGGCCACGTCGCCCACGCGCTGGATGCGGACCTCGGGCGCGCGAAGGTTCGTGAGGGTGTGGGGCCGCCCGATGCGGGCCAGGAATCCCGCCTTGTCCACGAAGGAACCGTCGGGATTGGTGGCGCGGTAGTCCTCGGCCAGGTGCGCCGTGTACCAGGCCACGTCGGACTTCTCCGCCGCGAGGAGATAGCCGCGGTTCAAGGCCTCGAGCGTCTCGGTATCATCCGTCCTGCTCGCCATGGTCATTCCTCCTTCCATAGTCGTTCGAGCACGGCTATCCTAGCCCCGATGGTGGCCCCGAGAAAGTGCCAGATTTCGAAGAATCGAAGGAGCCAGATCGGGCGGGCTCCCGCGGAGGCGCGATGCTGCTGAGCCTGCGGGAGGCGGGCGGCCCCCTGCATCGCCGCGTCTACTTGGCGCTCAAGACCAAGATCCGGGCCGGCGGCCTCGGTCCGGCCACCAAGGTCCCGTCCACGCGCGCGCTGGCGAGGGACCTCGGCGTGTCGCGCAACACCGTGATGCTGGCCTACGAGCAGCTGGCGGCGGAGGGCTATCTGGTGAGCCACCACCGCGGCGCCACCTCCGTGGCGGGCGCGGTGCCGCCGCGTCCGGTCCCGGCGCCGGCCCGCCCCGCGGCGGCGCGCCCCGCGCCGATATCCGCCTACGCGCGCCGCCTGACCGAGCGGCTCGACCTCGCGCCGTTGCCCCCGCCCGGCCCGCGTCCCGCGCTGCGCTACGACTTCCGCTACGGCCGGCCCGCGGTGGACGAGTTCCCGCGCGAGATCTGGCGCCGGCTTCTCGCCGTTCACGCGCGCCGGGCCTCCGCCGACGCGCTCGGGTACGGCTCGCCCGCCGGCCACGCCCCGCTGCGCGCGGCGCTCAGCGAATACCTCGGCCGCGCGCGCGGACTGGTGAGCGACCCGGATCGCATAATTGTGGTGAACGGCACGCAGCAGGCGCTGGACCTGATCGCCCGCGTCCTGCTCGATCCCGGCGACGGCGCGGTGGTGGAGGAGCCGCACTACCCCGGCGCCACCATTCCGTTCGAGGCCGCGGGCGCCCGCCTCCTGCGCGTGCCCGTGGACGCAGGCGGCCTCGATCCGGCCCGGCTCCCATCCGCCGCGCAGCGCCCGCGGCTGGCCTACGTGACGCCCTGCCACCAGTTCCCCAGCGGGGTCATCATGCCGCTCGAGCGGCGGCTGGCATTGCTCGCGTGGGCGTCCCGCGTCGGCGCCTGGGTCGTCGAGGACGACTACGTGAGCGAGTTCCGCTACGAGGGCCGCCCGCTGGAGGCGCTCCAGTCGCTGGACCGCAACGAGCGGACGATCTACATGGGGTCTTTCTCGAAGACCCTGTTCCCCGCGCTGCGCGTGGGCTATCTCGTGCTGCCACGCGCGCTGGTGCGCCCCTTTCGCGCCGCCAAGTGGGCCGCGGATCGCTTCTCCGCGCCGCTGTACCAGGAGGCGCTGGCCGAGCTCGTCACCAGCGGCCAGTTCGAGCGTTATCTCCGCCGCGCGGGCGCCCGGAACGCGGGGCGCCGTCGGGCCCTCATCGCGGCCCTGCGCGAGCGCTTCGGCCGCCGCGTGGAGATCGCCGGCGAGAATACCGGGGTGCACCTGGTGGTCTGGCTGAACGACGTGCGCCCGCGGGAGCTGGACGCTCTCATCGCGCGGGCGGCCAGGGCCGGGGTGGGGATCTACTCGGTGGCGCCGTACTACGCCGAACCGCTGCGGCGCGCGGGCCTCCTCTTCGGCTATGCGGCGCTCACGGAAGGGGAGATCCGCGAGGGCGTGCGCCGGCTGGCGGAGCTCACGGAGCCTCGGCCGTGAGCCGCGATCGCGCGCGATATTTCGAGGACTTCAAGGCGGGCGATCGCGTCGAGACCGCGCCCCTCACCGTCTCGGAGACGCTCATCGTCGAGTTCGCGCGCTTCTACGACGCTCAAGTTTTCCATACCGATCCCGAGGCGGCCAGGGCCACGGTCTATGGCGGCCTCATCGCCAGCGGACTTCAGACGATCGCTCTCACGTTCAAATTGTTCCTCGAGACCGGGACGGTCGCCGCCTCCAGCCTCGGCTCCCCGGGCCTGGACGAGATTCGCTGGAAGACCCCGGTTCGGCCCGGTGACGTACTGCATGTCGTCGCGGAAGTGCTCGAAACGCGGGCCTCGACCTCAAAGCCAGACCGCGGAATCGTGCGGGTGCTCTACACTACGCTCAATCAGCACGGCGAGGCGGTGCTGACCATGATCGGCAATCAGCTCCTCCGTCGGCGCCCGGAATGACCGGCGGCCTCATCTGGGAGACACGATGGCCGAGTTTGCGGCGGAGGTGCATGTCATGAGCGCAGCGTGGTGTCGATACCGGGTCGGTCCCCTGGGA
>DASRWT010000132.1:0-26116 GCA_035654455.1 Candidatus Nitrosocosmicus sp. | reverse complement strand
CTAGGTCTCGGGTCCCTTCCCCGCGCCCGGCCCTGAACGGCGCCCCGGAACAGCCCCCTAGAACAGGCCGGTGATGCGCCCGTCGGAGGTGACGTCCACTCCTTCCGCATTGGGCTTGCGGGGAAAGCCGGGCATGGTCGTGATGTCGCCCGTGATCGCCACCAGGAAGCCGGCCCCCGCCGAGACATAGATGTCGTTCACCGTGATCGTGAATCCGCGCGGGCGGCCGAGCAGGGTCGGGTCGTCGGAGAGCGACCGCTGCGTCTTGGCCACGCAGACGGGCAGGCCGCCGTACCCCAGGGTCTCGAGCTCCGTGATCTGGCGCTCCACCCGGCCGGGATAGACCACGCCGTCGGCGCCGTAAATGCGGCGCGCGATGGTGTCCAGCTTCGCCTTCACCGGCTGATCCAGCGCGTAGAGCGGCGTGAACTCCGAGCGCTCGGTGGCGAGGAGCTCGCGGAGCCCCTTGGCCAGATCCCCGCCGCCGTCCCCGCCCCGCGCGAAGATGTCGGCCACATGCACGCGGACCCCCAGCTTGGCGCAATGCTCGGCCACGAGCTGGTACTCGCGCTCCGTATCGCTCGGATAGCGGTTGAGGCCGACGATGGCCGGCACCTTGAACTGCCGGATGATGTCCACGTGGGCGTCGAGGTTGGCGAGCCCGCGCCGGAGCGCGTCCGGGTTCTCCGGCTCGAGGTCCTTCACCGGCACCCCGCCGTGATACTTCAGCGCGCGGCAGGTGGCGACGATCATGGCCGCGTCCGGGCGCAGGCCGGCCAGCCGGCACTTGATGTCGAAGAACTTCTCCGCGCCGAGGTCGGTGGCGAAGCCCGCCTCGGTGAGGCAGATATCGCCGAGCTTGAGCGCCAGCCGGGTGGCCACCACCGAGTTGCACCCGTGAGCGATATTGGCGAAGGGTCCGCCGTGGACCAGGGCGGGCGTGCCTTCCATCGTCTGCACGAGATTGGGGTGGATGGCGTCACGGAGCAGCGCGGCCATGGCGCCGGTGACGCGCAGCGCGTCCGCGGGCACCGCCTTGCCGTCCCGGGTGAGCGCCACCACCATCCGGCCCAGTCGCTGCTTGAGATCGTCCATGCTTTCGGCGAGGCAGAGCACGGCCATGATCTCGGAGGCGGCGGTGATGAGGAAGCCGCCCTCCCGGGGCACGCCGTCCATGCGCCCGCCCAGTCCCCCCACCATCTTCCGCAGCGCGCGGTCATTGACGTCCAGCGCCCGCTTCCAGAGCACCTGGCGCACGTCGATGCCGAGCGCATTGCCGTGATGGAGGTGATTGTCCAGCGCGGCGGCGAGGAGATTGTTGGCCGCCGTGATCGCGTGAAAGTCCCCGGTGAAGTGCAGGTTGATCTCGTCCATGGGCACCACCTGCGATCGGCCGCCGCCGGTGCCGCCGCCCTTGAGGCCGAGGGTCGGTCCGATGGAGGGCTCGCGCAGCGCGATCACCGGCCGCGCCCCCGACTTCCACAGCGCCTGGCCGAGGCCGATGGTCATGGTGGTCTTGCCGTCCCCCGCCGGCGTGGGCGTGATCGACGAGACCACCACCAGCTTGCCGTCGGGGCGAGTCCGGCGCGCTTCCAGCGCGCTCAGGTGGACCTTGGCCTTGGTGCGGCCGTAAGGCAGCCACTCCGACTCGGCGAGGCCGAGGTCGGCGGCCACGGCGCCGATGGGGCGCGGCGGCCTAGGATCGGAGGGTAGGGGGGTCGAGGTCGTCATCGGACATGATCTCCTTCAGCCACTCGGGCAGCGCGATCATCTTCTGGGAGGCGGGGTCCCAGCATGCATGGCGCGTGTGGCCGTGGGCGACCAGCTCGCGCTTCTCATTGCGGATCTCGTACTTGAAGGTGAAGCTGGCCCGCCGCCGCTCGCTCACGCGCGAGGTGACGTCGAGGAGGTCGTCGAGGAGCGCGGGCCGGTCGTAGTGCACGCAGGCCTCCACCACCGGCATGTGGACGCGCCGGTTCACCTCGGACATGGGCAGGCCCCGCTCGCGGAGATACTCCACCCGCGCGACCTCGAAGTAGGTGAGATAGTTGCCGTAATAGACCACCGACATGGTGTCGGTGTCCTTGTAGCGCACGCGGATGCTGGTGTGGGACGGCATCGAGGGCGAGGGTCCCCCGATCAGAGGTACTGGCCGTAGCGGGTCTTCTCCACGACTTCCCGGATCCGCCGATAGCCGTCGAGCTGCTGGAGGAGATCCTGGGTGGTGACCAGCCCCGCGTCCCGCCCCTCGCCCGCCGCCTGCACCTTCTGCTCGAGCGCGCGCCGGAACACCTCCGAGATCTCCGCGCCGCTCATCCCGCCCATCGGCGGCAGCAGCGAGCGGTAGTCGATCTCGTCGAAGAGGGGCCGACCCGCCTTGGCCTCCGCGCGCTCCCGCACGAGCTGGAGAATCTCCTGCTGGGCGGCGCCGTCGGGCAAGACCGCCTCCACCAGCCGGTCCAGGCGGCCGGGCTCCACCAGCGAGCGGTCCACGGAGTCGGTGCGGTTGGTGGAGGCCACCACCAGCATGCGCGCGGACTCGTCGAGCCCGTCGAGCTTCTCGCAGAGCGCGGCCACCAGGCGCGCGCTGGACTCGCGGGCCTGGGCCGGCGGCAGCAGATGCTCGAGCGAGAGCGCGTTGGCCTCGTCGAGGTACACCACCGCCTTGCCCTCGGTCTTGGCGATATTGATGATCTCCTGCAGCAGCTCGCCGGTATTGGGGCCGAACTTCGAGGTGAGGTTCATCAGCTTGAGGTGATAGAAGATGGCTCCCGCGCTGGTGGCGAGGGCGCGGGCGAGCATGGTCTTGCCCGTCCCGCGTGGGCCGTAGAGCAGGATGCCGCGAGGGGGGCTGATCCCCCACTTGCGATAGAGGTCGGGCTCGGTGAGGGCGGTGGTGAAGCCCCGGATGGCCGCCTTGGCCTGCGAGATCCCGCCGATGTGCTCGAAGGGGGTGTCGGGCTTGATCGTCACCACCACGCGGCCGCTGAGATCGCCGAACTTCTCTCCCAGCTTGGTGAAGACGTCCTCGATGCGGCGCTGGATCGCCCACTGCTGGCTCTCGGGCTCGGGCGAGAGCGCGCGCCCCGAGGGACCGGCGTCGGCCGGCAGCTCGTTCGCCATGGTCAGATCCTCGGCCCCGCCGGCGGGGCCGTCGCCGGCGCGCGCTCCGATTTCTCGAATACGCGCTCCTCCACCAGCACCGGCGCCCCCGCGCGAATGGCCAGCGCGATGGCGTCTGAGGGACGCGCGTCGAGCGCGAGATTCTCCCCGCGCGCCACGAGGTGGAGCACCGCGTAGTAGATGTCGTCCCGCAGGTCGGTGATCACCACGCGGGTGACGCTCACGTCGAGCCGCCCGAAGACGGTCAGAAAGAGATCGTGGGTGAGCGGGCGCGGAGGCGTCCGCTTCGCGAGGGGGAACGCGATCCCGGTGGCCTCGGCGGGCCCGATGGACATGGCCACGGTGCGTCCATCGCGCCGTCCCTGGAGGAGGACGGTGGGGACCCCGGTCTGCGGGCTCAGCACCACCCCGAGCACGGTGACCTCCTGCGCTGCGGTGGCGCCCGGACCCGTCGTGTCGCCGTGGCCGCTCACGGCCACGAGGAGCAGCGCACCGCCGAGCACGGGAACCAGCAGCAGCAACCGCATCGCCTTGGGCATGATGGGCCTCCGCGCCCGCCCGCCGCGCGAGCGCTCACGCAGTATCGGCCGCGGCCCAGAGCAAGTCAACTCAGCGGTCGGCGCGCAGCTCCGCGGCGGCGGCGCTCCGCGCGGTGGCGGCGGCGCGCGCGGCGGAGAGGCTCTCCGACACGCGGACCGCGCCGGGGCCCGGTGCCACCCGGCGGCTTGCCATGATGCCTCCGCACAGGATGACCACGAGCGCGGTCCACATGGGCGAGTAGCCGGCGCCGAGCGCGATATAGCCGAAGGCCACCGCCCCCACCGCATTGCCGAGCAGGCACACCGCGCTGAAGATCCCCACCGCGCTCGCGCGCCTCGTGTCGGGGGTGACGTCCACCAGGAGCGCGGACAGCGCCGGATAGAGGAACCCGTGCGCGCCCCCGCCCAGGAACCCGGCGAGGAAGATGAACGGAAGCACGGGCACGCGCACCCCGGGCCCCACCGCCCCCGCGAGGAGAGCGAAGATGCACACCGCGGCGGTGAAGATGATCATGCACGGCACGATCACCGCGCGCCGGCCCTGGGTGTCGATGAGGTCGCCGCCGAAGACGCGCGCCGCCACCGCGGAGGTGGCGTACGCGGTGTAGAAGAAGCCGAGCCCGGTCACCCCGAGCTGCTCGGCGAAGGTGGGCAGGAAGGTGAACACCGTCCCCGTGCCGAGGCCGAAGAAGAAGCCGAGCACCATGTGCACGCGGAGGACTTCCTGCAAGCCCTCGCGAAGCTCGGCCAGTCCCGGCCCTCCACCGGGCGCGGGCGGCCGGATGCCTTTCGTGCGCAGGATGATGGCGAATGACCCGGCGGCCAGGAGCGCCGCCAGCACGAAGCACCAGCGAAAGCTGGCCTGCCGCAGCACGGCTTCGCCGAGGAGCGGCGCCAGCGCGGTGGACATGAGGCCGGAGAGGCCGAAGATGCCGAGCGCCCAGCCCCGGCGCTCCACCGGCGACAGGTCCACGATGTGGATGTAGTTCGCCACGAAGAACGCGGAGAAGGCGAGCCCCTGCACGGCGCGCAGCGCGGCATGGAGGGGGATGGAGTGGCTGAACACCAGGCCCGCCGCCGAGAGCGCCAGGAGCAGGGCGCCCAGTCGCATGAAGAACCCCCGCCCCAGCCGGTTCACCCAGAGCCCCACCAGGGGCTGGAAGAGAATCCCGGCCAGGCTGTAGGCGCCCTGGACGAGCCCGACGTCCGCCTCGTCGCCGCCCATCTGCTGCACGTGGATGGGCAGGAGGAGGAAGAGATTCATGCCCATGAAGAAGAGGAAGTTCATGAGCATGGCCTGGCGGAACGGCCGGCTCGTGAGCAACGCGACGGCCGAGGTCACGTGCGTTGCGGCGGGGCGGGGCGGGACAGTAAAATGGCGGCCGCCATGAGACGCGCGGAGTATAGCATGCGGGCGCGCCGCTGATCACCGTCGCGGGGGCGCTCGCCGCCGCCGCCGCCCTCGCGCCCGACGGGCGCGGGCGCTTCGAGGCCCCGGCGGCGCTGCAGAGCTGGCCGGGCATCGTGCACGGCGGCGGTCTGGTGGCCATTCTCGATGCCGCCGCGCGCGCGCTCGTCGGGCCCGAGGCGCCGCGCGTGATCGAGGGCCGGCTCACCTCGTCGGTGCCGATCGCGACCCCGCTGGCGCTCGAGGGCTCCGCGCGCGGCGAGTCCGCGGCGATCACCATTTTTCAGAACGGCCAGACGCTCACCTCGGCCACGGTGCGGCCCCCGTCGGCGGCGCTCCGGGTGGTCCCGCCCCCGCGAGCGCCCGGGAACGGAACGACGCTGCCGATGTCCGACGACTGCCTCGCGTGCGGCGCCCGCAATCCACTGGGCCTGCAGCAGGCGCTCCGCTTCGATGAGGAGGGAGTCTGGGCGCGTCTCACGCCGCGCCCGCCCTGGCGGGTGGACGCCGCGCGGGTCCACGCCGCGCTGGCGCCGGTGGTGCTCGACGAGGTGGCCTGGTGGCTGGGCGCGCTGATGATGCGGGAAGGCGGTCTCACCAACCGGATCCAGGTGACCTTCCACGCCTCCCCCCTGCCCGCGGCGGGGCCGCTCCTTGCCATCGGGCGCTTCGCCGATGTCACGCCGGTGGACCGCCAGCGCACGTTCTGGCGGACGGCCTGCGCGCTCTTCGACGAGGGCGGCCGCGTGCTCGCCGAGGCGGCCATCGTGTTTCGCGGCGGGCCGGAGTGGTCGGCGCGTCAGATGCCTTACTTCAAGGCTCGGACCGACGGCGCCACCTTCGGCCGGATGTTCCCCGGCTACGTCTGAAGGGCCGCACCCTTGGCCCGGAGCCGCTTGACGAGCTCGGCGTAGCCGGACGTCCGGATCAGCTTGTCGAACTGGGTCCGGAAATTGCTGATCATGCTGACGCCTTCGACCAGCACCTCGTAGACGCGCCAGCGCCCGTCCCGGTTCAGCAGCCGGTAGTCGATGGGAATTTCCTGGCCCCGCCGGGTGACGATCCGGGTGTTGACCAGGCCCAGGTTTCCGTCCAGCTTCTCTCCGGTGAAGCGGACCGGCTCCCCGCTATAGCGCTCCAGCTGGGTGATGTAGGAGCCCTGGATGAGCTCACGGAACAGATCCACGAACTCCGCCTGCTCGGCTTCGCTGCGCGCCGCCCAGTGCACGCCCAGGGAGCGGCGCGCCATCTCACGCCAGTCGAAGACCGGCTCCGCCACCACGCGGATGGCCTCGCGGCGGCTCGGCGCGTCCATGCCGCTCTTGCCGGTTTCCTCGATGATGCGGAGCACGCTCTCGAGGTCTCCCTTGACCTGATCGGTGAGCGGCCCCGCCTCGATCGCCGGCGCGCCGGCGAGCCCCATCGTCACCAGCGCCGCGGCAAGAGCTAGGAGGCGCCGCATGGCCATCAGTTGTTGAAGAGCGTGCCGAAGAAGTTCTTCACCGAGTGGCCGAACGAGGACGCGCCGTCCTTGACGTTCTGCCAGGAGCTCTTCGCGGGCGCCTCCGCCGAACGGCCCGCTTCCTTGATCCGCTCGCCCGTGAGCTTGGCGCCCTCCTCCACGGTCTTGCCCACGCCCTTGGCCGTCTGCTCGACGCCCTTGCCCACCTCGCCCTGGCCGATCTTCTTCGCCCCCGTCTCCACCTGCTGGGTCGCGCCCTTCACCTTGCTGTCGTCGGCCCCCGGCGCCGGCGAGGCCGCGAGCAGGGACGCCGCCAGAAAAGCCAACGCGATGGAGAACGACGCGAATCGGTTGCGCTTGGTCATGATCGAGCCCTCCCACCTAAAGGAGAAGCAAAGGGCATACCTATTCCGAAGTTATTGATTTTTCGAGCGGTCGCAGAGGGTAAGCGGGGCAGCGGGACGCGGGGCGTGTAAAGCTTACGCGCCGGGCTCGGGCGGACGCTGGGCGCGCGCCTCCGCGATCCGGGCGGACAGCGCGTCCCAGACCGCCAGCGGGATGGCGGGATCGCCGAGCTGGCTGGAGCGCACGCGCGGCCCGTGGAAATCGGAGCCGCCGGTGGCGACCAGGCCGTACTGGCGGCAGAGCTCCACATAGGAGCCGGTCCTGGCCGCGGAATGCTCGGGGTAGTAGCACTCGATCCCCATGAGGCCCGCCCGCACGAGGCCGGGAATCAGGTCATCGCGCCCGGCCAGCCCCGGGTGGGCGAAGACGGGCACGCCGCCGGCGCGCCGCAAGAGTCGCACGGCATCCTCGGGCGTGAGCTTCTTGCGCGGCACGTGCCCGGGCTTGCCCGCGGCCAGATATCGGTCGAAGGCGTCGCGCACGCTCTTCACGTAACCCCGCTCCACCATGACCTGAGCCACGTGGGGGCGCCCCGCCGAGCCCTCCTTGACGATCGCGAACACCGCCGCCGGATCGATGGGCAGGCCGAGCTCCGCGAGGCGCTCCGCCATCCGGTAGATGCGCTCGCGGCGCTCCGCCCGCTGAGCGCGGCAGAACTCCTGGAACCAGGGGGCCAGATAGTCCATGCCATAGCCGAGCACGTGGATCTCGCCGCCCTCGACGTCGCAGTTGATCTCGATGCCGGGCACGATGGCGAGCGGCCGGAGCGATTCCGCCTCCGCCATCGCCTCCGCCAGGCCCTCGGTGGAGTCGTGATCGGTGACGGCGAGGACGCGCACCCCGCGGCGCGCCGCCGCCCGGGCCAGCTCCCGCGGGGACAGCGTGCCGTCCGACGCCGTGGTATGGGAGTGCAGATCGACCGCGCCCGCCATGCGTCCCCCGCGTCTAGCGCCGGCTGCCGCCGGCCCGCGTGAGGTAGGCGATGAGGGTCCGCACCATCACGCCGGTGCCGCCCTTCGGGCCCAGGGAGCCGTCCCGCTCCGAGAAAGCGGTGCCCGCGATGTCGAGATGCGCCCACGGCACCCCGCCGGTGAACTCCCGCATGAAGAGCGCGGCCACGATGGAGCCCGCGCCTCGCTGGCTGGAGATATTGTTGAGATCGGCGATGTCGCTCTTGAGGCCCTCCTTGTAGTCGTCGTGCAGCGGGAGCCGCCAGATTCGCTCGCCCGCCGCCTGCGCGCCCGCGCCCAGTCGCTCGGCGAGGCCGTCCTGGCTGGCGAAGAGGCCGGTCACCTGCAGACCCAGCGCGATCACCACCGCGCCGGTGAGGGTGGCCATGTCCACCATCTCGTCGGGCTTGATCTCCTTCGCCGCGTAGGACAGCGCGTCGGCCAGCGTGAGCCGGCCCTCGGCGTCGGTGTTCCCGATCTCGATGGTGAGCCCGTTCAGCGCGCGGACGATGTCACCCGGCCGTTGCGCGGTGCCCGACGGCATGTTCTCGGTGGCGGCGATGAGCCCGTGGACCTCGACGGGAAGGCGCAGCTTCGGCAGGGCCTGGAAGAGGCCGAGGACGGCGGCGGAGCCCGCCATGTCGCCCTTCATCCGGAGCATTCCGTCCGCGGACTTGAGATCGAGCCCGCCGGAGTCGAACGTGATGCCCTTGCCGATGATCACCACCTTGCGCCGCGCCCGCCGGCGAGGCGCATAGGTGAGGTGAATGAACTGCGGCGGCTCCTGGCTGCCCTGCGCGACGCCCAGAAAGGCGCCCATGCCGAGCTTGGCGCAATCCTCGCGGTCCAGCACGCGTACGCGGAGCCGGCCGGCCTTCGCGATCTCGCGGGCGCGGTCGGCGAGGTAGGTCGGGGTCACCACATTGGCGGGCTCATTGGTGAGGTCCCGCGCGAGGGCGGTGGCGGCGGCGCCGACCTCGCCCAGGCGCGCGCCCTCGCGGACCGCCGCGCCCTGGCGCGCGTCCGGCTCCAGCACGGTGAGGCCGGCGAGCGCCTTGGCGCTCTTCTCCTTCAGGTACCGGTCGAACCGGTACGTGCCCAGCAGCGCGCCTTCCACGGTGGCCTGGGCGCGCGCCCGCGCCGGCACGCCCTCCGCCGCGAGATACATGGCCACGGTGGAGGCGCCGAGCTCGCGCGCGCGCCGCGCCGCGGTGGCGGCGGCATTGCGCACGGCGTCGGCGCTCGTCCCGCGGCGGCCGCCCAGCCCCAGCACCATCACCCGAGCGGCGGGCAGCTTGCCGTTGGTGAAGAAGTAGGAGACCTGGCCCGGCTTGCCCTCGAACTTCTCGGCCGCGAGCACCCGGGAGAGGAGCCCGCCCAGGCGCGCGTCCACCGCCGCCGTCTCGGGCCCGGGCCGCGCCTCGTCGCTGTGGCGTCCCAGCACGAGCACGTCGGCGCGCGTCTCCACCGCCTTCCGGACCTGGACGGACACTCTCATCGGTCGCTTCTCCTTTCGCTCGTCGCGCGGATCGCGACGGCGCGGTGAATCATGTCGGCCAGGCCATCGGTGGTGTCATAGCGCGCGACGTCGGCCACGGGCAGCCAGCGCGCGTCGGCGGCATCGCTTCCCGCGCGGAGCACGCCGCCCGCCGGCTCCGCGACGTAGTCCACGATCACCCAGTGGTACCGGACGCGCGGGGCGCTGCCAGTGACCCCGGGGGTGGAATCGCGAACTATCCGATCGATCACGCCGCACACGTCCAGCACGCGCACGCTGAGCCCGCACTCCTCGGTCACCTCACGGCGCACCGCGTCCTCCAGCCGCTCGCCCAGGTGCACCAGGCCGCCGGGAAGGCTCCACTTTCCCTGGGAGGGAGGCTGGCCGCGCTGCACGAGCAGCACGCGATCGCCGTCGAGCACCACCGCCCCCACCCCTACTCGCGGAGCGTCGGGATACTCGCGCGGCGCCTCGGTCATAGGAGAGTGGCGATGCGCCCGGCTCGGGTCCAGTCGGCGGAGCCGTACTTGTCCCGCGCGAGCGCATCGGCGAGGGCGACCTCCGCGTCGGTGAGACCCCCCGGCTGGAGGGTGAGGCCGTGCACGGCGCGAAAGCCCTCGGCGAGCGCGGTCACCGTCGCGCCGAAGGACGGCCGGCGGCCCAGCACCGTCTCCAGCGTGGTCATGCCCGCCAGCGGATTGCCGCCGCCGGGAAAGACGCGTCGCAGGCGCGCGGGATCGGCGCCCAGCATCACCGCCCCATGCTGGAGAAAGCCCGCCCCCTGGCGACGCTGGGCGCTGCCCACCACCTTGAGCCCGTCCACCTCGAGCTCGTAGGAGCCGGTGCGCGCGAAGCAGAAGGCCGGCATGCTCCGCGGGTCGGACGGCTGCACCGACACCATGGCCACCGGCGCGCCGAGGGCGCGGAGGCCGGCCTCCAGCGCGCTGCCGATCCATTGATACGTGCGGAGAAGATCGTCGGCGCCGGGGAAATCGCCGGCGGCGGCGGTGACGCTGTAGGTGACCTCGAGCTCCGGCCCCTCGTGGAGGATGGCGCTGCCGCCGGTGGTACGGCGCACGAGCCCGATGCCCATGGCGGTCGCCGCGTCCACGTCCACCCGTCCGTCCAGCCGCTGGCCATAGCCCAGCGAGATGGTGGCCGGATCCCAGGCGAAAAAGCGGAGGCTCGGCGGCGCATCACCGCCGAGGCGGGAGAGCAGCAGCGCCTCGTCCAGCGCCATGTTGGCGGCGCCGTCGAGCGGCTCGGTGACGAGCAGCCGGAATCCTTCGGTCACGTCCCCTGAGGAGCGTCCGCGCCCGGGAGGAGTGCGGGGGCCATGTCTAGGCCCCCGCATTCCAACGAAGAACGGGCTGGCGCGCGGCGAGCGTCTGGTCGAGGCGCCGGACCGAGGTGGTCACCGGCGCCTCGTGGAGCAGGTGGGGATTGGTCTCCGCCTCCCGGGCGATCTGGATCATGGCGTCGCAGAACTGATCGAGCGTCTCCTTGGACTCGGTCTCGGTGGGCTCGATCATCAGCGCCTCCTCCACGATCAACGGGAAGTACGTGGTGGGCGCGTAGAATCCCAGGTCGAGCAGGCGCTTGGCGATATCGGTGGCGGAGACGCCGAGCTTCTTCTGGCGGCGCGCCGACACCACGCACTCGTGCATGCACGGTCCCGCGGTGGCGCGATCGTAGTCGCCCTCGAGCCGCTTGAGGATGTAGTTGGCGTTGAGCACCGCGTTCTCGGACACCGAGCGCAGCCCGTCCGGACCCATGGTCCGGATATAGGTGTAGGCCCGCACCAGCATGCCGAAATTGCCCCAGAAGGCCTGGAGCTTGCCGATGGACTGCGCCCGGTTCCAGTCGAGCGAATAGCCGGTGTCACCGTCCTTCACCACCACCGGGGTGGGCAGGAACGGCGCCAGATGCGCCTTGATGCCCACCGGGCCCGAGCCGGGCCCGCCCCCGCCGTGGGGCGTGGTGAAGGTCTTGTGCAGGTTGAAGTGGCAGACGTCGAAGCCGAGATCGCCCGGGCGGGTGATGCCGAGGATGGCGTTGAAGTTCGCGCCGTCCATGTACACCTGCACGCCCTTGGCATGGCACATCTCGGTGATCTGGTGGATCCTGGACTCGAAGAGCCCCAGCGTGTTCGGCTGGGTGATCATGAAGGCGGCCACGTCCTCGTCGAGATGCCGCTCGAGATCGGCCAGATCCACCTCGCCCGCCTCGTCCGACTTGAGCTGCACCACCTGATAGCCGGCCTGCGCGGTGGTGGCGGGGTTGGTGCCGTGGGCGGAGTCGGGGATGAGCACCTTGTGCCGCCGCTCGCCGCGGGAGAGGTGCCAGGCGCGAATCATCAGCACTCCCGCGAACTCGCCCTGGGCGCCCGCGGCGGGCTGGAGCGAGACGTGGTCCATGCCCGAGATCTCGGCGAGGTCGCGCGCCAGCTCCCACATGAGCTGCAGGGCGCCCTGGCTGGCCGCCGCCGGCGCCAGGGGGTGCAGGCGCGCGAAGCCCGGCAGCCGCGCCATGTCCTCGTTGATCTTGGGGTTGTACTTCATGGTGCAGGAGCCGAGCGGGTAGAAGTGCGTGTCCACGCCGTAGTTCATGAGGCTGAGCCGCGAGTAGTGGCGGACCACGTCCACCTCGGATACTTCCGGCAGCGCGGGCGGGGTGGCGCGCACGAACTGGGCGGGAACCAGGGTGGCGGGATCGGCGGACGGCACGTCGAGACCGGGCAGCGAGTGGGCGAAGCGCCCCGGCGCGGAGAGCTCGAAGATCAGCTTGTCGTAGGACGGCTTGGCTTCCACCGCGTGCCCCTCACGCCACCGCGGCGGCCAGCGCCGCGGCGTAGGCGTCGATCTCGTCCTTGGTCCGCCGCTCCGTCACCGCCACCAGCAGCGCGTTCTTGGCGCCGCGGTCGAAGGCCTTGAGCGGCACCCCGGCGAGGATGCGGTCCCTGAGCAGGCGCTTGACCACGCGCTCCGGCGCCTTGGGCAGCTCGAGGGCGAACTCCTTGAAGAAGGGCGCGCGGTGGCGCAGCTGGACGCCGGGCACCTCGGCGAGCCGCGCCGCCGCATAGTGCGCCTTGGCGGTGGCGAGCTCGCCCACCCGCCGCAGGCCCTGCTTGCCCATGATCGAGACGTAGATCGTCGCCATCAGCGCGCAGAGGGCCACATTGGTGCAGATGTTCGAGGTCGCCTTCTCGCGGCGGATGTGCTGCTCGCGCGTCTGCAGCGTGAGGACAAAGCCGCGATGGCCGTCGCGGTCCACGGTGGCGCCCACCAGGCGGCCGGGCATGCGGCGCACCAGCTCCGCGCGGCACGCGAACACGCCCAGGTTGGGGCCCCCGTAGCTCATGGGCACGCCGAGCCCCTGGCCTTCCCCCACCACGATGTCGGCGCCGAGCGCGCCCGGGGGCGTGAGGAAGCCGAGGTTCACCGGATCCGCGGCCACCACCAGCAGCGCGCCCTTGGCGTGGGCGATCTCCCCCGCCTCGCGAAGGTCCTCGAGACAGCCGAGGAAGTTCGGATACTGCACGACGACCGCCGCCGTGCGATCCGTCACCGCGCGCCGGAGGGCGTCGAGATCGGTGACGCCGTCGGCGAGCGCCACCCGCTTGAGGCGGAGGTCCGGCCCCTCGCAATACGTCTCCACCACCTGGCCGTAGAGCGGATTGATGCCCCGGCTGAAGGCGGTCTCGTTGCGGCCGGTGACGGCATGGGCCATCAGCACCGCCTCCGCCAGCGAGGAGGCCCCGTCATAGATGGACGCGTTGGCGACGTCCATCCCCGTGAGCTCCGCCATCATGGTCTGGTACTCGAAGATGGTGCGCAGCGTGCCCTGGCTCGCCTCGGGCTGATAGGGCGTGTAGGCGGTGAAGAACTCGCCCCTGGAGATGAGGTGGTTGATCGGGCTCGGGATCAGGTGGTCATAGGACCCGGCCCCCAGAAAGCAGGAATAGTCGTCGGCGGACGCGTCCTTCGCGGCGAGCGCGCGCAGATGGCGGACGAGATCGGCTTCGGCCATGGCGGCGGGCAATCCCAGGGGGCGGGACAGCCGCGCCTTGGTGGGCACATTGGCAAGCAGCGCCTCGATGCTGGCGGCGCCGATCCGGCCCAGCATCTCCTTCTGCTGGGCGGGGGTATTCGAGATATAGCGCATGCGGTCTCTCTCAGTGCCCGGCGGCGGCGATGAGCTGCTCGTACTGAGCCGCGTTCAGGAGGGCGCTCGCCTCGCCGGGATTGGTCATGCGGATCACGATCATCCAGCCCTGGCCATACGGGTCGCGGTTCACCGTTTCCGGCTTCTTGGGCAGCTCGGTATTGATCTCCACCACCTCGCCCGAGAGAGGGGCGAAGAGGTCCGACACCGCCTTCACCGACTCCACCACGCCGAAGGTGGACATGCTGGTGACCTTGGTCCCTACCTTGGGCAGCTCGACGAACACCACGTCGCCGAGCTGGTCCTGGGCGAAGGCGGTGATGCCGATGCGGGCGCGATCGCCCTCGACCTTGGCCCACTCGTGCTCCTTCGTGTACTTCAGGTCTGCGGGAACATTGGACATCACGCCCCCCTACGACTTCTTGGCCTTGGAAGGAACGAACGGCGTGCGGACGACGCGGGCCCGCTGGCCCGCGCCACGGATCTCGACGTCCCACTCGCTGCCCACGGCGGCGAGGTCCGCGCGCACATACCCCATGCCGATTCCGCGCTCCAGGATGGGCGAGAACGATCCCGACGTCACCACCCCCACCTCGGCGCCGTCCTTGAGGAGGCGGTAGCCGTGGCGGGGCACCTGGCGCTCGACCATCTCGAAGCCCACCAGCTTGCGCGACACACCCCGCGCGCGCAGGGCCTCGATGGCGGCCCGCCCGATGAACTCTCCCTTGGCGGGCTTGACCACCCAGCCGAGGCCGGCCTCGAGCGGGTTGGTGGTCTGGTCGATGTCGTTGCCGTAGAGCGCGAACTTCATCTCGAGCCGCAGCGTGTCGCGGGCGCCGAGCCCGATGGGCTGGATGCCGTCGGGCCGGCCCGCCTCCATGAGGGCGTGCCAGAGCCGCGGCGCCTCGCCGGCGGGCACGTAGAGCTCGAAGCCGTCCTCGCCGGTATACCCGGTGCGCGAGATCACCGCGGGCACTCCCGCCACCTTGCCGCGGCCGAAGTGGTAGTAGCGGATCGAGACCACGTCGGTGTCGGCGAGGCGCTGCACCAGCCCTTCGGCCTTCGGGCCCTGCACGGCGAGGAGGGCCGTCTCCGCGCTCACGTTCTTCCAGCCGGCGCCGGGCTCATGCTCGGTCACCCAGCGCCAGTCCTTGTCGATATTGGACGCGTTGACGGTGAGCATGTAGCGGTCCGCGGCGAGACGATAGAGGGTGAGGTCGTCCACGACGCCGCCCTCGGGATAGCAGAGCACCGAGTACTGCACCTGGCCCTCGGCGAGCGGGGCGGCGTCATTGGTGCAGAGCCGCTGCGCCGCGGCAAGCGCGCCGGCGCCGGCCACCTCGAACTCGCCCATGTGGCTGATGTCGAAGAGGCCGACGCCGGAGCGCACCGCCTTGTGCTCCTCGACGATGCCCGCATACTGCACGGGCATGTCCCAGCCGCCGAAGGGAACCATCTTCGCTCCCGCCTTGACGTGGACGTCATGGAGCGGCGTGCGCTTGAGCGGGCCGGATTCGTGGGCGGTCATCGGAAAGCCGGCGTCATCTTAACCGAAGGGCGCGGAGCCCGCAATTGCGGCTTCACTCGAGGAACTGGACCCCCCGGGGCGCGTTCACGTAAATCAGGGTGTCCACGTCGGCGACCAGGTCGTGCTGGCCGCCCGGGGGCGTCCAGAAGAAGTCGCCCGTCTTCACCGGCCGCCCGCCGATACGCGCGCGGCCGCCCAGCACATATACTTCCTCTCCGCCCGGATGATCGTGCAGCGGCACCCGCGCGCCCTGGGCGATGCGCACCAGGAAGGTCGCGCCGCCGTCGGCGCCGTGGCTCCGCAGGCTGCAGTACTCCACCCCCGCGGTCGCGGTCGCCTTCCAGCGCTGCGCTTCAGCGGTCCGGTGCACCACCTCGTCGATCGCCATCGGTGATCCTCCTGCGGCGTCGCTATTCGACGATGCCGCACCAGCGGACGAGCAGCTCGATCAGACCCTCGATGGCGGCATGATACTCGGCCAGCGGCACGAACTCGTCGGGACGGTGGGCCCGTCCGATGCTCCCCGGTCCGAATATCGCCGCCGGCATGCCGCCCTGGTTCACGAGATGGCGGATATCGCAGCAGAAGGGGCCGCCGCTCGGCTCGGCCGTCATTCCGGCGGCGCCCAGGGCGGCGGCCACCTCGGCGGCGAAGGGCAGCGCGGCGGGCTGGGCCACGCCGTCATCGTGATGGAGAAAGCGCAGCCGGGCCGGGTGCGAGGACAGGAAGGGATCGCCGGCGTTCAGGCGCGCGACCGCCGCGCGCATGGCGGCCATGACGTCGGCGATCTCTCCCGAGCCCGGCGCGAAGTACGCGGAGCCGCGGAGGGTCGCGGAGAGGGCGGTCACCGTCTCGTAGTGGCCGCCCGACACCTTGCCCAGCACCAGCGCGAAGGGATTGCCGCCGCGGTGGAGCGGATGGGCCGGCCGCGCATTGTACGCGCGCTCGACCCCGAGCAGCGCCTCGATGGCGACGGGGAGCTTTTCCACCGCGCTCACGCCCACCTGGCGGCTCCCTTGCCAGCGCGCCCCGGGCGAGGTCGGGACTCCCGGCACCTCGAGCTCCCAGTACAAGCCGCCCGGCGCGGTGACGAAGAGCCGGCACTCGGTGGGCTCGAGGACCAGCGCCGCGTCCGCGCGCTGACCCCGCGCCACCAGGTCCAAGGTCCCGTTGCCGGCATGCTCCTCGTTGACCACGCTCTGGAGCAGGACGTCGCCGCGGAGCCGCACTCCCGCCTCCGCGAGGCAGGCCAGCGCCTCCACCGCCGCCGAAAGCCCCGCCTTCATGTCGGCGGCCCCGCGGCCGTACATCCGACCGTCCTCCACCGCCGCGCCGAAGGGATCCCGGGTCCACGCGCCGCGGGGCTCCACGGTGACGGTGTCCACATGGCCGTTGAGGATGAGCGAGCGGCCCCCGCCCACGCCCGCCCGGCGCGCCCAGAGGTTGGGGCGGCCGCGATAGTTCAACACCGTCTCGAGCCCGCTGGCCTGGAGCGACTCGAAGGTCGGCAGCGCCTCGTAGGCCAGGATGAGATCGTGCTGCCAGTGGGTGGGATACTGCGCCACCGCCGGGAATCGCCGGAAGAGCCGCTCGACGTCGGGCTCGCCCGTCGAAACATCGAGCCCGAGGGCGTCGAGGCGCCGGCCCAGATATTCCTGGCCGGGGCCCTCCTCGCCGGTGAGGCTCGGCGTGCGCACGAAGCCGGCCAGGAACGCGGTGGCCGCGGCGCGCCGGCGGCGGGCCACGGCGCGCGCGGCCGCCGCGGCGGCTCCGTCCGCGCGCGCTACTTGCTGAGCCACACCTGGTCGAAGCTCGAATAGAGCGCGATGGGGCCGCGGAACACGTCCTGCACGCGCCGGTTGTACACCGTGGTGGTGCCCATCTCCATGAGCCAGAGCACGGGCAGGTCCTCGACCAGGATCTCCTGCACTTTCTTGTACTGCTGGACGCGGATGGCGGGGTTCATCTCGCGTCCCGCCGCCGCGAAGAGATGGTCCACGGCGGGATTGTTGTAGCCCATCGAGTTGGTGAACGGCACGCCCTTGAGGATATTGGTCGAGATATAGGTCCGCTCCACCCCGATGGCCGGATCCGCATAGTTGTTGCTGAAGGTCGAGGTGAGCTGGAAGTCCCAGTCGGTATAGACGCGCTTGAGCCAGCCGGGCAGGTCCGACGCGCGCGTGGTGACGCGGATGCCGACCTTGCCCAGCGCCTGCTTCACGTACTCGGCCAGGCGCACCCAGTTCTCGCCGTACGGCAGATAGTCCTGGGTCAGCTCGAAGCGAACGCCGCCGGCGCCGCGCTTGAAGCCCGCCTCGTCGAGGAGGCGCTCGGCGGCGGCGGGATCGAAGGGATAGCGACGCACCCCGGGGTTGTAGAAGGTGGCGTTCCCGCTCACGATGGGCCCGGTGGCGGGCTTTCCCACCCCGAACCAGATGGTGTCCACCACCACCTTCTTGTCGATGGCCTGGGCGAGGGCGCGACGCACCCGGAGATCCGCCAGCTGCTTGTCGCGGAGGTTCAGCTCCAGCCACATCAGCGGGCCCAGCGCCTCGTAGCCGCGGTCGGTGGCGGCCAGATGGGGCAGCTTGACGAGCCGCCCGATCTCCGCCTCCGGCACCGCGCCCGACGGCGCCAGATCCACCTCGCCCGTCTCCAGCGCCGCCACCCGGGCGCCGCCATCCGGAATCACCTTGTAGATGATGCGGTCCAGATACGGCCGCCCCGGCTTCCAGTAGTCGGGGTTCTTTCCCAGCACGAGGTAGCTTCCCCGCGCCCACTCGGTGAGCTTGAAGGGACCGGTCCCCACCGGCTGATGGTTGAACGCGCTCTTCCGGAAGTCGCTCTCGTTCTCGAGGAGATGCCGCGGGAAGATCGGCACCTCGGTGGGCTGGAACACCGACAGAAAATGCGCCTGCGGCGCCGAGAGCCGGAACACCACGGTGTGGTCGTCGGGAGTCTCGATGGCGCGGAGGTCACGGAAGTTCGCGCGCCCGCGCGAGTGCAGCGGGCGGACGATCTTCTCCACGGAGAACTTCACGTCGGCGCTGGTGAAGGGCTTGCCGTCGTGGAACTTCACGTTGCGCTGGAGCTTGAAGGTCCACGTCAGGCCGTCCGGCGTGACGCTCCAGGACTGCGCCAGCGAGGGCATCGGCTTCATGCCGGCCTCGTAGGCGAGCAGGCTCTCGAAGATCTTGCTCGCCACCAGCGCGGTGGGCACCGCGGTGGTGGCGATGGTGGTGAGCGCGGAGGGCTCGGGATGGAAGGACAGCGTGAGGGTGCCGCCGGCCCGCGGGAGCGTGAGGGGCGTTTTGGCGGGAGGCACCTGGGCCTCCACGACGGCAGCGAGAACGGCGACCCCCAAAAAGACGAGCGCCGCCGCCCGCCGCGCTCCTGTCACGCGCGCGCCCCGAGCACCCGCTTCACCGCTTCCACGAAGCGGTCCACATCGGCCTCGGTCATGGCCAGCGAGCAGGCCCCGAGCCCGCGCTGCGAGATCATGAAGCCCTCGTTGATGAGCGCCAGGAAGGTCTCCACCGAGGCGGTGGCGTCGGCCGGCCGCTGCGAGCGATAGTCGGTCAGCCGCTTCTTGGTGTGGTGCAGCCAGAAGAGCGAGCCGGTGCCGGTGATCTGGCCCGGATACTTGAGCGAGCGCAGCGCCTTGGTGACGCCCGCGCGCAGCCGATCGCCGAGCACCTCGAGGCGCGCATACGCTTCCGGCGTGAGCTGCTCCATGGTCGCCACCCCGCCCGCCATGGTGAGCGGATTGGCGTTGAAGGTGCCGCCGTGATTGATCCGCCCCTTGCCCCCGCGCGGGTCGTAGTAGTTCATCACGTCCGCGCGGCCGCCGAAGGCGCCCACCGCCAGCCCGCCCCCGATGATCTTGCCCAGCGTGGTGAGATCGGGGCGGATGCCGAAGCGCGCCTGGGCGCCACCCGTTGCCACACGAAATGAAATGACCTCGTCGAAGATGAGGAGAATGCCGAGCCGGGTGGTGGCGGCGCGCAGCCCCTCGAGAAAGCCCTCCGCCACCGGGATCATCCCCGCATTGGCGAGCATGGGGTCGATGATGAGGGCGGCCAGATCGCCCGCTTCCTTCTCCAGGATCTTCACGCAGGCGTCGAGGTCGTTCCACGGCAGGACGACCACGTGCTTCATCACCGCCGCCGGCACGCCGGCCGACCACGCCACCGACTTGGGCCGCTTCCGCGAGCCGCCCTGCCCCTCCTCGGTGGACACGCTCACCAGCACCCAGTCGTGGGTGCCGTGATAGGCGCCCTCGAACTTGGCGATCCTGGACTTTCCGGTGAACGCGCGGGCCACCCGGATGGCGTGCATGGTGGCCTCGGTGCCCGAGTTGGCGAACCGGATGACCTCCATGGTGGGGATGCGCTTGGTGAGGATCTCGGCGAGCCGGATCTCGTGCTCGCTGGGCCCGGGGAAGGACATCCCGTGCACCGCCGCGTCCTGGATGGCCTTCACCACCGCCGGGTTGGCGTGGCCCAGGATGAGGCTGGTGTAGTTGCCGTTGAAGTCCACCCGCTCGTTGCCGTCCGCGTCCCAGATCCGCGCCCCCGCCCCGCGGGTGATGTAGAAGGGATACGGGTCAAAGAAGGTGGTGGTGCGGCTATTGCCGCCGGGCATGACGCGCAGCGCGTCCTCGAACAGCTGGCGGGAGCGGGGCGTCTTGGCCTGGTAGTCGCGGATGGTCGTCTCGAGCGTCATGGTGAAGCCTCCCGGTGACTGGTTAAGCGATCGCGGAATCGAGCGCGGCGCGCCGCGCGGTGAGCCCTGCGTGAGCCTCCGATACCGACACCTGCTTGAACCGGAGCTTCTGCCCCGGCTTCATCTGCCCCACCCGGCCGATCTCGTACGAGCACACCGCCCCGATCTTGGTATAGCCGCCGGCGGTCTGCCGGTCCACCAGCAGCACGATGGGCTGGCCGTCCCCGATCACCTGGATCGCGCCCAGCGCGATGCCGTCCGAGATGATGTCGTGCCCGCGCGTGTGCTCGATGCGCGGGCCCTTGAAGCGCGCTCCCATCCGATCCGATTGCGGCAGCATCTCATACGGGCCCTCGAAGAGGGCGGCGATCCCGGCGGCGCTGAAGCGATCGGCCTGGGGACCGAGGATGGTGGCGATGTCCGGCTCGCCGCCATGGCCGGGAATTCGCTCGGCGCGCACCCGCCGCTCCCGCGCCTGGCCGGGCCGCGTTCCCAGCGGCAGCACGTCACCTTTCCGGATCGCGCGTCCGTTCATCCCTCCGAGCCCGCCCCGCAGATAGGTCGCGCGGGAGCCGAGCGCGGCCGGCGTGGCGAGACCGCCGGAGACCGCAAGATACACCCGCACTCCGGCGCGGGCGGCGCCGATCTTGAGGATACCGCCCGCGCGCACCGGGAACGAAGCCCAGCGCGGCATCTCGGCGCCGTCGAGGGTGACGGGAGCCTCGGCGCCGGTGACCGCCACCCAGCGCGCGTCCGCGAACTCGAGCCCCGGGCCCATGAGCGTGCACTCGAGGCCGGCGGCGCCGTCGGGATTGTCCACCAGGCGATTGCCGAGCACGAACGCGTCCCGATCGATCGGTCCCGACGGCGGTATCCCCACCCGGAGCTGGCCGGCGCGGCCCAGATCCTGGACGGTGGTGAGCGGGCCCGCCTCCAGCACGCGGAGGCTCACCGGGCCTCCGTCACGCGCGGCCGGAACCGGCCCGCGGCCACCTCGGCCGCGATGGCGTCGTACTCGGCGCGCTCGATGGAGCGGAAGCGCACCTGATCGCCCGCGCGCAGCAGGATGGGATCGGCGGCGGCGGGGTCGTAGAGCCTCACCGGCGTGCGGCCGAGCACCCAGAAGCCGCCCGGGCTCTCCACCGAGTAGATGCAGCACTGGACGCCGCCGATGGCCACGCTGCCCGCCGGGGTCTTGGTGCGCGGGTTGACGAGGCGCGGAATATTGAGGCGCTCGGGCATCCCCGTCATGTAGGGCAGGCCGGGAGTGAAGCCGACGAAGTAGACGTGATAGTCGGCGCCGGCATGGAGCCGCACCATCTCCTCCGGCGCCAGGCCCAGCTTGCCGGCGGCGGTCTCCAGCTCGAACCCGAGCTCGCCGCCATAGGCGCAGGGCACTTCCACGATGCGCGCGGGCGGCAAGACCTCGGGCCGCGCTTCCGCGACCAGCGCGCGGAGGGTGGCGTGGAGCTCGTCGGCGCCGATGACGGCGGGATCGTAGTAGACGAGCAGCGAGCGGTAGGTGGGCAGGGTCTCGGTGACGCCGGCGATCCCCTTCTGCTGGATCAGATACTCCAGCGCCAGGACCCGCGCATTGACCTCGCGGTTGATCTCGTCGGCCAGCTCCACCGACACGGCGAGATCGCCGCAGGGCAGGAGGCGCGGCTCGGGATAGATCAACCGGTCGGGCCTCGCGCTAGATCGCCGCGAGCTGGTGATTCGGCACGTCGGTGATGAACATGGAGCCGGGGCTGTGCGTGATCATGAACTCGGGCTTGGACGCCAGCGCCACCGCCTGCGGCGTCACCCCGCAGGCCCAGAATACCGGCACCTCCCCTGACTGTATCCCCACGAAGTCGCCCCAGTCCGGCCGGGTCACATCCTTGATGCCGAGGACGGCGGGATCTCCGATCTGCACCGGCGCGCCGTGCGCGTTGGGATAGCGCGCGGAGGCGGTCACCGCCTTGGAGAGCATGCCCTGAGGGATGGGACGCATCGACACCACCATCGGTCCGTGGAAGCGCCCCGCCGGACGGCACTCCACCGACGTCTTCCACATCGCCACGTTCTTGCCCTGCTCGATGTGGCGCATGGGGATGCCGGCGTCCAGCAGCGCCCACTCGAAGGTGAAGGAGCAGCCGAGGAGGAAGGACACGAGGTCATCGCGCCAGAAGGGCGTGATGTCGGTGACCTCATCGGCGAGGACGCCGTCCTTGTAGATGCGGTAGCGCGGAATATCCGTGCGGAGGTCCGCGCCCGGCGCCACCCCCACCGGCTCGGGCGAGCCCGCGTCGGTCACCTCGATGAGCGGGCACGGGCGCGGGTTGCGCTGACAGAAGAGGAGGAAGTCATAGGCGGCGTCCCGGGGCAGGACGGCGAGATTGGCCTGGACGAAGCCGGGGGCCAGCCCCGCGGTCACCCCCGTGATGGCGCCCCGGCGGATATCCGCCCGGATCTCCTTGGGACTCCTCGCGTCGATCGGCATGGTGGTCTCCAGCCTACTTGAGGTGGCCGAGCTTCGGCCAGCAGTCGGGGTTGGCGAGCACGTGGGGCTTCTCGCCGCGCAGCACGCGGAGCATCTCCTGGGTGACCTGGATGGCCATCCCGCGCATGGTCTCCCGCGTCACTCCGGCGATATGCGGCGACACGATGACCTGATCCAGCTGGAGCAGGCGGTTGTCCGAAGACACCGGCTCTTCCTCGAAGACGTCGAGCCCGGCGGCGCGGATCTTGCCGCTCTCGAGGCCCGCCAGCAGCGCCGACTCGTCCTGGGTCTTGCCGCGGGAGGTGTTGATGAAGATGACGCCGGGCTTCATCTCGGCCACCGCGGCGGCATCGATCATGTGGTGGGTCTCCTTCGTGTGCGGCGTGTGGCAGGTGACCACGTCCGCCGCGCGGAGCACCGAGGCCATGTCCGGCATGGGCTCCACCCCGCGGTTCCGGAGCTCCTCGGCGGACACGTACTTGTCATAGCCGATCACCTTCATGCCCAGCGCTCCCGCCGTCCTCGCCACCCGCCGGCCGATATTGCCCACCCCGATGATGCCGAGCGTCTTGCCGTTCATCTCGAAGAGCGTCTCCCACCGGCCCTTGCCCCAGTCCGCCTTGCGCGTACGCTGATCGATCACCACCGCCTGCTTGGCGCAGGCGAGCATGAGCATGATGGCGTGCTCGGCCACCGAGTTGGAGTTGGAGCCGGGCGCGTGAACCACCGCGATGCCGAGATCGGTGGCCGCGGGCAGGTCCACGATGTCGAGACCGACCCCGTGCCGGCCGATCACCTTGAGATTGGGCAGGGCCGCCATCAACGAGCGCGAGCAGAGCGGCTTGGAGCGGAAGAGGATGCCGGCGGCGTCCTTCGCCACCGCCACCATGCCCGCTTCGGTCTCGGAATCCGACACCAGGGTGACGCGCGCTTCCGCCTCCATCAGCTTGAGCCCGTCCGCATGCAGGCCGCCGCCGACGACGATATGTGGTTTCATGGGGTCTCCTGGAAGATGGGCTTGCCGTGGAACACGAGCCGCATTATACCGGAACGGGAGGTTTCACAGGATGACGACGCTCGTCACCGGCGCTTTCGGCTGCATCGGGTCATGGGTGATCAAGCGGCTGCTCGCCGCCGGCGAGCGAGCGGTGGTCTACGACCTCGGCGACGATCCGTGGCGCATGCGAATGCTGGTGGGCGAGGCCCCGCTCCGCGACGTGACCATGGTGCGCGGCGACATCGCGGACAAGGACGCGCTCATCCGCGTCATCGGCGCGCACGGGATCGACCGTGTCATCCACCTCGCCGCCTGGCAGGTGCCGCTGTGCCGCCAGGATCCCGCCCGCGGCGCTCTCGTGAACGTGGTGGGCACCGCCAACGTGTTCGAGGCGGTGAAGGCGCACCGCGACCGCGTGAGCCGTGTCGTCTATTTCTCCTCCGCGGCGGTGTTCGGGCCGCCCGAGCACTACGGTCCCGGCCCCGTGACCGACGACTCGCCGCCGCGCCCCGCCACGCACTACGGTGTCTACAAGGTCGCCAACGAAGAGACCGCCCGCATCTACTGGGAGGAGCACAAGATCCCTTCCATGGGCTTCCGGCCGCTCTCCGTCTATGGTCCCGGCCGCGACTTCGGGCTCACCGCCGACCCCACCCTGGCCATGAAGGCGGCCGTGCTCGGCCGGCCCTATCAGATCCGCTGGGGCGGAGCCACCGACCTCATCTACGCCGAGGACGTGGCGCAGGCATGCATCGCGGCGTCGACCTCCACGCTGGACCGGGCGCGCGTCTACAACCTGCACGGCGAGTCCGCGAAGATCGCCGAGGTGGTGCGGATGATCGAGGACGAGTGGCCGGCCGCCAAGGGCAAGCTCTCCCACGTCGAGCAGCCCATCCCCTTCCCCGGCGCTCTCGACGACCCCGGCTACCAGCGCGATCTCGGCCCGCGCCCGCGCACCGGCCTCCGCGATGGGATCCGGAAGACGCTCGACGAGTTCGCGGCCCTGCAGAAGGCGGGACGTCTCGACGCGCGGGAGCTCGATCCCCCCCGGGCATGAGCGCGATCGCCCTCCGTCCCGCCACCCCCGCGGATGCGGCGGCGATCTGTCTCGTCTACAACCAGGGCATCGAGGATCGCATCGCCACGCTGGAAACCGAGCTTCGCACCCCCGAGGAGCGCCGCCAGTGGCTGGCCGCCCGCGGGCCGAAACATCCCGTCTACGTCGCGCTGGCGGAGGACGGCCGCGAACCGACGATCGTCGGCTGGGGCAGCCTCAACGTCTACAATCCGCGCCCGGCCTATCAATACGTCGCCGACTTCTCGATCTACATCGAGCGCGCGTGGCGGGGGAAGGGCGTGGGCCGGCGGCTGCTCGAGCACCTCATCGAGCAGGCCCGCGCGCTGGGCTACCACAAGCTGATGCTCTCGGCCTTTCCGTTCAATGCCACCGGCGTCGCCCTGTACGAGCGGCTGGGCTTCACGCGGGTGGGCGTCCTCCACGAGATGGGGCAGCTCGACGGCCGCTGGGTGGATACCCTCATCATGGAGAAGCTGCTGTGAGCGTACGGAACTCCACCGCCACCACGCCTTCCTCGCGCTTGCTTCCCACGATCGCGGTGCGGCGGGCCAGCAGGCCGAGCATGCGGTAGTTGTCGCCGAGCACGAAGGCCCGGAACTGCTGGGCGCCCCGCGCCACCGCCGCCTGCAATACCGCGTCGAGGAGGATGGAGCCGAGCCCCTGCCCTTGCCAGGCATCCTGGACCACGAAGGCCACCTCCACCATCCCGGGCGTGTCGGTGGGCTCGTAGCGACCCACGCCGATCAGCTCGGGGCCGGCGGGGGTGTCGTGCTCCGCCACGATGGCCAGGCGCTGCTGATAGTCCACGTTGGCGAAGACCTTCGCGTAGGCCGGCGGCAGCCGCTTGAGCACGGAGAAGAAGCGCTGGTAGGCGGTATGACGGCTCAGGCGGTCGAACAGCGCGACGAGGCGCGGGGCATCGTCGGGCCGGATGGGCCGGAGATGCGCGACCGTCCCTTCCTTGAGCGTCGCGTCGCGCTCGAGCTCTTTCGGATACTCTCCCGGAGTCGTCACGGTGGCGGCACCAGGCTGGTCCTCGTTCAATGGCTCGCCCCCCTGTCTTGCGACGCCTTGCGCAGCAACGGAGATGCCAGGGGAGAGAGATGGCCAAGTATCCGGAATCACGGGAGCGTGGGAGAAACCTCCGGCCTTCACGCTGCGTGTCGGGAGAGCGCTTGCCTTACTTGATGGCGCCGGCGGTGAGGCCGGACACGTAGTAATCGAGGAAGAACACGTACAGGATCACGATGGGCACCGAGCCCAGCACGGCTCCCGCCATGAGCGAGCCCCAGAAGTAGATGTCGCCGCGTATGAGCTCGGTGGTGACGCCCACGCTGGCGGTGATCTGCTCCGAGGAGGAGGTGAAGGTCAGCGCGTAGATGAACTCGTTCCAGGACAGCGTGAAGGCGAACAGCGCCGCGCACACGAGCCCGGGCACCGCGATGGGCAGCACGATGCGCCACAGCGCCTGGATCCGGGTGGCGCCGTCCACCATGGCGCACTCCTCGATCTCCTTGGGCACGGTGCGGAAGTAGCCGATGAGCAGCCAGGTGCAGAACGGAACGAGAAAGGTCGGGTACGTGAGCACCAGCGCCCACTTCGAATCGCCCAGTCCCAGCCAGGTGACCACCTGGGCCAGCGGCAGGAAGAGAAGCGAGGTGGGCACGAGGTAGGTGATGAAGATGCCGGTGCCGAGAGCGGCCACCCCCGCGAACTTCAGCCGCGCGAGCGCGTAGGCGGCGATGGTGCCCAGG
>DASRWT010000131.1:0-5142 GCA_035654455.1 Candidatus Nitrosocosmicus sp. | reverse complement strand
TCAGGCGCGCCCGGCCGGCGCGGTGCGCTGCAGCCAGAAGCGGGCGAGGTCGACCGGCTTGGGCCACCACACGCGGCCCTTGCCGAGGATGAGCTGGATGAGCCGCTCGACCATGCGCATTCGAGAGGTCCGGCCGATGATCTGGGGATGGGCGAGCCAGTTGAAGAAGCCGCCCTCCGCGTAGAGGCCCTCGAACTCCTCGGACCAGATCTCCCACACGTCCTGCTGGCTCCAGATGCCGTTGCCCACCGGGGGCACCGAGCTCCACATGAAGAACGGCGCGTCATTGTTGCACCACGCGGTGGGGAACTCCACCAGCGGGCCGTGCTTGGTCTGGTGGCAGTAGGGCAGGTCGGTGTCGAGCGCGTTGCTGTGGTAGACGAAGTCGTACCGCCGGAGCATCTCCATGGTGTGGGCGCTCGGATCCGCCGAGGGGGTGCGCGAGCCGAGCGGCTTCACTCCCAGCACCTTCTTGAAAATGTCGAGGCTCTTGACCAGCAGGGCCTCCTCCTCGTCGCGGCTCTTCATGAAGAAGGGCTTCTCGTGGAGGTAGCCGTGGTGGCCGACCTCGTGGCCGCGACGGACGATGTCCTCGCAGAGGGCGGGGTAGCGCTCCACGATCCAGCCCGGGATGAAGATGCAGGTCTTGATGCCGTAGCGATCGAGCAGGTCGAGGATGCGCGGCATGCCGGTCTTGGGGCCGTAGGCGCCCATCGACATGTGCAGCGGACGATCCGCCAGCGCCGGGTCCCGGTGGATCCACGGGCTCTCGCCATCGAGGTCGAACGTCATCATGATGGCGCACCGGGCGCCGTCGGGCCATGTCACCGTCTCAGCCATCGCGTCCTCCGGGACCGGGAATGAGCGCGGGGCGCGCCCGCGCCGGCCGCTGGAGCATAGCCGAGCGCCCGTCCGGTGCGCAACGCCGCGCGAGATGCGACGCGTCTGCCCCCGTGTGACTCCATGCGTCAGCCCGGGAACCGTCCGGGTCCGCCCGCGGTTGACGCCGCAGGGAGGGCCCAGCCATGCTCACATTGCTTCGTCGTGTGGTGCTCCGAGGTTCGATGGCGCTCGCGCTCCTCGCGTGCGGCCTTTCCGGCGCGGCCGGGGCGGCCGGCGGGGGCGGGGGAGAGGGCGCCACGCCCGCCAAGCCGGAGGACCCCCAGTACACCGCCGCGGTGAAGGCGATCAAGGCCAAGGAGTACGCCAAGGCGATCCCGCTTCTGGAAGGCGTGACCCAGCGCGAGCCCCAGAACGCGGACGCCTACAACTGGCTGGCCTACGCCACGCGCAAGAACGGCGACCCCCGCGCGTCCATCCCGATCTACCAGAAGGCCCTCGCGATCGACCCCAAGCACAAGGGAGCCCATGAGTACATCGGTGAGGCCTACCTGATGCTGGGCGATCTGCCGAAGGCGAAGGAGCATCTGAAGACGCTCGACTCGCTGTGCTTCATCACATGCGAGGAGTACCGCGACCTCAAGCGCGCCGTCCAGGCGTACGAGAAGTCCGGCGCCAAGCCTAGCGCGTCTCAGTAGTTGCCGGCGGGGAGGGAGGCGGGGGCCGGGCAGGGGTGACGGGGGGCCACGGACCACGGCCCTCTGGGGCCTCCCGCCATACCGCCAGGATTTCCCAACCTGGGGGGTTTGAGGAGTAGCGATACATAGCTGGAACGGGTCCGTCGGCCCCCCGTCACCCCTGCCCGGCCCCCGCCTCCCTCCCCGCCGCCCTCGCGGAGCCCCAGTCTCTTCACACCAGTCGAGGCTTCTCTTCGCCTCTGCGTTGCCTCGAGAAGGGAACGCACAGAGGTGCGACCGCCAACTTGGCCTGTGTCTATGTGTTTGCGGTTGGAGTTGAAGTGGTTTGAAGGTGTGGAAGGGACCGAGCGGGAGGTTGGGTGGGGGAGGTGGCCGGGGGCGGGGGAGGGGGCGACCGACCCGTTCCAGCTATGCGCCGTCTACTCCTGAAACCATCCAGGTTGGGAAATCCTGGCGGTACGGCGGGAGGCCCCAGAGGGCCGTGGTCGGCGCTCCCTCCCCCGCCCCCGGCCACCTCCCCCACCCAACCGGAAGACAGCTACACGAAGTTGTAGAGCCGCGCCGCGTTCTCGCAGACGATCTTCCGCCGCACGTCCGCCGGCAGGTGCCCCAGCTCGCGCGCGACGTACTCGCGGGAATCCGGCCACACCCCGTCGGGATGCGGGAAGTCGGAGCCCCACATCACCTTGTCGGCGCCCAGCTCCTCGAGCAGCTTCACACCCACCGGATCGGTCTGGTAGGTGGCCCACACCTGGCGCTTCCAGTACTCGCTGGGCGGCATGGTGAGCGAGAGATCCTTGAACTGGTCCTCCCACTCGCCGTCCATGCGCCAGAGGATGTACGGGATCCATCCGATGCCGGCCTCGCCCAGGACGACACGCAGGCGCGGGAAGCGCTCCAGCACGCCGCCGTAGATCATGGCCATGAGGATATTGGCCATGTTGATCTGGAAGCCGGTGATGTGGGTGGCGAAGGCCACGCGCGCGGCCTTGCGGGCCTCCGCGGGCATGTCCGCCGGCGCGCGCGAGGGATCGGAGCCCACGTGGACCAGCTTCTGCAGATCGTCGGGCAGGCGGCTGCCGATGGTGTGGAAGTGCAGCGGCAGCCCGCTGGTCTGGATCACCTCCCAGAGCGGGTTCCAGTAGGGATCCCACAGCGGGGTCAGGTCCGAGGAGTTGGCGATGTCGAGCCCGCGCACCGCGCCGCGCTTGGCCACCCGCTCCACCTCCGCGATGGCCGCGTCGATCGGCGCGTTGGGGATCGAGGCGAGCCCCGCGAAGCGCTCGGGATGCGTGGAGCAGAAGTCGGCGAGCCACTCGTTGTAGACGCGGATCACCTCGACCACCGCCTCCCCGTCGTTCATGCGCCCGGTGGCGCCGAGGATGCCGTAGAGCACCTCCGCCTGCACCCCGTCGCGGTCCTGGTCCTTCAGGCGCAGCTCGGGATCGGTCAGCCGCCGGATGCCCTTCTTGCCGTCCGCGTACAGGCCGGTCTCGGCCATGCGGTCGGCGCGGTGGATGCGTCCGGGCACGTACTCGCGCCCCGCCGAGCCCATGCCGCAGAAGAGCCCGAGGCTCGCGCCCTTCTTGGTGACCCACGTCGGGCCCTTGGGGCTGTCGACCACGTGGGGCATGCGGTCGCGCAGCGCGGGCGCGGCGTTGGCGGTGAACAGGTCCTGCGGCAGCCAGCAGAGGTCGAGGTGGCAGTCGGCGGAGATCATCTCGTAGCGCATGATGGGGGTCTCCTCAGGGCTTGAGCCGCACGTCCTCGTAGGGCGCGGAGTAGGGATACGACGGGATCAGGGCCAGCGCGGGCTCCTCGGCGCGCGGGCCCACCCCGCGGATGAAGCCGTTCTCCCAGATCGGGGCGAAGATCTTCTTCTCGAAGAGGATGCGCTGGATCTGGTGCAGCAGCTCCTCGCGCTTCTTGTGGTCGCGCTCGCGCGCCTGGCGATCGTAGAGATCCTGCACCTCGGGCAGCACCCCCGCGGCGTAGGGGCCGCCCTTCACGGCCACGATGGCCAGGCGCGTGGCCGCGTTGCCGGCGGGGCCGAGGCCGCCGAACACCAGCCCCTTGAGCTTGCCCTGGGGCCAGGAGGAGAAGAACGCGGCGCGCTCCATGGTGCGGATCTTCACCCGGATGCCGACCGCGGCCAGGTAGCTGGCGATCGCCTCGCCCGCGCCCTCGTAGGGGGGGGCGATGGTGAAGTCGCCCGTGTCGACGCCGCGCGGGAAGCCGGCCTCCGCGAGCAGCCGCTTGGCCCGCGCCGGATCGTAGGGGTCGGGGTCGATGGGGAGGGCGAACTCGAGCGCGCGCGGCACCATGTTGCCGGTGAGCCCGGCGAAGCCGAGCTGCTCGGCGTCGTTCAGCGCCTTGCGGTCGATGGCGAGGCTCGCCGCGGTGCGCACGCGCGGGTCCTGCCACGGAGAGCCCGCCTCCCACTGGCCGCGGAAGTCGAGGAAGAAGATGGTGTTGCTGCGGACCGCCATCAGCTTGAGGCCCGGGGTGCGGCGCACCTCTTCCGCCACCGGCCCGTTGAGGAAGTAGGCGATGTCCACGTCGCCCCGCTTCAGCGCGGCGGCGCGGGTGGTCTCGTCGGGCAGGCTGCGGAAGACCAGGCGCTTGACGTGCGGGGTCTTGCGCCAGTAGCCGTCGAAGGCCTCGAGCTGCAGCTCCACCCCGGGCGTGAACGAGACCACCTTGTAGGGGCCCGCCCCGATCGGGGCCTTCTTGAAGCCCTCGTCGCCGACCTGCTCCACGTACTTCTTCGGCACCACCCAGCCCGCGCTGGTCGCGGTGGTGCCGTAGAACGTGATGAAGTCCGACCACGGCTCCTTCAGGTGGAACTGCACCCGGCGTGGGTCGACGGCGCGGACCTCCTGGACGTGCTCCTTGAGCACGCTCGCGTTGGCGCCGTGGTAGCGCTCGAACGAGAACTTCACGTCCTCCGCGGTGACCCGCGCCCCGTTGTGGAAGCGCGCGTTGGCCCGGAGGACGAAGTCGTAGACGAGCCCGTTGGGCGACACGGTCCACGACTCGGCGAGGCTCGGCGCGCTCGGTCCCGACGGCATCGGCTTCAGCAGCGCGTCGTGCACCGCGTAGAGCGTGAGGAAGGGCGTGATCGAGCCCTCGGTCTCGGCGGGATCGAGCCAGCGGGGAGCGAGTGTGAAGTGCACCGCCCACGTCATCTGGCCGACGGGCGGCGGGGCAGCCGTCTGCGTCATCCCGGCCGGAGCCGGGCCCAGCGCCAACGCGATCACGACGAGCGCACCCACGAGCCGCCGCATGGAGCCGCCCCTCCCGGGCCGACGTGGGGCCGATGATAGCCCCCGATACGGATGGTGTAAACCCGCAGTCGTACGCCGCGACGTGCGGAATCGCCCCGTGGAAGGCCGGATCAGGGAGATCGAATCCGGGAATGCCTGCGGACGCCGATCCGTCGGAACCGAAGAGAGGGGGTGAGCATGATGCGCTACCTGAAGATCGGATTGCTGCTGCTGACGGTGATCTTCGGCGCCCAGGCCTGCATTCTGCCCGTCCCGGTGGGCGGCGGCTGGCACCACCATCATCGCCACGGCTGGTGAAGTCGGCTTCCGGTTGTTGC
>DASRWT010000130.1:0-8667 GCA_035654455.1 Candidatus Nitrosocosmicus sp. | reverse complement strand
CGCCCCGAAAGCCGATATGGGTGTCGCTGATCTGTACGAAGCTGAAGTCGGCGGCCGGCGTCTGGGCCGCCGCTCGTGTGACGCCCAAGGTTTGTGACGAGAGCATGCCGCCGGTGGCGACCCAGACCAGCCCGGTGCCCGCCCAGGCCATGCAGTGGAGAAACCCCCGGCGGTCCAGATCGTCTTGCCGCCCGCCGCGTTCGCCCTCGGCCCCCGGCTCGCACTTCATTTCCTCGCTCATGACGGTCTCCTCTTGTGTGGATGTGAGCGGCTACCGAACGATGACCGTGCCGACCATCAGGGGATGCAGGGTGCAGAAGTACTGATAAGTGCCCGGCGCCGTGAAGCGGTACGAGTAGCTGTCGTCGGTGTCGAGCCCGGGCGACCGGAACAGGGCGGTCGTGGACACCACGGTGTGGGCGTCGTCGTCGTGGTTGACCCAGGTCACGGTCGCCCCCACCGGGACGGTCACCGTGGGGAGGCTGAACCTGTGCTTCATGATCTCGATGTGGGGCGCGGTCGCGGGCGTCGCCGCGGCGGCGGTGAGCCCTGCTCCGGCTGTCCCCACCGGCCGCGATGGGGGCCCGGCGGCCACGGTGCTCGCTCCCAGCATCACACCCAGGGCCGCCGCGGCCGCCAGCGTTCCCCATCGCGAAGAGCCACGCGTGAAGCGATCTACGGTTCTCATTGGTCTTGCCTCCAGTGTCGGCACGTTGAACTTCTCATCGCTGCCAACGCCGCGCCGACCGGCTCGTTCCCGCCGAGGGCGAAGGCGCGGGCAAGGAACCAATCGGCCCGTCCAGCGTTGCGGGGGTGAGAGACCTTGTCATGCCCTCAAGCTCACTCGGACGCCGTCAGGAAGGTCCGCCAGGCGGCCCGGTGCCGGCGAAGCAGGAACCCGAGCATGGCTCCGGCGGCCAGGACATTGCCGGCGGCGATGCTCCACCAGGACAGAGTCTCGAGCAGCCATTCCGCCAGCACGGCGATCAGGGCAAGGGCAAAGACCTCGAAGCAGCAGAAGAGCAGGAACAGGCCGAAGCGCAGCCCCGGCTGACGGTCGGCGGCGGCCATCAGCGCGGCCGCCGCGAGACCGAAGAGCACGAAGGCCACGCTATGGATCAGCGAGTACCCGAGCACCAGCCGCGGCGTGACCGCGACCTCTCGGGCGTCTCTGATTCCGTCGAAGAGCGCGCCGCCGAGCAGCGCCGGGGTGAGGAGCGGGGCACCTCGCGCGGCGTCCCAGCACAAGAACCACAGCGCCACCGTGCTGGCTCCGACGGCGCCGGCGGCGATCCCCTCGCTCACGATCCGCTTGATCACGATGTCCTCCTCTACGGGCTCCACGCGCCGGCATCCGGCCGCCCGTTCATCCCTGCCAACGTTCCAGCCCGGGTGTCGTTCCGTGTCGCCGCGCGCCCGCGGTGGTGGAACGGATCGCCGGCCGCGGCGTTGCGATGGGAGAAGGCGCCGCGCGCGCCGCAGCGCCGGAGGCGGTGGTGGTGGCGGAGCGGCGAGGCGCGTGACTACTATGCTGACGACATGGCGTCGAGAGACGAGGGAGGCTCTGGGGAAACGCTCGGCCGAGAGGCCCTGGCCTATGCGGATACGCTCTACAACCTCGCCCGCTACCTCACCGGGAGCCCCACCGACGCCGAGGACCTCGTCCAGGAGACGTACGCCCGCGCGCTCAAGTCGGCAGGTCAGTTCACGCCCGGCACCAACCTCAAGGCGTGGCTCTTCCGGATCCTCCGCAACAGCTTCATCAGCCGGTACCGACACGAGCGCCACAATCCGATCATGGGAGGGCTCGACACCATCGATCCGACCGCGCAGGGCGCGGACCGGCAGGAATGGCTCCGGGACGACCCCGAGCTTGACCGGCTCCGCAATGTCGTAGGCGAAGAGATCGAGCGCGCCCTCATGACGCTCTCGGAGGATGCCCGCACGGTGGTGCTCCTGGATCTCGAGGGACTGAGCGAGGTCGAGGTCGCCCAGGTCGTGGGCTGCGCGGTGGGCACGGTGAAGTCGCGCCTGGCGCGAGCCCGCGCCGCGCTGCGGCTCGAGCTCAAGGACTATGCGCGGAAGGCGACGCCATGACTTGCCACGATGTGCGCCCGCTTCTCCTCGCCTTCCAGCGCGGGCAGCTCGCCACCGAACAGCGGGCAGCCGTCGAAGCCCACATCCAGGGATGCGCCGGCTGTGGGCACGAGGTCGCCGCGGAGCAGCTCCTCACCGAGGCGCTCGAGCATCGGCTCCCGCAGCATGCGGCGCCCATCGCGCTCAAGCGCCGGCTCGCGGCCGGGTGGCCCGTCGAGACCTCGCGCGCCTCCTCCTGGTGGCGTCGCTGGGGGCGGTCAGTCGTGCCGGCGCTGGCCGTGGCCGCGGGGCTGCTCGTGGCCTTGCCGGTGTCCTACCAGTGGGGCGCCGGAGGCCCGGGGGCGTCCGGCATGGTGAGCGAAGCGGTCACCGATCACTTGCGCATCCTCACGAGTCAGCACCCGCTCGATATCGAGAGCGGCGGCATGCACCAGGTCAAGCCCTGGTTTCAGGGCCGCGTCGACTTCGCGCCCGTCGTCCACTTCCTCGGCGACGCGGAGTTCCCGCTGCGGGGCGCCGCGGTGGGCTACTACCTCGAGCGCAAGGCGGCGGTCTTCGTCTTCAACCGCCGGCTGCACGGGATCTCGCTCTTCGTCTTCCGCGCCGCCGGATTGCCGTGGCCCACCACGGGGCATCAGTCGGTCGGGGGCGCTCGGGCCACCATCACGACCTCTCGGGGCTTCAACGTGATCCTGTGGCAGGAAGGGGAGCTGGGATACGCCCTGGTGTCCGACGTGGATCTCTCGGAGCTGAGCCAGCTCGCGGCCAAGCTCGCCGGCGGTGCGTGAGCGCGCAATCGCTCCCCGATCTTGCTTCCCGGCGGCCAAGCCCGCAGAATGGCGGCACGCGCCTGTAGCTCAGTTGGATAGAGCATCGGCCTTCTAAGCCGGGGGTCGGGGGTTCGAATCCCTCCAGGCGCGCCACTTGTTCACGGGGACTTACACCGCCGCTCCCCGAATTGCTCTGAGCCAGTTCTCCACCGCGGCCCGAATGTGATCGGGGCTCAGGTGCGCATACCGCCGCCATCACCTCAAACGGTCACTCGATCACCTGGTCCGCCCGCGCCAGGAGCGACGGCGGGATCGTCAGGCCCAGCGCCTTTGCGGTCTTGAGGTTGATGATCAGCTCGAACGTCGTCGGCTCCTCGACCGGAAGCTCTGCCGGCTTGGCCCCCTTGAGGATCTTGTCTACAAGGTTCGCGGCACCCCGAAAGACGTCTCGGATGCGTGGCCCGTACGAAATGAGACAACCGGCGTTCGCATGTTCGCGCTCCCCGCACATCGTCGGTAGGCGCGTCTTCTGCGCTTGCTCGGCCACCTGGACTCGGTTGGCGAAGAGCATCGTGCCCGCCGGAACGAGGATCGCGCCCGCGCCCTGTCGTCTCATGCTCGCGAAGGCACCGTTGAGGTCGCCGGGCCCGCCCACCTCGTGTACCTGGAGCTGCATCCCGAGCGATCGAGCGGCGGTCGCGGCCGCTTGCTTCGTCTCCTTGTAACCTCCAGAGTTCCGGTCGGCGAGGAAGGCAACCCGGATAACCTTAGGGATGGCCTCCTTGAGCAACTCGAGTCGCTTAGCCGTCATCTCGGGCGTCTGAAGGGTCAGCCCCGTGATGTTTCCTCCCGGCCGCGCGATGGTAGCGACAAACCCATCGCCAACTGGATCGGCCATGGTTGCGATGACAATCGGGATGGTTTGCGTCGCCTTCTTGGCAGCAAACCCAGCAGGAGTATTTGCGGCCACGATGACGTCGACAGGGATGCGGACGACCTCGGCGGCGAATTCCGGAAAACGTTCAGTCTTACCGCGGCCCCACCGCCATTCAATGACGATGTTCTGCCCTTCGACGTAGCCGAGATCACCCAGCCGTTGTCGGAACGCGTCAGCGCTGATGGAGGTCTCTGGAGAGGTAGTCGTGATGAACGCGACCCGCGGGACCCTTCGGGCCGGCTGCGCCTGGGCGGCGAGCGGCGCAGCGAGGAGGCCGCCGGTGAGGGCTCCCATGAACGTGCGCCGCTCCATGGCCATTGGCGACATTTTGGCCCGCCGGCGCTCAACTAGGGAACCCCGAATTTTGGGAAGGGCATCCGTTGTCTAGCGGCCGGTAGCCGGGGGTCGGGGGTTCGAATCCCTCCAGGCGCGCCACTTGTTGACCTGGGGGTGAGCAACCACGGCGCTTACCGTGTCTTCACGGCCCCGCGGCTCCTGATTGGGAACCGATCGCCCAGCGTAGCGCGCGCGTGCACGTGGTCAGGGTCGCGCGACGCAGTGATCGTGCCGCGGTGCGGATCTGACTGCCCGATCCGCGGAGCTGGCGCGCCGCCGCGCGGAGCCGGCCGGGGAGCGCGGCCAGCGCGAGCACCAGCGCCACCAATGGCAGAAGAATGACGCCGCCGAGCGCGAAGCCGACGAAGAAGACGGCGAGTACCGATCCGGCCAGGATTCGCAGGCCGGCGTCGAGAAACTCGCGCGTCATCGCGGCGAGCATTCGCACGGCACGACGGTAGCACCCGACCCCGGCGAACCTCGAGATTTAACTGCACAAGCCGGCTCGGGCCTGTGCTGTAATTTGCCTCAGGAGGCGCCCAAGAATGGGCGCCCGCGTCAACATCGCATGGGGGAGGCCCACATGAAGCGGATGCTCGCCATACTCGTCGCGCTGACGTTCCTCACCGGCTTCGCGGGGGTGACGGACGGGCTTGCCCAGACACCGCCCGCCAAGAGCGAGGCCAAGCCCGCCGCCAAGCCGGCCGCCGACGCCAAGAAGCACGAGCCCATCGACATCAATACGGCCTCGGCGGACGAGCTGAAGTCGGTGCCCGGCATCGGGGATGCCTACTCGAAGAAGATCATCGACAACCGGCCATACAAGCGGAAGGACGAGCTGGTCGCGAAGAAGGTCGTGCCGCAGGCCACCTACGACAAGATCAAGGACCACATCATTGCGAAGCAGAAGTAGCGGGGCGACGCCCAGGTAGCCGCGCCGCCGGGTCGGAGGACTAGCCTCCGGCCTTGGCGGCGGGCGCACCCGCCTGGACGGGCTGCCCATCGCCCGACCCATCCGTCGCGCACGCGTCCGCGTGACCGGCGCGGTGGATGGACAGATCCTTGATGGTCGGGCTCGTCCCGCAAAGCGGACAGTTCGGATCCCGCCGCAGCTTCACCTCGCGGAAGCGCATGCCGAGCGCGTCGTAGGTCATGAGCCGGCCGATCAGCGGCTCGCCGATCCCCAGCAGGACCTTGATGGCCTCGGTGGCCTGTACCACTCCGATGATGCCTGGGAGCACGCCCAGGACGCCGGCCTCGCTTCAGGAGGGCACCAGCCCCGGCGGCGGCGGGGTCGGATAGAGGCAGCGGTAGCATGGACCCTGGTTGGGGGCGAAGACGCTCGCCATGCCCTCGAACTGGAAGATCGATCCGTGGATATTGGTCTTGCCCGCCAGATAGCAGGCGTCGTTCATGAGATAGCGCGTGTCGAAGTTGTCCGAGCCGTCCACCACCAGGTCGTAGTCCTTGATGATGCCCATCACGTTGTCCACGTCGATGCGAGTAGGCAGCGAGATGACGTTGACGTCGGGATTCAGCGCCCGGATCGCCTCCGTGCCGGATTCGACCTTGGGGCGTCCGACATCCTTGGTCGAGTGGAGGATCTGGCGCTGGAGATTGGAGACGTCCACCACGTCGCCGTCCATGAGGCCGATGGTGCCCACGCCGGCGGCGGCGAGATAGAGCGCCGTCGGCGAGCCGAGCCCGCCCGCGCCGATGAGGAGCACCTTGGAGCGCAGCAGCTTGCGCTGGCCCTTCTCGCCCACCTGCGGGAGGAGGAAGTGGCGGCTATAGCGCTGGATCTGCTCCGTGGTGAGCGGCTTGTCCTTGGCCACCGGCAGGCCGGACTGGGCCCACTTCTGGAACCCGCCCTGCAAGTTGGTGACGTTCTCGAAGCCGAGCTCCTTGAGCTGGCGGGCGGCGAGCATGGAGCGGAGCCCGGTCTGGCAGTAGAGGACCAGCGGGGTGGTGGGCTCGGGAGCCACGGTGCCGATGCGGAACTCGAGAAAGCCGCGGCTGATATTCGCCGCGTCCTCGATGTGGCCGTCGCGGTACTCGTCCGGATCGCGCACGTCCACGACCACCACCGGCTCCCCGGCATCCAGGCGGCGCTTCAGATCGGCCGGCCCCTGCTCGGGGATGACCTGGCGGGCCTCGGCCAGCATCTCCTTCAGCGTCCTCATGCTCTAACTCCCTCGTTTCATTGGAGTGGGGGAGATGTCCTCACGCTCGCTATTTAGATTACCGCCATTCCCGATCGGATGCAGGAGAAGTCTTCTCCGGTCTGTTCTCGCCAGAGGGCCAAGACTGCTATAATCGGCTGCGAAATGAAAGGGTTAATCCTTTCCGGGGGCCGCGGCACGCGGCTCCGACCCATCACCTTCACTTCCGCCAAGCAGCTCGTCCCGGTCGCCAACAAGCCCATCCTTTTCTACGGCATCGAGGCCCTGGCCGCGTCGGGAATAACCGACATCGGCATCGTGGTGGGCGATACGCACCAGGAGATCCGGGACGCGGTCGGCGACGGGAGCCGCTGGGGAGTGCGCGTTGCCTATATCCAGCAGGAGGCGCCGCTGGGGCTCGCGCACGCCGTTCTCACCGCGGAGCCGTTCATCGGCACCGACTCCTTCTGCATGTATCTCGGCGACAACCTCATTCGCGAGAAGCTGGCGCCGCTGGTGGAGCGCTTCCGCGCCGACAAGCCCAATAGCCAGATCCTGCTCGCGCACGTGCCCGATCCCACGCAGTTCGGCGTGGCCGAGCTCAAAGGCGACAAGGTGGTCCGCCTGCTCGAGAAGCCGAAGGTGCCGCCCTCGGACCTGGCGCTGGTGGGCGTCTACATGTTCGACGCCACCATCTTCGAGGCCGCCAAGGCCATCAAGCCCTCCGGGCGCGGCGAGCTCGAGATCACCGACGCCATCCAGTGGCTCATCGACAGCGGCCATACCGTGGTGCCCCACATCATCAGCGGGTGGTGGAAGGACACCGGGAAGCTCGAGGACATGCTGGAGGCCAACCGCATCATCCTCGACACTCTGGTGGCGCGGAACGACGGCGCGGTGACCGATTCCGAGCTGCTCGGCAAGGTGGTGGTCGAGGCGGGCGCCCGCATCACCCACAGCACCGTCCGCGGGCCCGCCATCGTGGGCAAGGGGGCGGTGATCGAGAACGCCTACGTGGGCCCGTTCACCTCCATCGGGGACGGCGTGATCGTGCGCGAGAGCGAGGTCGAGCACTCCATCATCCTCGAGGGCTCGCGCATCTCCGACGTGGGCGGGCGCATCGAGTCCAGCCTCATCGGGCGCAACGCCGCCATCTATCGCACCCAGACCAAGCCGCGCTCGTTCACCTTCATGCTGGGTGACCGCAGCGAGGTGGGACTGGTCTGATGAATCTCGGCGACGCCGCCAAGCGCGCGTTCGCGCTGCAGGACTACTCGCCGCCGGCGGCCATCCCCGGCGTCGAGATCATGGATCTCAAGCGCTTCGCCGACGACGGGGGCGCCCTCATCGAGCTGGGCCGGCTCACCGCGGGCGCGCACGCGGCCTTCCGCGGCTTCGAGGTGAAGCAGGTCAACTACACCGAGATGGACCCCGGCGTGATCAAGGCCTTCCATCTCCATCGCCGGCAAACCGACGTGTGGTTCGTCCCTCCGGGCGACCGCATGCTGCTGGTGCTGCTGGACGCCCGCGCCGGATCTCCCACCGAGAACGCGGCGCGGCGCCTCATCCTCGGCGATGCCTCGTCCCGGCTGGTGCGCATCCCGCCCGGGGTGGCCCACGGGGTGCGCAACCTCGCGAGCACGCGCGGCCGCATCATCTACTTCGTGGACACGCACTTCTCGGCGGATCCCGACACCTCCGACGAGGGCCGCCTGCCCTGGGATTACGCCGGCGCCGACATCTGGGAGCCCGCGCGCGGCTGACGCCGCCGCGGAGCGCGTCGCGTGAAGATTCTCGTGACGGGCGGCGCCGGCTTCATCGGCTCCAACTTCGTGCGCCACGTGCTGGCCGCGCATCCCGACGACTCCGTGGTCAACCTGGACAAGCTCACCTACGCGGGCAATCCGGAGAACCTCGCCGACCTCGCCGCCGAGCCGCGCTATCGATTCGTCAAGGGCGACATCGGTGATGCCGCGCTGGTGCGGGACCTCATGGCGGGGACGGACGCGGTGGTGCACTTCGCAGCGGAGACCCACGTGGACCGCTCCAACGCGGATCCCGACGCCTTCCTCCGCACCAATGTCACCGGGACCTACACCTTGCTCGAGGCCGCCCGAGAGGCGAAGCTCGGCCGCTTCGTGGCCATCGGCACCGACGAGGTATACGGGAGCGTGACCCGCGGCGCCTCGCGCGAGGTCGATCCGCTGAATCCCTCCAATCCCTACTCCGCCTCCAAGGCGGCGGCGGATCTCCTGGCCCGCGCCTACTGGATCACGCATCGCCTGCCCGTGATCGTGACCCGCAGCAGCAACAACTTCGGGCCCTATCAGTATCCGGAGAAGATGATCCCGCTCTTCGTCACCAA
>DASRWT010000129.1:0-2458 GCA_035654455.1 Candidatus Nitrosocosmicus sp. | reverse complement strand
GACCCCCTCAATAGGTTGGAGTTGAGGGGCACTTGTGGTATTTCTCTCGCTCGGAGGGCAACCGGAATGAGCCATGGCTTGCGGGGTACGAGGGCGGTTTCTGGACTCCTCGTGGGGGTCCTCACGGCAGCCTTGCTGCTCGGCCTCGCCGCTCCCGCGGCGCAGGCCCAGAGCTTCCAGGACGCCATGTCGGGGGCCCTGGACTTTCAGTGCCGCGGCCTCGCCGGGTCACCGTCAGGCTCCGGTGACTATCAGTCCAGCTTATTCACTATTTGCAACAATATTCCCTCCGTTTCAGGGACCTCGTCCGGCGGCTCCCTCGCCATCCTGGGCTCGAGCCAGGACGGCTCCGAGCAGCGCCGTATCCTGAGGCGCCTGGAGGAGAAGCGGGAAGAGGCGCGTGAGGGCGGCGTCCGCGCGGCCAGCGCCGACTCCGGCCAGATCGGGCCGTTCGGCTTCTTCCTCACCAGCGAGTTCGAGTGGATCAACAAGTCGGCCAGCCCCAACGAGTCGGGCTTCGACTCGAACTCGAAGGGCGGCATCGTGGGGTTCGACTACGGGGTCACCAAGATGGTGACGGTGGGTCTCGCGATCCACTACTCCCGCGTGGACGGCGAGTTCGACGGAGAGGGCGGCAAGTTCCATACCGATAACATGGGCGTCACCATCTACGGCAGCGCGTCGCCCTTTCCCAACTTCTTCATCGACGGAGCGATGGGGTATATCCGCCGCGAGTACGAGGTGAACCGGCGCGCCACCTACGTCTCGCCGGGGAACGGCACCGTGGTGGACGGGTTCGCCCACAGCGATACCACCGGTGACGAGTTCAACATGAGCGTCAACGCCGGCTACGACGTCAGCATGAAGGCGCTGACCTTCGGCCCCCGCCTGGGCGTGGACTATTCCACCATCGACATCGCCGGGTTCCAGGAGGTCGGGCAGAAGAACCGGCCCGACTTCGACACCGGCCTCGAGCTGGCGTACAAGCGTCAGCACCGCGAATCGCTCACCACCAAGCTGGGGATCTTCGCGTCCTACGCGCTCAGCGTGGGCTTCGGCGTCCTCGTCCCGCAATTCACCGCGGAGTGGGTGCACGAGTTCCTCAATGACCAGCGGACCATCTTCTTCAAGTTCCGCGAGGACAATGCCGGCGCGCAGCTGCGCTTCCAGACCGACGAGCCGGATCGCGACTACTTCCGGGTGGGGACGGGAGTGGTGCTCGTCCTGCCGAAGAACATCTCCGCCTTCGTGAACTACCGGGTCCTGCTCGGCTACAACGACCGGATCGCGCACACCCTGAACGCGGGGCTGCGGGTCGGGTTCTAGCGGCGCGCTAGGGCCGGCCCTCCACCGCCCGGCCGAGCTCGGCCAGCGCATCCGGCCAGAGCTCGGTCCAGCAGCACACGTGGCCGTAGCGCGGTATCACCCGGAGACTCTCCGACGGCGCCCCGCCCGCGGCCACGATGGCCGGCGGCACCACCCCGTCCCGCTCGCCGGCATAGTGGCGCTGATAGATCCCCGGCGATAGCGGCGGCCGGCGCGCCGGATTGAGCGAAGCGGTCAGCGGCGGCTGCCCGTGCAGCCGGGTCCAGCCATCCACGTCCAGATTCGCGGCCAGCGTCACCACGCCCGCCGTCTCGCGCACGCGCGCCGCCACCAGCACCGCCAGCGTTCCACCCCCGCTATAGCCCAGCCAGACGACGCTCGAGCGGCCCTCTTCCGCAAGAATCCGCCGGGCCGCCGCGGCCAGGCTCACCACCACCGCTTCCGAGTAGCGCGCGTCGGTCCAGAGCGCGGGCGCGCAGGGCGGCTCCGCCGCCAGCCCGTGATAGCACGGCCGGCCCAGATAGACGCTGGGCGCGGGATCCAGCGCCATCAGGCGCAGCACCAGCGGGTCGCCGGGGGTGGGGTCGACGGCGGGCCGGCCGGCCTCCCATGGCGTGCCGTCGCCGTCGAGATAGACGTGGAGCGCGCCGGGCGCCCGGGATGCCCGCTCGCCGCGGCGGAACGTCATGTGTCGAAAGCCCTCCCCCTCGACCAGCGCCGGGCGGAAGCCGAGCGACATCGCGCGATCCGAGAAGCGCGCCGCCCGCTCCGCGCAGCCGGCCGCGAGGACGAGGACGAGAGCGAGCCCGAGGCCGAGGGCGGAGGGGCGCATCGCGCGCACTATACCGGGAACCGCGTCGGGGCGGGAATGGGCCCCGGGAAAGCGGCGAGGAGGAGACTAGGCGGTGAGGATGGATTCGCGGGCGCCGCGCGCGAGCGCGCCCGCGAGCATGTGGCCCAGCTCCGGCGTATAGCGGGGCCGGGGCTCCTTGGCCTCGATCAGCGAGACGAGCTCCGAGAAGCGGACCACCGGGGCCCAGGTCCGATCCACCTTCACGCGGCAGAGCGGATGGGTGAGAACCACCACGCCTTCCACCCAGCGGAGCAGGGAGCGTCCCAGCTCCGGGTGGGC
>DASRWT010000128.1:0-7446 GCA_035654455.1 Candidatus Nitrosocosmicus sp. | reverse complement strand
GATAGAAGTACCGGACGAAGCCATTCGGCATCTCGGGGGCCAGCGCGCCGATGGTGGGGAACTCCTTGCCGGGCAAGTTGAAGTTCACCCCGAAGGCTTTCGGCACGATCTTGAGGATGCGGATCTCCATCACGTCTCCGGGCTCGGCGCCGTTGACGTAGATGGGGCCGGTCAGCGAGTGAGGCCCGCCGCCCGGGTTCGCCTTCCGGAGGGCAACGATCTCGTCCATGGTCGTGCCCGGCGTGATCTTGTTGTGGGCGTGCATCATGGTCTCGACCGCCACGGTGTCGCCGGAGTTCACCACCAGCTTGGGGGGCTCCTTGGGATCGAGCCAGCCCCACTGGGTGGTCTCGAGCGTGGCCGGCAGCGCGTGGAACTTGCCGCCGGGCACCGCGAGCGCGCGGTCGCGCTTGCCCTCCTCGACCGGCTGGGCGGCGGCGTAGAGTCCCAGCGCGAGGACCATGGTGGTGAAGGCGAGACCGGTGATGATCCACCGGGGCTTACGGAGTCGGGCCATGAGGGGTCTCCTTTCGAGTCGCGTTCGGGTTATGCCGCGCGTCGCGACGCTGCGGAGCGGGCCGTCGCCGATTCTACCCCAGGTTCAGGGTTTCCCGTCCAGGGCGCGCTTGAGCTGATCGAGATGGTTGGCGTCGTGCTCCGCCATGAGCCCGACGAAGTCCCGCATCGTGAGCCGCCCGCGGGTCGGGTGCACGCCCGCGCGATCCCAGTCGGCGGGCCGCAGGTGGCGAAGGAAGGCCAGCGACTCGGCCCGCCGCCGGCGGAACGCGGCCAGCGCCTCGCCCGCGTCGTTTCGCCGGTACTGACGGTCCTCCGCCCAGCGGTCGGGCTCTCCGCCGGAATAGACGGGTCCGTCGAGGTCGAGCATGGCCTGGAAGAAGGCGAGGAACACCTCCTCGGTGTCCCGCAGGTGGCAGACCACTTCCGTGGCGCACCAGCTCTGGCGGTCGGGTCGCTTCGCGAGCGCGGCCTCCGGGACGCCCCGCATGGCCGCGGCGAGATCCTCCGCCGTCCGCTCCATGCGCGCCAGCTGCTCCTCGAGCGTGGCCATGCCGCGGTCTCCATCGGTGACGAGCTGGTGGAAGAGGTGCGACTCCCGCGCGTAGAAGCCCTGGGTATGGAAGGAGTCGCCCAGATCGAGCCCCGTGTAGTCCAGATGGTGCCCGACCTCGTGGAGCAGGGTACGAAGAAAGGTGCGGAACGCCACCACCCGCTTCTGCTTGGCCGTCCGCATCCACAGCGTGATGAGCGGCGCCTCGCCGCCGCGCTCCCACTCGTAGAGCCCGTGCAGCTCGCCCCAGCGCGCGTGCGGCCGCGAGGCCAGGACCTGGACGCGCACGGGGGGCAGGCGCAGCGCGAGGGCGAGGCCGGCCACGAGCCTCCGGGCGGCGCGCTCGGTCTCCTCGCGGCTTTCACTGCTCAGCGCGTCCGCGAGCGCCGAGACGAGGGGCCGCACCGTCTCGGGATGCGGGAGCGGCGCCGCCGTCAGCGCGTCGCTCTTGCGATAGATCGCCTGCCGGCGGCGGTCGAGTCGCTTGAAGAACGCGAACGGCATCCGGCCGAGACGCTGCTAGCGCCCGGACCAGCTCGGCTTTCGCTTTTCGAGGAAGGCGCGCGCGCCCTCCATGCGGTCCTCGGTGGTGCGGAGGAGGGTGGAGAGGTCGCCCTCGAGGCGCAGCCCATCGGCCAGCGGCAAGGCCAGCCCGCCCACCACCGCCTCCTTGGCATAGCGCAGGGCGATGGGCGCCTTCTCGGCGATGGTGCGCGCGAGAGTGGCCGCGCTGGCGGCGAGGTCGGCGGCGGGCACCACGCGCTCCACCAAGCCGATGCGCAGCGCCTCCGCGGCGGAGATCCGCGCGCCGGTGAGGATCATCTCCAGCGCCTTGCCGCGCCCGACCAGCCGGGGCAGGCGCTGGGTGCCGCCGCCGCCCGGGATGATGGCCAGGTTGATCTCGGTGAGGCCGAGCTGCGCATCGTCGGCGGCGACGCGCATGTCGCAGGCCAGGGCCAGCTCGAGGCCGCCGCCGAACGCATAGCCGCGGATGGCGGCGATGATGGGCTGGGGGCAGCGGTCCATGACCTGCCGGAAGTCGATCCGCTTGCGGGATTCCCGGAAGCTCGTGGGCACCGACGGCTCGACGAACTCGCGGATGTCCGCCCCCGCGGAAAACGCCCGCTCGCCGGCGCCGGTGACGAGGATCACCCGCACGTCGTCGTCCTTGCTGAGCCGCATGAAAACGTCGAGCAGCTCCTCGCGCATCGTGTTGTTCATCGCGTTGTGCACGTCGGGGCGATCGAGGGTGACGGTGGCCACGTGGTCGGCGGCGGCGAATCGGATGGTGGAGTAGGGCATGGTGACTCAGGCTCCCGTGGGCGGCTTGCCGCCCACCACGTTGCGCCGCCGGAGCTCGGCGATCTCTCCGTCCGTGTACCCGGCTTCGCGAAGGATGGCGTCGGTGTGCTGGCCGAGCGTGGGCGGCGGGCCCGCGTCCTCGGGCTGCGTCTCGGAGAAGCGGAGCGGCTGGCCCATGAGGGTGAGGGGGCCGCGCTCCGGATGATCGTACTGGACCACCATCTTGTGATGCACCACCGCCGGGTCCCGCATGAAGTCATGGATGGTCTGGGTCCCGGCGGCGGGGATGTCGTGCTCGGCCAGGATGCGCAGCCACTCCGCGCGAGGCTTGGAGGCGAAGGTCTCTTCCAGCTGCGTCATCAGCTCGTCGCCATTGTCCCGGCGCGCGAGCCAGGAGCCGAAGCGCGGGTCGTCCCCCATCTCGGGATGACCGATGGCCTGGCAGAGCTTGCGCCAGAAGGACTGGTTGCCGACCGCCAGGAAGAACCATTCGCCGTCTTGCGCCTGGTAGATACGGTAGGTGGGGGTGTCGCGATACACCGTCTCCCGTCCGGGATAGTCCACCACGCTGCCGGACTGGAGCGCCATGACCCCCTGCAGCAGCGAGGTGCGCACGTGCTGGCCGCGCCCGGTGCGCTCGCGCACGAAGAGCGCGGCGAGGATGGCCTGGCAGGAGAGCGCGGCGGTGTAGTAATCGGTGACGGCGATGCGCATGTACTTCGGCGGCCCGCCGAACCCCTGGGTGGTCATGACGCCGCCCATCGCCTGGAGCAGGGGATCGAAGCCCGGCCGCTCCTGATAAGGGCCATCGGGGCCGAAGGCGGTGACCGAGGAATAGATGAGACGCGGATTGACGGCGCGGAGATCCTCGTAACCCACGCCCAGCCGATCGCAGACGCCGGGTCGCATATTCTCCATGACCACGTCGGCGCGCCGGGCGAGGCGGTGAACGAGCGCGCGTCCGTCCGGCTCCTTGAGATTGGCCGCGATGGAGCGCTTTCCCCGGTTCCAGCCGTAAAAGCCGGGCAGCTCGCGGAAGCTGTCGCCTTCCAGGCCCTCCACCTTGATCACGTCGGCTCCGAGGTCGGCGAGCATCATCGCCGCGTAGGAGCCGGCGATGTACGACGTGAGATCGACCACGGTGATTCCGGATAGCGGACCCAGGGTCATCGGACGAGTCGGGCGCCCGGACGGATTACCATCAGCGGGGGCCTCGAAATGGCCCCCGCTCTCCCCCACCGGCGGCACCGAGGTGCCGCCGTCATGAATTCGCGACGTGCCGGGCGATCAGCTCGCGGTGGTATTCCGCGTCGCCGAACTGCACCTCCAGCGACTTGGCGCGCTTGAAGTAGAGGTGCAGGTCGTACTCCCAGGTGAACCCGATGCCGCCGTGCACCTGAATGGCCTCCCCGCACACACGGCGCGCCGACTCGCTCACATAGGACTTGCAGATGGAGGCGGCCACGGTGGCGTCCTCGGCGCCTGCCTCCAGGGCCCAGGCCGCGTAGTACACGGCGGAGTGGCTGTTCTCCACCTCCATGAGCATCTCCGCGCACTTGTGGCGGATGGCCTGGAAGGTGCCGATGAGCTGCCCGAACTGCTCCCGTACCTTGGCGTAGCCCACCGCCATGTCGAGCGCGCGCCGGGCGGTGCCCAGCATCTCCGCGGAGGCGCAGACGGCGGCGCGGCGGAGCGTCAAGTCCAGCAGGGCGCCGGCGCCGCCCGCCGAGCCCACCAGCGCGTCGGCGCCCACGGCGACGCCACTGAGCGTGATCTCGGACCACCTGGTCGTCAGGTCCATGCCGGTGGTGGGATGGAGCGTGACCCCGGCCGCTTTCGGGTCCACCAAGAAGAGCGAGACTCCCTCGGGGGTGCGGGCGGGCACCAGCACGGCATCCGCCGCATGCGCCCACGGCACGAAGCGCTTGACGCCGGAGAGCGTCCAGCCCGCGCCGGCGCGCGCGGCGGTGGTGGCGACGGAGGCCGGATCCCAGTCCAGGCTTTCTTCCTGGAAGGCCGCGGTCAGCCGCGCGCGCCCGGAGGCGATGGCGGGCAGCCACTTCTCTTTTTGCGCCGCCGAGCCGCCGAGGAGCAGCGGCAGGCCTCCCAGCACCACAGAGGCGAGGAAGGGCCCGGGATAGGCCACCCGCCCCATCTCCTCGTGGAGCAGCGCGAGCTCGACGAGCCCCAGCCCGGCCCCGCCGTACTGCTCGGGGAAGGGCAGGCCCAGCCAGCCCAGCTTGGCCATCTCGCCCCAGAGCGCCTCGCCGTAGCCGCGCGCGTCGTCCTGCATGGCCCGGACATGCTCGGGCTTGCAGTGCTCGTCGAGGAGCGCCCGGGCGGAGTTCTTCAGCAAGATCTGGTCGTCGGTGAAGGCAAAGTTCATCGCGCCGCTCCCGCGCGATCGGCGCGCGTTTCCTTCGGGAGCCCGAGAATGCGCTCGCCGATGACGTTCTTCTGGATCTCGGAAGAGCCGGCATAGATGGTGCCCGCCCGCGACCAGAGGAAGGCATAGGCCCAGGTGCCCTGATCGCCCACCGCGGTGTCGATCTCCAGCGCCAGCTCCGGCGGCGCGCCGTCGGTGAGCTGGCCGTAGGCGCCGAGGATTTCCTGGGCGACTTCCATGAACCGCTTCTCGAACTCCGAGTAGGAGAGCTTGGTGAGCGAGCCGCCCGCGCCGGGATGCTCGCCCTTCTCGAGCTGGGTGAGGATGCGGAGCGCGTTGTAACGCTCGACCTCGAGGTCCGCCCAGATCTTCCCGAGCTTCTGCCGGATGAGCGGGCTCTCGATGAGCGCCTTGCCGTGGCGCTTGAGCCGGCGCGCCGCATTTACCAAGTGGTTGTACTGTGCCGAGTAGGCCGAGATCCGCGCCAGCGAGCGGCCGCCCCGCTCGTAGCCCAAGGTCGTGTTGGCGATGGCCCAGCCCTCGCCCAGGCGGCCGATCTGGTTCTCCTTCTCCACCCGCGCCCCCGTCATGAACACCTCGCAGAACTCGGAGGAGCCCGTCATCTGCTTGAGCGGCCGCACCTCCACGCCGGGCTGGCGCATGGACATGAGGAAGCAGGAGATGCCCTTGTGCTTGGCCACCTTCGAGTCGGTGCGGGCGAGGAGCAGGCCCCAGTCCGCCACCTTGCCGCCGCTGGTCCAGATCTTCTGGCCGTTGACGACGAAGTGATCGCCCTTGTCCTCGGCGCTGGTCTTGAGCGACGCGAGGTCGGAGCCCGAGTTGGGCTCCGAGTAGAGCTGGCACCACATCTCCTCGGCGGTGAGAATCTTCTGGAGGTAGCGCTTCTTCTGCCACTCATTGCCGTGCACGACGATGGTGGGGCCGACGATGCCGAGTCCGAGACCGTTGGTGGGCGAGGGCGCCCCCGACCGGGCCATCTCGTCGGCCACGATGGCCTGCTCCATCGGCCGCGCGCCCTGGCCGCCGTATTCCTTGGGCCAGCCCATGCCGAGGTAGCCCGCCTCGTAGAGCTTGCGGTGCCAGACCTTGCGCTCCGCGAGGCCGCGAAGCGGGTCCGCGGGCAGGTTCTGCTCGAGCCACGCGCGCACCTGCTTGCGGAAGGCGACGTCCTCGGGCGTGTAGTTGAGATCCATGGGCGGGGCCTCCTGGGGTCGCGAAACGGTACGCCGTTTCTAGCACGGGGCCCGGGGGCGGTCAACCGATGGGCGAGCGCGCGGCGTACCGGCGCGTTATACTTCGGCCATGAACAAGGGCATCGTCGCACTCATCGTGCTGGTGGTGGTGGTGGGCGGACTCTTTCTCTGGGGCGTGTCGGTCAATAACTCCCTGGTCACGACCGAACAGGCCGTGAATGCGGCGTGGGCGCAGGTCCAGACCGTCTATCAGCGCCGCGCCGACCTCATTCCCAACCTCGTGGAGACGGTGAAGGGCTTCGCCAAGCAGGAGCGGGAAGTGCTCGAGGCGGTGGTCAAGGCACGCGCCAGCGCGACCCAGACGACGCTCAGCCCCGAGATGCTCAACGACCCGCAGGCGGTCAAGAAGTTCCAGGAGGCGCAGAACGCGCTGGGCGGCGCGCTGTCGCGCCTGCTCGTCACCGTCGAGCGCTATCCCGAGCTCAAGTCCAACGCGAACTTCCTGGCGCTGCAGAGCCAGCTCGAAGGGACCGAGAACCGCATCACGGTGGAGCGGCGGCGCTACAACGAGGCGGTGCAGGCTTACAACACCCAGATCCGCCGTTTCCCCACCAGCCTTGTCGCCTCGCTCCGCGGGTTCAAGGAGAAGCCTTACTTCGAGGCCGCGCCCGGCAGCGAGGTCGCGCCCAAGGTCAAGTTCTAGCCGCGGCCGCGGCGGAGCCCTCGGTGCGCCCGATCCGACTGGCGATCGCGCTCGCCCTCTTCGCCGTCTTGCTGCCGGCCATGGTGGGCGCCCTGGCCATCCCGCCCGCGCCCACCCGGCGGATCAACGATTTCGCGGGCGCGCTGACGTCGGCCGATCGCGATCGCCTGGAGACACGCCTCGCCGAGCGTGAGCAGGGCAGCCGCAACCAGGTGGTGGTCGCGATCTTCCGCTCCCTCGAGGGGGAGAGCCTCGAGGACTATTCGATCCGGCTCGCCCAGGCATGGCGCATCGGCCAGAAGGGCCTCGACAACGGCGTCATCTTCCTGATCTTCCTCAACGACCGGAAGATGCGGATCGAGGTCGGCTATGGGCTGGAGGGCGCTCTCACCGACGCCGTCTCGTCCTCCATCCTGAGCCAGGAGGTGGCCCCACGCTTCCGCGAGGGGAAGGTGGCCGACGGCATCGGGGCGGGGCTGGATGCCATCGACGCCGCCATCAAGGGCGAGTACCGGGCGGACACGCGCCGCGCCGCGCGCCGCGACGACTCCGTTCCCGCCTTGATCCCCATTGGCTTCACCCTTCTCGTGATCCTGGGCATCGTCCTCTCCGCTCAGCGAAACGCGATGCGCGCGCGGCGGAACGGCTGGACGGGCGGCTCCCGCGGTTGGGGCGGCGGCCCGTTCCTCGGTGGTGGCGGCTTCGGAGGGTTCGGCGGCGGATCGGGCGGGGGCTCGTCGGGCGGCGGCTTCAGCGGCGGGGGCGGCTCCTT
>DASRWT010000127.1:0-22776 GCA_035654455.1 Candidatus Nitrosocosmicus sp. | reverse complement strand
CCCGTCGCGCCGTCCTCGTGCTTGAAGTAGACGAAGGCGCCGCCGGCGGCGAAGAGCTCGCGGATCGTTCCCGCCCAGCGCGCCAGCGCCTCCGCCGAGTACTCCACGGCGCGGAGGCGAAAATAGCCCCAGTCCGCCGTGGCCACCGCGGGCGTCGCGCCCTCCTCGTGATCCACGATGCAGAGCGCGACGTTCCGGCGGCGCAGCAGCCCGTAGACATCCTCGTCGAACCAGGTCGGATGCCGGAACTCGAAGGCGACCCGCAGGTCGGGCGGGAGCAGTTCGAGCACCCCGCCCAGGCGCTCCGTGTCCTTCTTGAAGTTCGGCGGGAGCTGGAAGAGCAGCGGGCCGAGTTTTCCCCCGAGGAGGCGGGCCGTGTCGCAAAAGTAGCGAACGGGATCCTCCACCTGCTTCAAGCGCTGGAAGTGCGTGATCTTCTGAGAGGCCTTCAGCGCGAAGGTGAAGTCGTCGGGGGTGGCGGCCGTCCAGCCGGCGACCGTCTTGGCATTCGGCAGGCGGTAGAAGGTGTAGTTGATCTCGACGGTCGAAAAGCGCTCCGCATAGTACGGAAGCATCTTGCCCGGCGCGAGCCCCTCCGGGTAGAAGGCGCCCTTCCACTCCGGATAGTTGTAGCCGGAGGTCCCGACGCGAAAGCGCGGGGCGGAAGGCTTGGCCATCGGGGGCGCCATGCGGTCATTTCTCCCCGAGGTAGGTCTTCCGCACGAGGTCCGAGCGCAGCAGGTCCGCGGCCGCATCCTGCAGCACGATGCGGCCGGTCTGGATGACATAGCCGCGGTGCGCGACGCGCAGGGCCATGCGCGCGTTCTGCTCCACCAGCAAGATGGTGGTGCCCTGGCGATTGATGTCCACCACGATCTTGAAGATCGCATCCACCAGGATGGGCGAGAGCCCCATCGACGGCTCGTCGAGGAGGAGCAGGCTGGGACGCGCCATCAGCGCGCGCCCGATGGCCAGCATCTGCTGCTCGCCGCCCGAGAGCGTGCCGCCCTTCTGGGCGCTGCGCTCGCGCAGCCGCGGGAACAGGGTGAAGACGCGCTCGAGGTCGGGGGCGATGGCCTCGCGGTCGGCGCGGGCGAAGGCGCCCATCTCGAGGTTCTCGAGCACGGTCATGCGGGGAAAGATCCGGCGGCCCTCGGGGGACTGGGCGATGCCCAGCCGCACGATGCGGTCGGTGGCAAGCCCGTCCAGGCGCTGCCCGTTGAAGGTGACGGTGCCCCGGCGCGGCCGCACCGCGCCGAGGATGGTGCGGAGCGTGGTGGTCTTGCCGGCCCCGTTGGCGCCGATGAGGGTGACGATCTCGCGGGGCTGGACGGTGAGCGAGATGCCGCGCAGGGCCCGGATATTGCCGTAGTAGGTGTGGACGTCGTCGAGCGCGAGCATGCCGGCTAGATTGCGCCGCCCGGCGCGGCGGGCTCGTAGCCGGTGCCGAGATACGCCTCGATGACGCGCGGGTGGCGCTGGATCTCCGCGGGCGTGCCCTCGGCGATGCGGGTGCCGTAGTCCAGCACGGTGATGCGATCGGAGATCGTCATCACCACCTGCATGTCGTGCTCGATGAGGAGGACGGACAGCGCCAGCTCGCGCCGCACCAGCCCGATCAGCTCCGTGAGCGTCTCGGTCTCGCGCGGGTTCATCCCCGCGGTGGGCTCGTCGAGCAGGAGCAAGCGCGGCTCGGTGGCGAGTGCGCGCGCGATCTCCAGCCGCCGCTGATCGCCATACGGCAGGTTGCGCGCGAGGTCTCCGTCCTTGTCGGCGAGACCCACGAAGGCCAGGAGCCCGCGGGCCCGCTCGCGCGCCCGCGCCTCCTCGGCCATCACCGCGGGAGGCCGGAAGACCGCCCCCGGCACGGTGGAGCGCAGGCGGCAGTGCTCGCCGACGAGGACATTCTCCAGCACGGTCATGTTGGCGAAGAGGCGGATGGACTGGAAGGTGCGCGCGATGCCGCGCGCCACGATGGCGTTCGGCCGGAGGCCGGCCAGGGGCCGACCCTCGAAGGTGATGACGCCGCCGTCCGGGCGGACGAGGCCGGTCACCACGTTGAAGAACGTGGTCTTGCCGGCGCCGTTGGGTCCGATGAGGCCGATGATGCTCCCGCGCGGGACCACGAGGTCGATCTCGTTGAGGGCAACGATTCCGCCGAAGCGCTTGACCAGCCCCCGCACTTCCAGGATCGGGCCCGTGCCGGCGGCCGCGCCCACGCGGTGGGCGCGCTCGCGCAGCCAGCCCGGGATGGCCTCGACGCGCGGCGCCGGCGGCGGGGCGACCTCGACCGCGTCGTCCGTATCCGGCACCAGCATCGGGCGGATCCGGCGCCCCGCGAGGCCCTGGGGCCGGAGCAGCATCACCAGGACCAGGCCGAGCCCGAAGAAGAACCAGCGCCACAGCGTGAGGTCGGCGGTGACGAGGAGCGGGACGCCGAGGCTCCGGCCCAGCCAGCGGAGGAAGAAGGTGGCCTCGGCGAGCACCACGCGATCGAAGAGGGTGATGAGCATGGCGCCCAGGATGACGCCCTTGAGGCTGCCCGCGCCGCCGAGGACGACCATGCAGAGCAGCATGATGGAGACCTGGAACTCGAACGCGCCCGGGGTGATGGCCTGGAGCTTGGCCGCGTAGATCGAGCCCGCGAAGCCGGAGAAGGAGGCGCCCAGCGCGAAGGCCAGCAGCTTGGTCGAGATCGGGTTGACACCCGTGCAGTCGGCGGCGGTCTCGTCCTCGCGGATGGCCATCCAGGCCCGGCCCAGCCGCGAGTCCTGGAGCCGGCTCATCGCCCAGAGCGAGAAGAGCCCGATGACGAGGATGAGGAAGTACCACGGCACCGGATCCGTCTCGAACGGCACCCCGGGCAGATAGGGGCGGCCCACCGGGTTGACCCCGTTCTCGCCCCCGGTGAGGTTGAGCCGCTCCACCGGCCGCCAGCCGCCGATCTCGACCGTGACGTCGCCGAGGTTGCGGATGGCCACCGGGATGATCTCGCCGAACCCGAGGGTGATGATGGCCAGGTAGTCGCCACGGACACGGAGCGTGGGCGCGCCGATCAGGGTGCCCAGGAGCGCGGACACCGCGGCGGCGATCCAGATGCAGAGCCAGAAGCTCCACGCGTATCCGTACAGCGGCGAGCCGAGCACGGGCGAGTTGAGGAGCCCCATGGCGTAGGCGCCGATGGCGAAGAAGGCCGCGTAGCCCAGGTCGAGCATTCCCGCATAGCCGACGACGATGTTGAGCCCGAGCGCGAGCAGGACGTAGATCATCCCGTCCGACACCGCGTGCACGGTCTGGAATCCCAGCGCGCGATCCAGGAAGGGATAGCCGATCAGCAGCGCGGCCAGCGCGAACCCACCCAGGCCGCGCCGCGCCGTCATGCGCGCGCTCAGACCTTCTCGGGGGTGCGGTCGCCCAGGAGGCCCTGGGGGCGGAATACCAGAACCAGGATCAAGATCGAAAACACTATCGCGTTGGTCCAGCGCGCGGAGATGTACTGGTCGCTCCACGCCGAGAGGAAGCCGATGACGAGGCCCCCCAGCGCCGCCCCCGGCATATTGCCGATGCCGCCCAGCACGGCCGCGGTGAAGGCGCGCAGCCCGGCCTGGTAGCCCATCCACCACATGCCGATGTTGTAGTACATGCCCTGGATCACGCCCGCCGCCCCCGCGAGCGCTCCCCCGACGAAGAAGGTGAGGAGAATGGTCCGCTCCACGTCGATGCCCATGGCCTGCGCGGTCTCGCGGTCCTGGGCAGTGGCGCGCATGGCCTTGCCCCACCGGGTGCGCGTCACGAAATAGTTCAGGGCGATCATCAAGGGAATGGTGGCGCCGACCACGAGGATGTCCTTGGTGGTGACGAAGATCGCCGACTCGACCCCGAACCACTCGCGCAGGATGTCCACCGACGGAAACACGTCGGGATAGGCGATGGGCGCGGGACCCTTCCAGAGAAGGGCCAGGTTCTCGAGCATGAACGACACGCCGATGGCGGTGATCAGGGGCGCGAGCCGCGTGGACCGGCGCAGGGGCCGGTAGGCGAGGCGGTCGATGGAGACGTTCAGGAGCGCGGTGGTCAGCATGGTGAGAAGGAAGACCAGCGGGAGAAGGGTGATGAGCTGCCAGGGGCCGAGCGTGGTGGTGACGCCCAGCAGGGTGAACCAGGCCAGCGAGATGAAGAGCCCCAGCATGAACACGTCACCGTGGGCGAAGTTGATCAGCTCCACGATCCCGTACACCATGGTGTAGCCCAGCGCGATGAGGGCGAAAACGGCGCCCCGGGTGAGGCCGTTGATGGTCTGCTGGACGAGAACTTCCCACCACTCCAAGGGATCGGCACCCGGCGCGGTGGGGGAGGGCCGCGGAGAAGCGGCCCTCCCCCGATGGCGCTACTCGAGGATGGTCTCGAACTGGAACTTGCAGCCGATGGGGCCGTCCGCCTTCACCGCCTTGAAGCCGGACATGGTGTCGTAGTCGACGTCACCGTTCTCGTCGAAGCTCCACTTGCCGTTGATGCCTTCGTAGTTCTTGGTGGACGCGATGGCCTTCCGCAGCGCCTCGCGCTTCTCGGTGGGGTCCTTGCCCTTCTCGATGGCGGGCGCGGCCCGCTTGATGGCGTCGATGATGACGCGGGTGCCCTCGGCGGCGTAGAGCGCGTAGGAGGTGGGCTCCTTGCCGTACTTCGCCTTGTAGGTCTCGTAGGTCTTGGCGCCCACTCCGCGCATCTTCTCGAACGGCAGGCCCGCGAAGGTGATCCGCATCTCGGTGGCGAGGGCGGCGTCGCAGGTGGCGCCCTTGAGGAGCTCCTCCTCGAGCAGACCGTCCGGCCCCATGAAGCGGGTGCGCGGCGCGGTGAGCCCGACTTCCTTCATCTGGCGGATCACCACCTGGGCGCCGGTCTCGATGACCCCGCCCATGTACACGAGGTCGGCGCCCGAGGCGCGGATCTTGGTGAGGATCGGCTTCTGGTCCGGCTGCTTCCAGTCGATGCCCTCGTTGGCGACCACCGCCAGCCCGATCTTCTTGGCGGTGGCCTCGAAGACGTCGGCGATCCCCTTCCCGTACAGCTCCTGGTCGTTCAGGATGAACACCTTCTTGGTGCCGAGGCGCTTGGCCCACTTGGCGGCCACCGCGCCCTGGATATCGTCGGCGGGGATGGGCCGGAAGTAATTCACGAAGCCGCCCGGCCGGTAGATGTCGGGCTCGCCGGGCGCCGCGCCGCGCTTCTTGGTGAGGCCCGGATAGGTATTGGCCGGGGTCACCTGGGCCATGTGCGCGCGGTTGGTGATGGGAATGGAGACCTTGGCCGCGCCGGAATTGTAGGTCCCGATGTAGACGATGGCGAGCGGGTCGCCCACCGCCTTGTTGGCATTCTCCGCTTCCACCGCACCGTCCCACTTGCCGGTCTGCGGCGAGGCGTCGTCCAGGTTGACGACTTCCAGGCAGAACCCCGCAACTGCTCCGCCCGCTTCCGCGACGGCGAGGTCAACGCCGTTCTTCATCCCGGTGCCTTCAGGGAGCATCGCTCCCTGCATGGGCCACGAGGTGTAGAGGCGCAGCTTGCCCTTCGGGCATTGCTGGGCCTCCGACGGGCTGGTGAGGGCGAAGATGCCCAGGAGAGCAACGGTATAGGCGAGGATCCTCGGGACTCTCATGACTGGCCTCCCTGATCGGCGGTAAGATCGGGACCCGGGTTGAGTTCGGGCGTATAAGACTATGGCTCCCGCTCGATTGTCAACGGCCCATCCGCTGCTCATCCCCTGAGCACGGAGCGAGGGCGAGGAGGACGCGATGCCGTCACCGCGCGTGATCTATGAGCCGAAGCCGGGCTCCCCGCTCCAGGTCGACCGCGAGCTCTACGGGCGCCTCGGCCGTGAGACCGCTTCCCGGACCCTGGTGGAGCGCTTCGTCGTCCCCCGGCGCACGGGACGCGCGTGGCCCGTCCGCGCGGGGCAGATCTTCCGGATCGTGGCCGTCGAGGGCGCGCAGGTCGCGGACCTCAACGTGTGGAGCCTGGCCAATCCGCGCGAGCGGTTCTGGGCCTCCCGCACCCGCCAGCTCCACCAGGCCCATCTCTCGACCTTCGACCGGCTCTGGTCCTGCCTGCCCTACCTCCGGCCCCTGCTCACCATCACCGGCGACTCGATCCAGTACGGGCGCGACGCGGACGGCGGCGGCTGCCACGATCTCCTCGGCACGCGCTGCGACCCCTACGTGCACAAGCTCCTCAACGGGGAGGAGCTCGATCTCTGCTGCCACAGCAATCTGGTCCGGGCGGTGCGGCCCTTCCAGCTCGCCGAGCGGGACGTCCACGACGTGCTCAATGTCTTCCAGGTCACCGGCCTCACCGCCGAGGGTCGCTACTTCGTCAAGCCGAGCCCCGCCAGGCGCGGCGACTACTTCGAGTGCTTCGCGGAGATCGATGTGCTCTGCGCGATCTCGGTATGCCCCCACGGCGACCTTTCCGTGCCGGTGTGGGGCCCCAACGCCGGCGATGCCCTGGCCACCTGCCGGCCGCTCGGCGTGGAGATCTGGCAGCCGGCGCCGGATCTCCTGCGCGGCTGGCGCGCGCCCGCGGTGTCCGACTACCGCGGCGGCCATGCCTTGCGCGGCCCCGAGGAGGCCCTGCATGGCTGAGCTCGTGACGATTCCGGCCCGACGCGGCATTGCGGCACGGGTGCGGGCCGGCCAGCACATCCGCATCATCAATACCCACGGCACTCAGGTGGTGGACGCCTGGGCCTTCAGCGCCGTGGATCCCACGGAATGGATGGCGATGGAGGCCAGCCGCGCCTGGTTCCTCAAGCTGGCGGCGGCGGTGGGCGACCCGTTCGTCACCAACCGGCGGCGGCCGATCCTCACCCTCGTCGAGGACACCTCGGGCTGCGCCCACGACACCCTCATCGCGCCTTGCGATTCTCACCGCTACGGGCTCCTCGGCGTCCAGGGCTACCACGACAATTGCCGCGACAATCTCCACGCCGCCCTCGCCGGGCTGGGGATCTCCATCCCCGCCACGCCTCCCTCGCTCAACGTGTTCATGAATATCCCGTGGACGGCGGCGGGACAGCTCTCATGGGGCGAGCCCGTGTCGGCGCCGGGCAGCTACGCCCTCTTCCGCGCGGAGATGGAACTCGTGGCGGCGTTCTCGGCCTGTCCCCAGGACATCCTCCCCATCAACGGGACCAGCGGGCGGACCACCGAGGCGCACTTCTCGATCGAGTAACGGCAGAGCGCTTCTGCCGTCAATCGATCAGGGGGCGGCGCCGACCTGCAACAGGAGTGGGCGCTGCCCGCCGGTGGAATTGGCCGTCCAGCCTCCCAGGTAGAACCGGCCGGCATTGTCCCGGCCCACCGAGCCGTAGAGGAGCACGTCCTTCAGGTTCTTGGTGTCGAGCGGCTTGGCGGTGGACCGCCCCGCCTGGAGGTCGAACACCACCCAGTCGAACCCGCGTCCGCGCTGCGTCGCGCCGGCGAGGAAGCGGCGACCGTCCACGGCGAAGAGGGATGGCGCATACGTTTCCGGGCGGGGGTGGAACCAGCCCACCGGCAGGACCTTGGCGGCGCGGCCGGGCTGGGGCTCGATCAGGTACAGGTACCCGCGGTGCGTGGTGAACGCCATGCGGCCGTCCGCGAGATACGTCAGCCCGGTGATCCCGTGATTCTCCTCGATGGCGCCCTTCCCCGCGTAGTATTCGAGCGGCGTCGCGGCGAGCTCTTGGAGATCGGCGTCGTACTCGACCAGCGCGACGGTGGCCTTGCCCTGGGGCGACCTGGTCAGCCGCGGCACGTAGGCATGTCCATTGCCGTCGGAGAGGAAATTGCGCGAGACGTGGCCGCCCACCGAGCCCACCACCGCGCGCTTGGTCTTGCCGGTGGTGGTGTCGTACTGGAACAGGACGTGATTCCAGTAGCCGAGCACGAAGACGTACCGGCCGACGCCGCTGGCCGCGACCAGGCCCTCGGGCGCCGCCCACAGATGCTCCCACTTCCCCGAATCCGGATCGAGGCGCCAGAAGTGCCCGCCCCAGCGCGGCGGCACGGTGCCGTCCTCGCGCTCGCCGTCCTCATCGGTGGACGCGAAGTAGATCCAGCCGTCCTCGGCGGTGACGATTCGCGAGTGGATCTTGATCTGGCCCTCGCCCGCGCGGTGCAAGCCCGCGGTCTTGAGCTGATCCACGACGGCGCCGCGGTCGTGCATGACGTCGGCCTCGGGATCGTACTGCATCAGGTGGGCGCTCATCCTCGGCGAGTTCGCGGAGACGCCGATCCAGATCCGGCCTTGCAGATCGCGGCCGGTGGAGCCCCAGATCGCGGTGGCGTCCGCGAAGGCCGGAAGCTTGAGCTCGCGCGCGGGGGGCGCGGCGTCGGCCGCCGTCGTCGGCGCCGGACCGAAGAAGCTTCCGCTGCGCTCGTCGGGTGTGACCGGCCGCCGGCCCGGGTCGGCGCCGCCGCTCTCGATGCCGAGCAGCGTCCCCACGAGGCCGCTGAGGACCACGAGGGCCCGGAGGGGCTTCATGGCCTCATCCGGTACCAGGGATGCGGCTGGCCGGGCATCCTGACGCGCATCGCATAGACGGAAGTCCGCGCGGTGAAGAAGAGCGTCCGGAGGTCGGGCCCGCCGAAGGCGAGGTTGGCGGGAACTTCCGGGGTCCGGATGATGCCGAGTCGCGCGCCGGCGGCCGAGAACACCCAGGTGCCCCCGGGGCCGGTGCAGAACACGCGTCCCTCCACGTCGACCTTCATGCCGTCGGGCACGCCGTCGGTCTCGTCGGAGGACATGTCGGCGAAGATGCGGCGCCGGATGGGAAGGCCGCCCGCATCGAGCTCGACGGCGAGGATATACGCCGTCCACCGCGTATTGGCCACGTAGAGCACGCGCTCGTCCCTCGAGAACGCGAGCCCGTTCGGGTACTCGCAGTCGGCGATCAGGGTGATCCTCCCGTCGGGCGCGATCCGATAGACGCCGGCCTGAGTCAGCTCTCGCTCGGCGAGGGGCACCCGCAGGCCGGGATCCGTGAAGTAAATGCTGCCGTCCGACCGGCACACCACGTCGTTGGGGCGGTTCAGCCGCTTGCCCTCGAATCGATCGGCGAGGACCTCGATGGATCCGTCCGCGCCGGTTCGTGTCACCCGGCGATTGTCACCCTCGCAGAGCACCAGCCGGCCCTGCAGGTCGAACGTGATGCCGTTGCCGCCGCCGGTCTGCTCGCGCAGCACTTCCGGGGCGTGCCCCGGGGTCACCCGGTAGAGCTTGCTCGCCCGCACGTCGACGAAGTAGAAGTAGCCGTCCGGATGCCAGAGCGGGCCCTCGGTGAAGACGAAGCCCGTGGCCAGCCGTTCCGCCGCCGGGGTGTCCAGGATCGCCGCCAGCACTTCATTCATCATCGGTATTCATCATCGGTGAGAAAGCACCCGGCTATGATCGGCCGAGCCGCCGATCACTTCATGCTCCGGTGGGAGATGAGACCAGGCGCCCACCGCGTGGTCAGCTCCGCGACTCCCCATAGCATCCAGTACGTCCCCGCGAGCGCGAGAGCGACACGAGTCCAGCCTATCACGGGACACCGGATCAAGTGCTCATCGGTCGCGTGTCGATTTTTCTGATACTCACGCCTCTTAGTGCTCTTTGTCCTCCACCTATCCGATGTGTATCTCAACAGTTACAGAGAGCCGACGGTGGCATGTGGATTGGTCCTGACGAAGCTGCTCGTGATCTGCGTCGCGGTGTGGCCGTCGTTCTGGACCTCCCTGCCTCCGACACGCCACCGCCGTTACTGCTATAGCCAGATCCAGCTCGGCAGCTACAAGGAGAAGTGGCCGACGCGCACCCCGGCGAGCCGATCGACCACTTGCCGGGTCTGCTGATCGAGCGGAGCGCTTCTCGAGCGCGGTGGACGTCACGCAGATCGGTGCCACCATTGCGGCATTGCTCGGCGTCACCCTGGCCGACGGCACGTCTCTCCCCGTGCGCGAGCCGCTGAGCGAAGCCGGCGCCCTCAAGCGCTAGCTCTCTCCCGCCGCTTCGTTGCCGTCCAGCATGGCGAGAGCGGCGGCCGGTGTGCTGAAGACGAACCGCTCTCGGGCCCGATGCACAAGGAGCGCCCGAAGACAGGCATCGACCCGGTCGGCCAATTCGGGTCGCTCACGGCCATCGGCGCGGATGGCGAAGGCCAGGTAGGGGCGCCCCTGGGCGGCAAGCGCCCGATCGAGCATGCGGTCGAAGGTGTCGGGCGCGCGCCAGAGGCGCCACATGGACAGAGGCGTGTCCTGGCGACGGTGACGGACGCCATTGCGGAGCAGCCGGGCCAGGTACCGCCGCGGCTGAAGACCGAGGTGAAGGCAGGCGGACGTGAGCGGCATCATCCGGATGGTCCGCGAGCGGTTCCGGCTCGCTCGCCGAAACTCGCGGGGCGACGGGATGTACGGGACGCGCGGAACACGATAGTAGTCCGGCAAGGGGCCGGTGGCGTGCTCGCCCTCCATGGGACTCGGCAGCGAAGGGGCGCCCGGCTCCAGCGTGAGATCGTGGCGTATCCCGAGGCGCTCCGCGAGGTTGACGGTCGCGGTATTGAGCCATCGGTCGCCGAAGCGCATCGACCGACAGGGTCGCCCCAGCGCCCGCTCGAACGTCTGGAGCGACATCTCGAGACAGTGGTCCACCCAGCCCTGGTCGGCGAACTCGTGCACCCAGGTGTTTGCGGTCTCGCTCCAGCGATAGGGGTGGGGATGCACGCCGACCTCGTCGCCCTGTCGCTGGACGGCGTCGAGATGCGCGCCGTAGCGATCCGCCACCCACGAGGCGCTCCCGTACGGCCCGGCGATCTGGGGGTCCATCCGCAGGAACCACGCGAAGTGGACGGGCGCCCCGGTCGCGTCGCCGAAGCGGGCCCGCCATTCCTCCATGGAACGCTGCGTCGCCTCGTAACCGCGCCACGGCTCGGGGGCCTGACGGCTCACGAGTCGAGGATCAGGCTCCACGTCGATGCAGAGGACCACCGGGATGGCCCGCGCTCCGCCTACCAGCCCATCATCCTCCGCGCCCATCGACGCAGCGCGACTCTGGGCCGCGGCGGCACCAGCAAGACGACGTAGCAGGTCAGAAACGCCCGCGAGTGGTGACGGCGCCACATGCGCCACAGGTATTGTCGCGCCCAGCGCCGATCGTGCCGCTCGCCATACCCGAAGGCGGTGTACGCTGTCCGACGGCACTTCTCCTGCACCAGGCCCCGGATCCGGTCCGCCCGGGCGTTCCGCCCGCGACGCGCCTCGCGCTTCAGAATCGGGATGTCATCAACCGCCCACTGAAGCATGCGCCGCTCGCGCGGCCCCGAGGCGCTGGTGTCGAGATAGCGCCAGCGCACCAGCCGCTCGGACAGGAACACGAAGGGATGATCTCGCGCGAGCCTCAGATACAGATCCCAGTCGCTCGAAGTCGAGAACCGCCGATCGGACTCGCCTACCCGCTCGAGGGCCCAGCGGGGAATCAGGACCTGCGACACGGTGAAGATGAGATTCCGCTCGACGAGCGCATCGTAGCAGTCCCATTTGAGCATCGTCGGCGGCCGGAGACGCTCGCGCACCGCTCGAGCGAACAGATGCTCGAACACCGCGGTGTCACCTTCGAACTCGACACCGTTGGCGGCGATCAGCGCCGCGTCCGGGTGTTGCGACACTGCCGCCACCTGGCGCTCGATCTTCCCCGGCTCCCATACGTCGTCGCCGTCGAGAAGCGCGATGAGGTCTCCGCGCGTCGCCGCCACTCCGGTGTTTCTCGCCCGCGCTATTCCACGATTCTCCTGGCGTATGTAGTGGACACGGTCCAGATAGGGCCGGATGGAATCGGAGGTGGCGTCACTCGACCCGTCGTCGACCACCACGATCTCGTGAAGCGGATACGTCTGCGCGAGGACACTCTCGAGCGCGGCGGCGATGTAGGCGGCGTGGTTGAAGGTGGTGATGACCACGCTGACCTGTGGACGGCCCGGAGAGGGAGCGACACGGGAGCGGCTCTGCGTCATCGGGCGGCCTTCCCACCGCGTGAACGAGGGCGCTGCCATTCCGGCGATCCTGCCAGATCTCCGGGAAGGCGTCAATTCGGGGACGTACTCTGGGTTCGTGAAAGGGGACCCGATCGCCTCCACATTGGCAATCTCGCCTCCCGGTGAGCGTGCTACGTTCGGGGCCATGCCGGAGCTTCGCCACCTCTTCACGCCGTTCCGGGTGGGCGGTCTCACGCTCAAGAACCGCATCTTCTCGTCCGGGCACGCCGAGGCGATGGCGGAGGACGGGAAGCCGGGACCTCGCTTGCGCGCCTACCACGAGGCGAAGGCGCGCGGGGGCGCCGGCCTCACCATCATCGGCGGCTCGACCAGTGTCCATCCCTCCTCGCCCGCCAGCGCCTGGAACATGATCGCCAACCACGACGAGTCCGTCGTCGCCGGCTATCGCGGCGTCGCGGAGGCCGTCCACCGCCACGACTGTCGGATCATGAGCCAGCTCACGCACATGGGGCGGAGGTCCCAGTCCGACGTCGAGAGCTGGCACGTGCTGCTGGCGCCCTCTCAGATCCCCGAAAAGGTCCACCGGGAAGTGCCGCACGAGCTCGAGGCCGAGCAGATCGCCATGCTGGTGCGGGCGTTCGGGGACGCCGCGCGGCGCTGTCGCGAGGGCCGCCTGGACGGCATCGAGCTCTCCTTCGCCCACAATCACCTCGTGGACCAGTTCTGGTCGCCGCTCTTCAACCGACGGACCGACGAGTACGGCGGGAGCCTCGAGAATCGCATGCGCTTCGGCTTCGAGGTGCTGCGCGAGATCCGCCGGCAGGTCGGGCGCGACTGGGTGGTGGGCGCCCGGATCTCGGGTGACGAGATGACGCCGGGCGGTCTCGCCGCCGGCGACATGGCGGAGATCGCGCGCCGCCTGGCCGCCTCGGGGCTCGTGGACTTCCTGTCCATCATCGGCGGGGCCGCGCACACCGTCCCGCTCCAGGCCCTCGCCGTTCCCAACATGGCCTCGCCGCACGGCATCTTCGTCCCGCTCGCCGCCGCCATCAAGCGGGCGGCCCCCGCGATGCCGGTCCTCCACGCCGGCCGCATCGTCGATCCCGTTCACGCGGACCAGATCCTCGCCGCGGGGTCCATCGACCTGGTGGGCATGACGCGCGCGCTGATCGCCGATCCCGATCTGCCCCGCAAGGTCCAGGAAGGGCGGACCGATGATGTGCGCCTCTGCGTCGGCGCCAACGAGGGATGCATCGACCGGATCTATCAGGGCAAGCCGGTCACCTGCATCCAGAATCCCGGCACCGGCCGCGAGGCGGAGATGGGCGAGCCCGTCCCGGCGGCGGTGCCCAGGCGCGTACTCGTGGTCGGCGCCGGCGTGGCCGGCCTCGAGGCGGCGCGGATGGCCGCGCGGCGGGGCCACCGGGTGGTCATCCTCGAGCGCGAGGCGGAAGTCGGGGGACAGGTCCTGATCGCCGCCCGCGGGCCCGCGCGCGCCGAGTTCGCCGGCATCCTCCGCTTCCTGGCCCGCCAGGTGGACAAGCTTGCCGTGGACTGCCGGCTGCGGGTCGATGCCACGGTGGACACCGTGCTGGCCGAATCGCCGGACGTCGTCATCGTCGCCACCGGCTCGCATCCCCACGTGCCCGATCTCCCCGGACTCGAGGGCAAGCACGTGGTGACCGATCGGGACGTCCTCCTCGACCGGGTGGAAGTCGGCGAGCGGGTCGTGGTCGTGGACGACGTCCACACCCAGCAGGGCCTGTCCACGGCCGAGTACCTCCTGGACCGCGGCCACCGCGTGGAGGTGATCTCGCGGCTCTTCTATGCCGGCCAGGACGTGGGTGTGACCTCGATCGCGCCGCTCTACACCCGGCTCTTCGCCAAGGGGGTGACCTTCACCCCCCACACCGATCTGATCGCGGTGGAGGGCTCGGCGGTGGTCCTGGCCAATACCTTCACGAAAGCGGCGCGGCGGCTCGAGGCCGTGGACACCGTGGTGCTGTCCATGGGCAGCCGCTCCACCGACACGCTCTACCGGGCCCTCAAGGGCAAGGTCCCCGCGCTGCACGCGATCGGCGACTGCGTGGCGCCGCGGGGTGTCCACCAGGCCATCCTGGAGGGGACCCGCGTGGCTCGCGCGGTGTGACGCGCCCGCCGCTAGGTGACCACCCGATAGACGCGCGCCGCGTTGTCGTGGAACATCGCGGCGCGCTCGGACGCCGAGTAGCCCTTCGACAGCCGCTTGAAGGCGTTGTACATCACGGTGTACGAGTACGAGACCTTGTCGACGGGGAAATTGCTCTCGAACATGGCGCGGCCGGGGCCGAACTGCTCGATGCAGTAGGTCATGAACGGGGCCGCCGATGCCGCCAGCTCTTCCGAGCCGATCGGCGTGCTCCGCGTATGCCAGTCGAACCCCGTGCGGGGCATGCCGATGCCGCCGAGCTTGACGTGGACGTTGGAGCACGCGGCCACCGCCGCGATGCCGCGCCGCCAGGTCTCCAGCACCTCGTGGTCGCGATTGGCGTACGGGCCATGCCGCAGCAGGCCGCCGATATGGTTCAGCACGATCGGCAGGTCCGGGACTGCCTTGGCGAAGGCCGCCAGCTCGGGAAGCTGAGGGAAGTACAGCCATGCCTCGAGCGACAGGCCCATCCGCGCGAGCACCCGCGCCCCCGCGCGGAAGGCGTCGCTCCCCAGCTGTCCCTTGATGGGATGCGCCGCGGTGTTCTCCACCTCCGGGTGCGGATCCCACGTCACGGAGTGGCGGATGCCGCGAAACCGGTTGGGGCTGGCCGCCTGCAGCGCCTCCAGCACCGGCGCCACGCGCTCGCCCAGATTGAGGTTGGCGTGGCCCACGATGGCGGCGGCGGCTCGGCCGGGCCCATAGAGCCCGCTGGCGCTGGCGGCGGCCAGACCCTGGACGAACTCGACCTCACCCACCGGACGCATCTCCTCCGGCCCCTCCGCCCGGTACATCGCCCGCGCCTCGATGAAGACCGTGGAGCGCACGTTGTGGCCGCCGTGGATGTCGTCGGCCAGCTCGTGCAGCAGGTAGCGCTGATAGGGAATCCGCGAGGTGCGAAAGTCCCAGAAGTGGTGGTGAGGATCACAGATGGGTAGCTCCGGCTCCAGCGCCGGCTCCTGCGTCAGCGCGAGCCAGTCATTGCCTCCGAATGGCACGGGAGTCTCTCCTCATGGGGGGCGAGTGTTCACGGCAAGCCGATGGAAGAGGTCCAAGTTTCGGTGAGCGGGCATGGATAGTCAAAGCCAATTTCGATGGTGTAAGGTCGCAGCATGAGCCCGGCGCCCGGCCCTTCCCCGGTGGTGGATGCCGACGGTCATGTCCTCGAGCCCGCCGACACCTGGGAGAAATACATCGACCCCGCCTACCGGGATCGCGCCATCCGCATCGCGCGGGACGAGCAGGGGTACGAGGTGCTCCTCATCGACGGCCAGCCGCTCAAGACTCTCCGCGGGGCGCTCGGCGCGCTCGGCGGCATCGAGATGGACACCACGCGCCTCTTGACGCGAGGCCAGATGACCTACGCCGAGGGGAGTCCCGCCGGGGGTTACGATCCCGTCGAGCGGCTGCGCGTGATGGACGGCGAGGGCATCGACTCGGTGCTGCTCTACCCCACCATCGGCATCTGCTGGGAGGGCCACGTGAGCGACGGCGGTCTCGCCACCGCCTACACGCGCGCCTACAATCGCTGGCTCGCGGACTTCTGTCGCACCGACCCCCGCCGGCTCCATCCCGTGGCCCACGTCTCGCTGCTGGATCCCGAGGGCGCCGTCCAGGAGACGATTCGCGCCCGGCGCGACGGCTGCGTGGGCATCTTCCTCTCGCCGGATCTGGCCGCCCGGGGCGGCCGGCACTTCGACGACCCCCTCTTCGCGCGCTTCTGGGAGACGGCGCAGGAGCTGGAGATGCCGATCGCCTTCCACGTCGTGGTGCGCGACCGGCAGTGGTTCCGTCAATGGCAGCGCCGCGATCCGTCGGACGCGCTGTTCAGCATCGCGTTTCTGGCCATCGACGTCATGGCGGCGTTCACCCAGATGCTCAGCGCGGGGATGTTCGAGCGCTACCCGCGCCTGAAGTGCGCGGTGCTGGAGGCCGGCTCCAACTGGATCGCGGCGTGGCTCGACCGGCTCGATCACAAGTATCGGATCATGAAGGACCGGACACCGCTCGAGCCCAGCGCCTACTTCTTCCGCCAGTGCCTGATCTCGGCTGATCCGGACGAGTCGGTCACCGCGCAGATGGTGGAGCATCTCGGGGCCGACTACTTCATCTGGGCGTCCGATTACCCGCACATCGACGCCTCGTTCGGGGTCGTCCGCGAGCTGAAGGAGCGGCTGGCGCCGCTGTCCGAGGAGGCGCGCCGGAAGGTGCTGGGGGAGAACGCCCAGCGCTTCTACCGGCTGACGGGATAGCGTCGCCCGGGCGCTACGCCTTCCGCGCGGGGCGACCCGGCCGCGCATCGAGCAGCAGCGCGCCGTCACGAATCACCGGCGCGCCACCGACCAGGAGGTGCCGCACCCCGGCGGACGGCCGGGTGGACGCTTCGTAGGTCGCCTGGTCGCGGAACGTATCCGGCGCGAACACCACGACGTCCGCGTCCGCTCCCACCGCCAGCGTGCCCTTGCGCGCAGCGCCGCCGCTGGCCGCCTCGAGCACCTCCGCGGGAAGCACGCTCGCGCGCCGGACGAACTCGGCGACGCTCAGGGCGCCGTCGCCCACCAGCCTCCGGAAGGAGCGGGCGAAGGTTCCTGCCGTGCGCGGGTGCGTGAGCGCGCTCGGCGGGAGCGGCCACGTCTCGTCGGCGGGGGCGCCGAGCCAGGTCAAGGGCATGGCATCGCTGGCCACCATGGTGTCCGCGTGGGTGAGGGCGGCGCGCATCACCGCCGCGTCGGCCGCGTTCGTCTCGTCGAGGAAGTGAACGATGCAGAGCCCGCCCGGATCGTCGGCGCGCAGGCGAACGAGATGCTCGGCGTCGCGCACTCGCTCGTTGGTGGGCACGTAGACGAGGTCGGTGGGCCGGAGGCCCCGCTCGGGGAGCCGCTCCGGCGAGAGAAACGCCGCCCCGATCGCCGTGCTCCCGGCGCCGTAGGGATAGGCCTCGGTGGTGACGGTCGCGCCCTCGCGGCGCACCCGATCGACGAGACCGAGGACCCGGTCCACGTGGCGCAGCGAGGTGCTGTTCACGTGGCAGTAGTGCATGTGGGCGCCCGTCTCGGCGGCGGCGCGCACCAGCTCCTCGGCGCCGTCCATGCGCGTGGTGGGCGCGAAGGCGACGAGGTCCCGCACGTGCGTGAAGGTCGGCACCCGGCTCGACGCGGCGAGACGCGCCACCCGCAGGTATTCCGCGGGGCTCGTCCCCGGCGCATAGCCCACCAGCACGCCGATGCCGAGGCCGCCCCCCGCCAGCTCGGTCTCCAGGAGGCCGACGATGCGGTCCTCCTCGGCGGCGGTAGCTTCCCGCTGCCACGCGGGGTTCGCGAAGTGTGAGAGCATGGTCGTCGCCCGCCCATCGGCGCGGTGCCCGGCGAGCACCTGGATCCGGGCCGCCGCCCAGGACGCGGAGTAACCGAAGTTCAAGGGCCGGCCCTCCGCGGCCGCCCGCGCATACGCCTCCGCCACCGGGATCGCGCCCGCTTCCAGCTCGAGCGTCGTGGTGACGCCGTCGAAGGCCTGGAGCCGGTGGCCGCCCACGCTCTGCGCGTGGCTGTGCAGGTCGATGAAGCCGGGCGCCACCACGCAGCCCTCGGCCGAAAGCACGGCGCGCCCGCGCAGATTCGTCCCGACGGCGGCCACCACGCCGTCCTCGATGGCGACGTCCCGCGGCGCGTCGATGCCCTGAGCGGGATCGACCACACGCCCGCCGCGGATCACCACCGCGAACTCCCCATTCACTTGCCGGCCGCTCTCGCGCGCTCCCATGGGCTATGGCTCCCCTCCGCGAGGCAGATCCTATCCAGCCGCCACCGGACGGTCAAGGCGCCGACAGCGGCGACGAGAGCCGTATGGTACGATCGCGCCGCGCGCACAGGAGGAAGCCATGGCCTACGATCTGGTGATCAGGAACGGGATGCTCGTGGACGGAACCGGCGCGGCGGCGCGGCGAGCCGACGTGGCGATCGCGGCCGGCAAGATCGCCGAGATCGGCCGGGTGACGGAGGGCGCCGCCACCGTCATCGACGCCAGCGATCTCGTGGTCGCGCCCGGCTTCATCGACCCGCATACCCACTATGATGCCCAGATCTGCTGGGATGGCGCGGTCACTCCCTCGTCGTGGCACGGCGTCACCAGCGTCATCATGGGGAACTGCGGCGTTGGCATCGCGCCGTGCCGGCCCCGGGCGCGCGAGGTCGCCATGCGCGACCTGGTCAATGTCGAATCTATTCCATTCGACGTCCTCGACATGGGCATCACCTGGGACTGGGAGACCTTCCCCGACTTCATCGCGGCGGCGGCGCGCCGCGGCCCTGCGCTCAATCTCGCCTTCCTGGCTCCCCTCACCCCGTTCCGCCACTACGTGATGGGCGAGGCCTCGATGGAGCGCGCCGCCACCCCCGACGAGACGGCGCAGATCAAGGCGCTTCTCGGCGAGGCCATCGACGCCGGCGCCTTCGGCTTCTCGACCACCATCCTCAACCAGCACGTGGGCTTCCAGGGGCGCCCGCTCGCCTGCCGCAACGCCAGCCGCGACGAGCTCAAGGCCTACGCCAACGCGCTCCGGGAGCGCGGCAAGGGCGCCATCGAGATCGCGCTCACGCGCAAGATCGCGGTGATGGACGACGAGGAGTACGAGCTGCTCGACTTCCTCCTGCGCGAGAGCGGCCGGCACGTGACCTTCCTGGCCCTCTTCGACCGCGACGACATCCCGGAAGCGGTCCGCGAGACGCTGCGGAAGTCGGCGCCGCTGATCGCTCGCGGCGCGCGGCCCCAGACCTCCCCCCTGCCGCTCACGCGCGACATCAACATGCGGAGCCCGTTCTCCTTCGCGGCCTTCCCGAGCTGGAATCGCGTGTTCGTCGACAAGTCGAAGCCGGCCCAGGCGGCGGTGTACGCCGACCCGGCCTTCCGCAACCGGTTCCGCGAGGAGCTGAAGCAGCCCATGGCCTTCGGCAACTGGGCGCGGATCAACGTGCACGAGGTCCGATCGCCGGATCTCAAGCCCCTCGAGGGCCGCTCCATCGCGGACATCGCGCGCGAGCAGGGCAAGGACGGGGTCGATACTTTCCTGGACCTGACCCTCCAGGACGATCTCGAGGTCGAGTTCACCATGGCGTCGTTCAACACGCGCGTGGACCGCATGACGGAGATCCTCAACGACAAGAGCGTGCTGGTGGCCCTGGGCGACGGCGGCGCGCACGTGGACATGCTCTGCGACGCGGGCTACCCGACCTATCTCCTCGGCACCTGGGTGCGCGAGCGCCAGGCCCTGACCCTGGAGGAAGGCGTGCGGCGGCTCACTTCCGATCCGGCCGAGGTCTTCGGCATCCGGGACCGCGGCCGGCTCGCCCCCGGCCTCGCCGCGGACCTGGCCATCTTCGACGCCGCCCGCGTCGGCTCGACGAACCGCGGCGAGCGCCGGTTCGACCTGCCCGGCGGCGCCAAGCGCATGGTCATGCCCTCGCGCGGCGTCGAGTACACCGTGGTCAACGGCGCCGTCACCTGGAAGGACGGCAAGCTCACCGGCGCCGCCGCCGGCCAGGTGCTGCGGTCCTAGACCGCCCGGAGCGGCGCTAGCCTTTCACTGGACGGCGTCCGGCGTTCCCAGCCAGAACGGGCTGGTCTTTCCGATCCGCTCGAGGTAGGCGCGCCGCTCCGCCGCGCGCCGCGGGTACCAGCTCGAGAGGTAGTCGGCATCCAGCATGTGGCGGCGCGACTCGGTGCCGAAGAGCCCCCCGAGATCCGCGAGGGCGATGAAGCCCTCCGCACTCCGCGCCTGGAACGCCGGCCAGCGACGCGCATGCTCTTCCGACCGGAAGAGGTTCATGCCCGTTCAGAGGAAAGGGGGTTGTCCCCGGGACGGGCCAAAGCCGTAATTCAGGTGCCCCACCACTTCGGGCGGGTCGGCCCAGACGATTCGTCCGTCGCGCATCTCGATGGTCACGGGATCGCCGCAGTCGAGGCACGGAGCTTCGACGCGCACGGTCTCCCCGGGAAACAACCACGTGACCGACGTCGCCTCGAATCCGCACTGGGCGAACCATCGCTGCTCACCGCGCACGGTGACCCGATACTGCGTGGGCAAGTTGTTCAGCGGAGGGAACGAGGCGATGTAGTCCGTGTCGGGATGCAGCCAGCCGATGGGGTAGGCCTGCATCACCTCGCGCAAGAGCCGACGTCCGTCATCGACGGGGAGTCCGAGCGCGCGCGCGACCTCCGCGTAGTGAGGGGCTCGCCCCGTATCGATGAGCCCCCGCATGATCCGCTGGAACGCCCGGTCGTGGAGAGATCGATCGGCCGTCATCCGCGTCCTCTCCCGGCCCGACGTCCGCGCCCTATCGGGTGCCGCTTCCGTTCGCCGCCGCCGCGGCCTTCTTGAAGTCGTCCTCACCGAACGCGTAGAGGTGCGCGCCCCCCATGAAGATCTGCGCCGCGACCTCGCGCGGCACGTTCTTCAAGAGGTTCTCCGCCACGTGGGGGAAATTCGAGTCGAAGTGCGGATAGTCGGTCGAGATGCACATGCGGTCGGCCCCGATGAGGCCGGCGGTGGCCTCGATCTCCGGCTCGCTTCCTTCGACCGCCGCCCAGCAGTTCCGCCGGAAGTATTCGCGCGGGGTCATCGAGAGATACGGCGCGTGCGAGTCCCGGTACTGCGGGTAGTCCCACTCGATGCGCGAGAGGAGCCCGGGCGCCCAGGAGTTCTGCGCCTCGAGAAACCCCACCCGGAGCTTCGGGTGAAACTCGAACACTCCCCCGATGATCATCGCGATCAGCGCCTGCTGCATCTCGATCCAGTGGCTGGCCACGTGGCGATAGAAGCGGTTCTCGCCGTAGAGGGTGTTCATGTGGGAGTAGGGCGCCCCGGTGCCCTCGTGGAAGCCCCACGTCACGTCCAGCTCCTCGTGCAGGGTATAGAGCGGGTCCCAGTAGTTCGAGTGCCAGTAATGTCCGTTCACGAGGTTGGGCCGGTTGAAGGAGCCCACCGCGCCGAGCTCGCGCACGCATCGGATCAGCTCGCGGCAGGCGACGTGCACGTCGTGGAAGGGCAGCATCGCCACGAACTTGAGGCGCTCGGGACTGTAGCGGCAGAACTCATGGATCCAGTTGTTGTAGGCCTGACAGAGGGCGAGGGACAGCTGGGGATCCATGTGGTCGCGCGCGATGAGCGACAGCCCGTTGGTCGGATAGAGGACCGCGATGTCCACGCCCTCCATCGCCATCGCCATCACCTGCGCCTCGGGGTCGTAGTTGCGCTGGATCGCGAAGTTGAGGTGTCCGGTGTCGGCGAGCCGTGACCCCGACAGCGGCTGGCTGCTCTGCGTCGGTCCCCTCCCCGGGCGCTTGCGATACTGCTGGAGGTCGCTGTCGCCGGCGGGCACCCCATCGATGACGATGGCGCCGCTCGGGCCCCGTCGCGGACGGCCGTCGGCGCCCACCAGGGTGCTGACGCGATGCCTGAACTTCGGATCGAGGTACCGGTCGAAGAGGTCGGGTGGCTCCATGATGTGCATATCGCAGTCGACGAAGCGCAGTCCGTCTTTCATGGTGTTCTCCTCGGCATGATGACGTGCGGGCACCGTGATGCCATCACCGCTCCTGACCGGGACGGCCCGGCATGATGGCCCCGATAGTCGGTCGCCCCCGCGCCGGTGTCAAGCCGGGGTTGCCGCCGCCACCCGTTCCCCTCGATCCTCCGGTACAATGGCGCCATCAGGGCCGCGCCGGACACTCCGCTTCGACCACTCGATGGGGGACACATGGCCAATTCCGACATGAGCACGGGACTTCAGCTTCGTTCGCTGGTGAAGAAGGACGGCACCCTCGAGCTCTCGCTCGTCAGCATCCCCACTCCCGACCCGAAGCCCGAGGAGGTCATCGTTCGCGTCGAGGCCTCCCCCATCAACCCTTCCGACCAGGGCCTGCTGTTCGGCGGAGCCGACCTGACCACGGCCAAGGCCTCCGGTCCGGCCGACAACCCCACCGTGACGGCAAGCATCTCCCCGGCGGTGATGAAGGCGATGGCCGGGCGCCTGGACCAGTCGCTGCCCGTCGGGAACGAAGGGGCGGGAGTGGTGGTGCGGGCGGGGGAGTCTCCGGCCGCGCAAGCGCTGATGGGGAAGACCGTCGCCATCCTCGGCGGCGCCATGTACTCGCAATATCGCTGCATCAAGGCCGCGCAATGCCTGGTGCTGCCGCCGGGGACCACTCCCGCCGAGGGCGCCTCCTGCTTCGTCAACCCGCTCACCGCGCTCGGCATGGTCGAGACCATGCGGGTGGAGGGGCACAAGGCGCTGGTGCACACGGCGGCCGCCTCCAATCTCGGCCAGATGCTCAACAAGATCTGCCTGAAGGACAGCGTCGGCCTGGTGAACATCGTGCGCAAGCGCGAGCAGGTGGACGTGCTCAAGAAGCTGGGCGCCCCTCACGTGTGCGACTCCAGCTCACCCACCTTCATGGACGACCTGACCGATGCGCTCCTCGCCACCGGCGCCACCGTGGCCTTCGACGCCATCGGCGGAGGAAAGCTGGCCGGGCAGATACTCGCCGCCATGGAAGTGGCCGCGAACAAGACGGCAAAGGAATACAGCCGGTA
>DASRWT010000126.1:0-16993 GCA_035654455.1 Candidatus Nitrosocosmicus sp. | reverse complement strand
CATCTCCGGCGGCCGGCTCGACGTGGGCGTGGGACGCGGCAATCGCCCCGCCGAGTTCCGCGGCTTCCGCGTGCCGCAGGAGCAGAGCCGCGACCGCTTCGACGAGGCAGTGGAGATCATGCAGCGCGCGTGGACCGAGGAGCGCTTCAGCTACGACGGGCGCTTCTTCCAGGTGCCCGAGCTCTCCGTGATCCCCAAGCCCGTGCAGAAGCCGCACCCGCCGCTCTACCAGGTCTGCGTGTCGAAGGACGGCATCGAGAACACCGCGCTGCGCGGGTGGCCCATGCTCAACTCCGTGCTCTTCGGGCCGGTGGATCAGCTCCTCGGCAACCGCGACACGTATGTGGATACGTTGAAGAAGTCGGGGCGCAGCTCGGATGAGATCGCCGGCCTCCTCGCCCGCTGGGGTGTCTCGCGCCAGATCTACGTGGCGGACACCGACGCGCGCGCGCTGGCCGAGACCAAGGAGGCCGAGCTCTGGTATCAGGAGTCGTTCAGAAAGTTCGTCATCCCGGATCGGATAGACGACGCGCACCCCACGCTCCAGCCCGGCTTCCGCGCCATGGCCGACCGGCTCTCGAAGATCACGTGGGAGGGCCTGGTGAAGGAGACACTGGCCTTCGGCTCGCCTGACACGGTGGCGCGCCACATCGAGACCATGCGCGAGATGGGCGTGGGCCAGGTGATGTGCTGGATGAACTTCGGCGGCCTGCCCCAGGACCGGATCCGGCGCTCCATGGAGCTCTTCGCCCGCGAAGTCATGCCGCGATTCCGGTGAGGGGACGATGAAGACCAGCTACCGCCTGGAAGGACCCGCCGACGCGCCCGTCGTCACGCTGGCCCATCCGCTGGGCGCCACCCTCGAGATGTGGGAGGCGCAGGCGGCGGCGCTGCGGCCACGCTTCCGCGTGCTCCGCTACGACATCCGCGGCCACGGCGGCTCCGAGGTGCCGGTGGGGCCCTACACGCTCGAGCAGATGGCCGACGACTTTCTCGAGCTCCTCGACGCGCGGGGGATTCGCGAGACCCACTTCGTGGGCCTCTCCATGGGCGGCCTCATCGGCATGACGGCGGCGCTCCGCTTTCCTGACCGCATCCGCAGCCTCGTCCTCTGCGACACCACCGCGCAGTACGGCCCCGCGGTGGAGGGGATGTGGCACGACCGCCTGCGGGTGGCCGAGACGGAGGGCATGACCGAGACCCTCATCGAGCGCACCATGGCCATCTGGTTCACCGAGAAGTTCCGCGCGGAGCACGCGGAGCAGGTGGACCAGGTGCGCGCCATGCTGCGCGCCACCGATCCCCGCGGCTACGCGGCGTCCATCCGCGCCATCGGCTTCGTGAACCTCATCCCGCGCCTGGGCGCCATCCGCTCGCCCACCCTCGTCATCGTGGGCGAGAAGGATCCCGGCACGCCCCCCGCCATGGCCGAGGTGCTCCACGCCAAGATCCCCGGCGCGAGTCTGGTCACCCTGCCTGGCGCCATGCATTGCTCGGCGGTGGAGGAGGCGGACGCCTTCAATCGGGAGATCGTGGAGTTTCTCGCCGAGGGGAGATGAGAGCGAAGCGCGGTCACCGGACCGGCTGCCGGCTCTCCGCCATGCACAGATCGAACGCGGTGCGGTTCGGCTCGGTTCCGAAGATCGTGAAGTAGGTGCCCGGCCTTCGGCCGAGCTTGACGTTCGACTGCTCGGCACATCGGGCCGCGATCTCCTGGTACCTCTCGTCGGCCCGCCATTTTTCGATTGCGCTCGTGGTTCCGCAGCCCGCCTGGACCGAGTACTTCTTGGCAAAGGAGGCGGCTTCCTTCTTGCAATCGTCCAAGCTGACGAAGTTCCCGGATTCCTTCCAGCCCTTGCCGAAATTGACCAGCATCTGATAGCTCTCCTGCGCTTCCACGTGCGACGCCGGGGCGAGGACCAAGAGTGGGGCAAGGAGGAGAGCAGCCTCGTACCCGCGTGCGCGCCGGCGCGCCCCGTGGCGGCACGGTCGATTTGAGTTATCGGCCTCGAGAATGGCCTCGATCGGCATCCAATATTCTCGCCCACTGAAGAGAACACAGCGCGACGCGTTTCATCTACGGTGAAGGCCTTAGTGACTCGGGCCTGGCCCAAGCGCAACGATAAGTGGGGCGTTTTGTCGAGTCAACCTTTCCCGGCTGAACGTTAGTTGACTCCGGCTTTCGGTGGGGGGAAGCTCGGTCGCAGAGTGATTCGAGGGGCGCGGGGGACGACCTTCATGATGGGATCGGACCAGGAGCTGGTGGCGGGTGGTCGGGACCGGGTCACGGTCTTGACCTCGGCCGTGCTGCTCCTGATCGCCGCCGCGGCCTGGGTGTCCGTCATCCGCTCGAGCCTCCGGGACGACGACATGATGATGACGATGCCGATGCCGGCGACGGCCGCCGACGGTTTCGCCTTCGTCGTCGGCTGGGGCATCATGATGACCGCGATGATGCTGCCGAGCGCGCTCCCGATGATCGTGTTGTATGGCGCGACTCGGCGGAACGCGGGCGGCGCGCGGGCGAAGGGCGTGTCGGTGGCGGTGTTCACCGCCGTCTACCTCGTCCTGTGGGCCGTGAGCGGGGTTCCGGTCTATCTGGCCCACACCTTCCTGATGATGCTGCCCGGGCCCGGGTTCGGGTACGGCGTCGCGGTAATCTTGCTGGCGGCGGGAGCGTTTCAGCTCTCGCCCCTCAAGCAGGTGTGCCTCCGGGCCTGTCGAAGCCCGCTGGGCTTTTTTCTCGGGCACTGGCGGGCGGGCCGCCGGGGCAGCCTGGTGCTCGGCTGGTCCCATGCGGTGTATTGTCTAGGGTGCTGCTGGGCGCTCATGCTGGTGCTCGTCGCCGCCGGCGCGATGGGTCTCGGGTGGGTGCTCCTCATCGCGGCCGTGGTGGCGGCCGAGAAGCTGCTCCCGGGCGGACAATGGTTCGCGCGGGCTGCCGGCGGGGCGCTCCTGCTGCTGGGCGTCACGGTGGCGTTCCGTCCCGATCTCGTGATGGTGCTGCGGGGTGGTCACGCGTGGTGATCGCCCGCCTCACCGGTGGAGGATGATCATGGCGAAGTCCCAGTGGAAGATCAGCGGTGACTACTTCGAGGCGTGCAGCTGCGACTCCGTGTGCCCATGCCCGACCTCGGGTCTGGCCGCGCGGCCGACCAAGGAGGCCTGCGACGCCGGCCTCGTCTTCCATGTCGAGCGCGGCGCGCACGGAACGACCACGCTCGACGGGCTCAGCTTCGCGGTGCTCCTCCACACCCCGGGACCGATGATCGCGGGAAACTGGACCGTGGGGGTGATCGTGGACGAGCGAGCCAGCGCCGAGCAGCGCGAAGCCCTCGTGGCGATCGGGAGCGGACAGAGCGGGGGGCCCATGGCGGCGGTGGGACCGCTGGTGGGCACGTTCGCCGGCGTGGAAAGCAAGCCGATCCGGATCGAGCGCGAGGGGATGCGCCGTTCCGTGTCGATACCCGGCATGCTCGACATCGCGGTGGAGGGCATCCCCGGCGCCAGCCCGACGGAGCCGATCTACCTGGACAATGTCGGCCACCCCGCCGCCAGCCGCCTCGCGCTGGCCAAGGCGTCCCGGGGCCACATGCACGCCTTCGGCATCAACTGGGACGACACCTCCGGCAAGGTCAACGGCCACTTCGCGCCGTTTGCCTGGAGCTCCAGCTAGCGCGGACTATTGCGTGTACTTGACCTCACAGCGATAGGTCTTGTACTCGCCGACGAAGAACGGCTGGAGGGCGGGCGCGAACTCCTTCTGGTAGACGTCACTCCGCTCGTAGGCTTGCATGTCCGCCGTGCTCTGCCACAGGCTGATCGCGAACCCCGTATCGGCATCGGCAGTGTCCTGCAGGAGCCACCGCCCGCGCAGCCCCTTGCTCGTGCCTCCCTTCGCGACCACCGTCGCCTTGTATGTCTTCTCGAACTCGTTCCATGAACCGGCCTTGAGCTTGCCCCACGTGATCCGCATGATCATGACCGCTCCTCCTTCTGGATGTCCGCGCTCGAACCGCCCTGCGCTCTCCCGCGCGTCCCTAACCGTGGCGCTTGAAATACTGCACCGCGCGCTCATGCTTCTCGGCCGCCGCGCGAGTCTTGAACGTTCCCAGATTGCGACGCTTACCCGTCTTCGGGTGTTTCTTCCGTGAGTACAGCCGATACTCCCCCGAGCTGAGCTTTCGGATCATCCGTCGTCCTTCCTACTTCAGCTTCAGATCTTCCCCCGGCGCCGAGTACGGGAAGCCCTGGATCAACCCGGCGCCGCTCTCCGCCACCCGCGCGCCCACCGCGCAGAGAAAGCCTTGCTGGAAGATGGGCGCCGCCAGCACCTGGTCGGCGACGATCTTCTGGATCTGGTGGAGGAGCGCCTCTCGCTTCTTGCGGTCCGTCTCCTTGGCCTGCTGCTGGAAGAGATCGTCGATCTGCGGCAGGGTGCCGTAGGCATAGATGCCGGCCTTGGTGAAGAAAGGCTCGACGCGCGCGGCGGCGTTCCCGGCGGCGCCGGTGGCGCCGATGAGGAGCCCGCGGATCTTCTTCTCGCGCCACGTGGACATGAAGGTGGCGCGCTCCATGGTGCGCACGTGGGTCTTGATGCCGACCGCCTGGAGCATGCCCGACACCGTCTCGCCCAGCGTGGTGTAGGGCGGCAGCGGCGTGAGATCGCCCGCCTCGAAGCCGTTCGGATGCCCGGCTTCCGCGAGGAGCCGCTTGGCGCGGGCGGGATCGAAGGCGGGCGGGTCGATCTTGAGCGCGAAGTCGAACTCCGGGGGCACGAAGCCGCCGGTGGCCTTGCCCATCCCCAGCATCTCGGCCTGGTTGATGGCGTTCCGGTCGATGGCGTGGCTGGCGGCCAGCCGCACGCGGCGATCATGCCAGGGCGACTTCGGGTCCCACTGGTCGAGGAAGTCGAGCCAGTAGACCCCGTAGAGGAGCGGAGCCACCACCTTGATGCCGGGCGAGCGCTTGAGCTCCTCCGCCACCGTGCCGCCGAAGAGATAGGCCAGGTCCACCTCGCCCGTCTTCACCGCCGCCGCGCGCGTGGTCTCGTCGGGGATGGAGCGCATGGTGATGCGCTTCACCTGGGGCGCTTTCCGCCAGTACTCGGGGAAGGCGTCCATGGTCAGCTCCACCCCAGGGTTGAAGGATGCGAACTTGAACGGGCCCGCGCCCACCGGCGCCCGCTTGTACGCGTCCTCGCCCACCTTCTCGATGTGCTTCTTCGGCACGATCCAGCTCGCCCCGGTGGCCGAGGTGCCGTAGAACGACATGAAGTCCGGCCACGGCTCCTTCAGGATGATGCGCACGCGGTTCGGCGCCGGGGTCTGGATCTCCTTCACCGCGTCCTTGAGCACCTTGGCCCCGCTGCCCTTGTAACGCTCGAAGGTGAACTTCACGTCCTCCGCGGTGACGGGATCGCCGTTGTGGAACTTGGCGTTCTTCCGGAGGAGGAACTCGTAGGTGACATTGTCCTTGGCCAGGGTCCAGGACTCGGCCAGGCTCGGGGTCATGATCCCGCCCGGCATGGGCTTCACCAGCGCGTCATGGAGCAGATACAGCACCATGAAGGGCGTGATGAGCGCTTCGGTATCGCCCGGGTCGAGCCAGCGGGAGACGAGGGTGACGTGAACACCGATGGCCAGGGTGCCGTCGGGCGGCGCGGCGGCGGCGGGCACACCGCCGGCGACCATCGCCAGGATGAGGAAGAGAATGGTGATCCGGACACGCATCGCTTACCTCCTGAGATAGGGTCCCGGAGAAGCTATCATGGTTCTCCGCGGGCGGGCGGCCTCGCGATTATTTCAGCTTTTTCTTGATCGCCAGCCTCCGCGAAAGGATCCGCAGCCGCTTCGCGAGCCGCTTCTTCAAGGTCTTGACCTCGCGCTTCACGCGATTGATCTGTACGTCGAGCTTCTTCTTTCTGATCCGCAGTCGAGCTTCGGCCTTCATCGGTGTCCTCCTCGTTGTGAAAGGGAACGAACGACCACCGCCAGATCCTCGCTGGCGTGTCCCGCCTCCATCGCCGCGGTGTAGAGGCGCTCCGAGGTATCCGTCAGCGGCACCGCCGCGCCCACCGCGGCCGCCGCCTCCTGGATCAGGTGGAGATCCTTCATGAAGAGATCCAGCTTCATCTGGGCGGGGAACTCGCCGCGGACCATCATGGGCCCGCGGACCTCCAGCATGCGCGAGGTGGCCGCGCTCTGGCTGAGGACGTCGAGCGCGAGGGGCAGGTCGAGCCCCGCCCGCCGGGCCATGTCGAGCGCCTCCGCCGCGGCCGCGCTGTGCACGCCGACCAGGAGATTGGCGATGAGCTTGAGCGCCATGGCCTGGCCGGGGCGCCCGATGTGGACGGTGCGGGGGACGATGGCCTCCAGGATCGGGCGCCACCGGTCGTAGAGCGCGCGGTCGGCGCCGATGAAGAGGATGCCGTCCCCGCGCGCGACCATGCCGCTGGTGCCGCTGACGGGGCAATCGATGAAGGCGAGGCCGCGGGTGGCGAGGGCGGCGGCGCACTTCTCGGTGAGCGTGGGCGAGATCGTGCTCATCTGGATCACCGGCTGGTCGGGGCGCACCACGGTGATCAAGCCGGCGGGCCCGAGGATCACGTCCTCCACCGCGGCGAGGGACGGCAGCACGGTGCAGATGGCCTCCGCCTCGCGGGCCACGGCGGCCGGCGAGGCGGCGGCCCTCCCGCCCAGCGCGGTCAGGGCGGCGAGACGCCCGGGCGCCACGTCGTGGCCCACCACCGCGTGGCCGGCGGCGCGGAAGCGCCCCGCGATGGCCCCACCGAGGAGGCCCAGGCCGACGATGCCGACGGTGGCCATCCGGCGCCCCGCCTCAGCCCGCTAACGCGCGGCGCACGCTAGCACCGGGTGCACGGCGGATAGTCGCGCGAGTAGACGGGATTCTTCAGGAAGTCTTCCGCCTTGTAGGTCCAGAACTGGCCGATATTGGGGAAGGTGTGGATGACGGTGTTCTGGAGCCGGCCGCCCACGCGCTCCACCTTGCGCACGTAGATGTTCTGCACGGGATTGCCGAAGTCGTCGAAGCGCATGGGCCCGCGGGGCGCGTCCGAGAGATCCACGCGGCGCAGCGCGCCCAGCAGCTTCTCGGCGTTCTCCGCGTCGCCGCCGATGGACTCGAGCGCCGCCTTCAGCGCCAACCCCGCCACGTAGGAGCCCTCCGAGTAGTACGACGGCGTCTGCTTGAACTTGGCCTCGTAGGCCTGGGCGAACTTGCGATTGGCCGGCGTGGCGACCACCGCGGAGTAGTGCAGCGCGGTGACCACCCCCAGCACCTCGTCGCCCATGCTGCGCAGCACGTGCTCGTCGGTGAAGGTGCCGCCGCCGATGAGCGGCAGCTTCCCCTTGAGCCCGGCTTCTGCGTATTGCTTGGAGAAGCGTAGCGCGTCGGATCCGGAGAAGACGCAGTAGACCGCGTCCACGTCACGGCGGAGCTGGGCGAGATACGGCCCGAAGTCCGCATTGCCCAGCGGCGGCCAGAGCTTCTGCACCACCTGGCCGCCGGCCTCCTCGAAGGTGCGCTGGAAGCCCGCCGCCACCTCCCAGCCGAAGGCGAAGTCATAGCCGATCATGGCGATCTTCTTGTAGCCGAGGTTGTCGTACACCCACTTGCCGAAGGGATGGGACGGCTGCGCGCTGGACCAGCCGGTGCGCACGATGTAGGCGCTGCGCTTGCGCTGGGTGATGTCCTCGGCGGAGACGATGGGAAAGATGGTCGGCATCTTCTTCCCGTCCACGTAGGGCGCCACCGCGTAGCCGATGGCGGCGGAGAGCGGGCCCACCAGCACGTGCACGCCCTGGCTCTCCACCAGGCTGCGCGCCTTGGCGAGGCCGGTGGGCGGCTTGCCTTCGTCGTCCTCGGTGATGAGCTTCACCTCGCGGCCGGCCAGCTTGCCGCCCTGCTCCTCGAGGAAGAGCTGGATGCCATTGGCCATGTCCTTGCCGTTGGCGGCGAGCGGGCCCGTCTCGGGCAGCAGGAGTCCGATCTTGATCGGCCCCTTCTGCGCGGGCGCCAGCGCGGGGAGGAAGGCCACGATCGCGGCGAGCGCAACCGCCAGCACGAAAAGCTTTCGCATGAGTTCTCCCGGGGCGGCGCGAGGCCGCCGGTCAGGCGCCGAGCGCCTGGAAGATATCCTCGTTGCCGAGGGGCCAGCCGAGCGCCGCCTGCATCAGGCGGAGCGCGAAACGATGCATGTCCTCGCCGTCCATCGAGTCCACCGCATCGGCCGCAATCACCACCCGGAAGTCGAGGTTGGTGGCCTCGAAGGCCGCGCAGAGCACGCAAGTGGTGGTGTTGATGCCGGCGAGGATGACGGTGTCGGCGCCGAGCCGGCGCAGCAAGAACTCCAGGTCGGTGGCGTGGAAGGAGCTGTAGCGCTTCTTGCCTCGCACCACCAGATCGCGAGGGTCGTGGAGCTCGGCGATGATCTCGGTGCCGGGATTGCCCCTCAGGTTGTGGCGCAGGATGCCGCGGCGGGCCTTGCCCGGATCGTCATGGGCGGCCTTCCAGAAGGGATTGACGGCAATCTCGGCCGGATCCCGGTATTCCGTGACCACGTGCACGACGGGCACCGCGCGCTCGCGCAGCCCGGCCAGCAGCGCGGCCGCCCGCTTGATGAGGGGGCCGCAGCGCTCGGCGGGCAAGGGCAAGGTCGCCACCGCGGGGTCGAGGTGCCCGCGATGCATGTCGATGGCGACGGCCACGGTGGTGCGGGGATCGAGTCGGAGCATTGCGCGCGCCAAGGACAGAGTTAGCACAGGCCCCCGGCGAGGGCAATGCGGGCTCGCGGTCCCCGCTAGACCATCACCTGGCCGCCGTTGACGTCCAGCGTGGCGCCGTTGATGAAGGCGGCGGCGTCGGAGGCGAGAAAGACCACCGCGTCCGCGATCTCGCGCGGCTCGCCGAGCCGGCGCACGGGAATGGCCGCCGCCACCCGGGCGGTCTCCTCCGGCGTGCGCGCCTTGAGCACGCGCTCGGTGGCGGTGGTGCCCGGCGCCACCGCGTTGACGGTGATGCCGTCGGCGCCCACCTCCAGGGCGAGATGGCGCGTGAAGCCGATCACGCCCGCCTTGGCCGCCGCGTAGTGCGAGGTGACGCGCACCGCGCCCGCGCGGCCCACCACCGAGGCCAGGTTCACGATGCGGCCGTAGCGCCGGCGCTTCATGATCGGTAGCACCGCCTTGGAGAAGAGGAAGACGCTGGTGAGGTTGGACGCCATGATGGCGTCCCACTCCGCCTCGGGAATGTCCTCGGTGGCGCGAATGACGGCGAACCCCCCCGCGTTGTTGACCAGCGCGTCCACGCGACCCCAGCGGGCGAGCACGGTCTCCAGCGCGGCGTCGATGTCGGGCGCGCGCGTCACGTCGCAGCGCAGGGCGAGCGCGTCGGCTCCGCCGTCGCGCAGCGCCTCGACCCCCGCCTCCACGCCCGCCCCGTCCAGGTCCAGCGCGGCCACGCGGGCGCCTTCTCGGGCGCAGGCCTCGGCGATGGCCGCGCCGATACCCTTGGCCGCGCCGGTGACGATGACCACCTTCTGCTCGAGCTGCATGCGGGTCTCCTCTCAGGGGGCGCCAAGCGCGCGTGGGCGGTTAGCATACCGCGGCTCGCCGGTGCTAGGCTGAGCCGGCGCCGGGCCACGCCGGCCGCGAAAGGGGAGCCCCATGGTGATCCGCGGATTCGTGCTCGCGCTCCTGGCCCTGCTCGAGCTGTCCTGCGCGCGCGCCGTCGCGCCGCCGACCCCCGCCGGCCGGCCGGCGGAGGCGCGGGACATGCGGCTGGTCGGCCATGACGGCTTGCAGGCGCGCTCGGCCTATCAACCGGTCATCCACCGTCAGGGCCCGCGCTGGATCGCCTATGTCGGCCATCACGGCGGGACCCGCCTCAATCCGCTCACGGGCCGGATGGAGCTCAACGGCACCTCCATCGTGGACGTGACCGATCCCGCGCGCCCGGTCTATCTCCACCACATTCCCGGCGCGGCCGGCGAGGCGGAGGCGGGCGGAGCCTCCATGGTGCGGCTCTGCGATGGCGCCGCTCTGCCGCGGGGCGCGCGGGGCAAGACCTATCTCCTGCGCACCATGGGCAATCTCGCCCACGAGGTCTGGGACGTCACGGACCCCGCGCGGCCCGCGTTCGTGGTCACCGTGCTGGACGGGCTCGGCCAGACGCACAAGAACTGGTGGGATTGCGAGAGCGGCATCGCCTACCTCGTCGCCGACGGGCGCCCGCAGGGCTGGCGCACGAATCGCATGACCAAGATCTACGACCTGTCGGACCCGGCGCAGCCGCGCTTCATCCGCGACTTCGGGCTGGCCGGCCAGGAGCCCGGCTCCAGCGGCGCCGCGCCGGAAGGGGTGCACGGGCCCATCGCCTATCGGAACCATGTCTATTTCGCCTATGGCACCGGCGCTGCCGGCGCGCTCCAGATCGTGGACCGTGACCGCCTGCTCGCCGGCGATCCGGGCGTCCCGGACCGCTTCGCGCCCACGCGCCCGAATCTCCTCTACCCGCAGGTCGGGCGCCTCGACATGTCGCCCGCCTGGGGCGGGCATACGAGCTATCCGATCCTCGGTCTCCCCATCGCCGACTGGACGGGGAGCAGCCTGGGGCAGTCGCGCGACTTCGTGCTGCTGGTGTCGGAGTCGCTGCGCAACGAGTGCCAGGAGTTCCGCCAGCTCTCCTTCATGGTGGACGTCACCGACGCCTCGCGCCCCTTCTCCGTCTCGACCTTTCAGGTGCCGGCCCAGCCCGGCGACTTCTGCGCGCGCGGCGGCCGCTTCGGCCCGCACTCGAGCCACGAGTCGTTCACGCCCATCTACTATGGCCGGCTGGTCTTCATCGCCTATTTCAACGCGGGCGTGCGCGCGGTGGACATCCGCGATCCCTACCGGCCGGTGGAGGTCGCGCACTTCATTCCCGGCGTCACCGCCGCCACCGCCCCGCGTTGCGTGAAGGTGGACGGCGCCGATCGCTGCAAGGTGGCGATCCAGACCAACAATGTCGAGGTGGATGATCGCGGCTTCATCTACCTCGCCGACCGCGCGGACACGGGACTGCACATCGTCGAGCTGCGAGGAGCGGCGCGCGGCATCTCGCGGCTGCCCTGAGCGTCGCGGCTAGAGCGTGACGCCGCCGTCCAGGTACAGCGTCTGTCCCGTCATGTAGTCGGAGGCGCCGGCGGCCAGATAGAGGCAGAGGAGGCCGACCTCGCGAAGGCGCCCCACGCGGCCCAGCGGCACCGTGGTGGTGGCGCTCTGCACGCGCTCGGCATAGCCCGCCTCGCCCGTGGTCACGGCGTCGGGGAAATACCCCGGCGCGACGGCGTTCACCTGGATGCCGCGCGGCGCCCATTCCAGCGCCATGGCGCGGGTGAAGCCGACCAGCGCGGTCTTGGCGGTGCTGTAGATGCTGAGCCCGGCGCCGCCGCGAAGCGAGGCGAACGAGGCGACGTTGATCACCTTGCCGGAGCCGCGGGCCAGCAGGTGCGGCCCCACCGCTCGCGTGCAGAGAATGGTGGTGGTCAGGTTCACGTCCATCACGAAGCGGAGATCGTCGTCCGATAGGCTCACCAGCGGACCCCGGATCGAGTCGCCGAGATTGTTGACGAGGATGTCGAGCCGGCCGAAATCGCGGAGGACCTGCGCCACCGCCCGCTCCACGTCGGCGGCGCGCGTCATGTCGGCCACCAGGGGAACGACCTTCCGGCTCGTCGAGCGCGCCAGCTCGGCCGCGAGCGGCGTGACGTGGGTGGCGGTGAGGCTGTTGATGGCCACGTCGGCGCCCGCCTGGGCGAGCACCTCGGCGATGCCCTTGCCGATGCCGCGCCCGGCGCCGGTGATCAGCGCGACCTTGCCGTCCAGCCGGTACTCGGGAATGTCCATGATCTCGCGCCAGCGTACACTACTGGCGGGTGGGCTCGAAGAGGGTAGAATCGGACCCGAGGAGGACCGGCCCGTGGAAAAATTCGAGTACTTCGGCGGCATTCCCGAGGTGGGCATCGTGCCGAGGGCGCCCCATGCGGGCCCGCTCCTCAAGCACATCTACGAGCAGGAGCACGGGCGGGGCGGCTTCGCAGGAAAGGTGAGTCACACCTACCACCTCTATCCGCCCACCAACTGGATCGCGTCGGAGGCGCGCGTGCTGGATGGCCGCGCCTGGGCGCCGGACTGGGAATCGCCGATGCGGCCGGTGGGCGGCACGCATCACGCGCTCACCATGGCAAAGGCGCCGGCGCCGCGGGACGCCTATCGCGGCATGGCGCGGCTGGTGGCCAATGCCACCGTGGCCATGAACGTCACCACGCCCGCCGCCTCCATGGACTACTTCTTCGAGCACCACTCGGCCACGCTCGTCTACTTCGTGCATCAGGGCGGGGGGACGCTCGAGACCACCTTCGGGCCCATCGAGTATCGCAAGGGCGATTTCCTCATCGTGCCCAAGGGCATCACGCACCGCTTCGCCCTGCGGCCGGGCCCCCAGTACTACTGGATGTACGAGTCCTTCGCCGGCGACCCGGAAAAGGGCGAGTCGCCCACCACCGGGCGCTTCCTCACCCACAGCCAGAGCGACTACCGCTTCCCGCGCACGCTGGACACGCGCAACGAGTCCGGCCGCTTCGAGATCATCTCCAAGGTGGACGACATCTACACCCGGCGCGTGCACGCCACGCATCCCTTCGACGCGGTGGGCTGGCGCGGCGACTATCTCCCGTACAAGTTCGCGGTGGAGGACGTGCGCCCGCTCACCGCCGACCGCTCGCACGTGCCGCCGTCGGGCCACACCGTGTTCAAGCTGCCCGGCTGCTATCTCTGCGTCTTCACCGTGCGGCGCGCGGAGCGCGAGGGCATGTGGGTGCCGTTCTTCCACAAGAATCTCGACTATCTCGAGACGCTCGGCTATCACCATGGCGACTTCTTCAGCGCGGGCGGCGTGGTGCAGCAGGGCATGGTCACCGTGCACCCGGTGGGGCTCCCGCACGGACCCAAGCCCGCCTCGCTCAAGGCCTTCCTGGACGGCAAGCGCCCGGAGAAGTTCGACGAGGTCGGGATCATGGCGGACTTCACCAACCCCGCGAAGATCTCCGAGTTCGCGCTGGGCCTCTCGCGCCCGGACTACATGGGAACCTGGGGCGGCTACACCAGCGAGGAGCGCTTTGGCTGGAGCGCCACGCGCCTCGACGAGGTGCGCGCGCTGGGCGAGACGCTGGCGGACGCGCGTGACGAGCTGCGCCCTCCCATGGGCGACGAGGGCGCCGCTCCCTGATGCGTCTCGGCCTCTTCTCCGTCGTGGACCACTACCCTTCGGAGCTCGGTCGCACCACCGGCGACTTCTACGGGGAGGTGCTCGAGCAGGCCGAGGCCGCGGACGAGTGGGGCTTCGACTCCTTCTGGGTGGCCGAGCACCACTTCCACGATTACGGGGCCGTCCCGCGCCCGCCGGTGCTCCTGGCGGCCGCCGCCCAGCGCACGCGCCGGATCCGGCTCGGCTCGGGGGTGGTGGTGCTGCCCTTCGACCACCCGCTGCGCGTGGCCGAGGACTACGCGATGGTGGACGTGCTGTCGGGCGGGCGCCTCAATCTGGGCGTGGGCTCGGGCTATCTCAAGCACGAGTACGCGGGCTTCGGCGTGGACGCGGACGACAAGCGTGCGCGATTCGACGAGGCGCTGGAGATCCTGCTGCGCGCGTGGACGGGCGAGCGCTTCTCCCATGCGGGGCGCTACCACCAGGTGCAGGACGTGCGACTCAACATTGCCCCGGTGCAGACGCCGCACCCGCCGGTGTGGGTGGCCACCCTGCGCACGGACGGGGGCGCCCGCATCGGCGCGCGCGGGCTGCCCGCCATGTTCATCCCCTACGCCTCCGCGGAGACGCAGGCCGAGATGGCGGCGGGGCTCGCCGCCTATCGTGCCGCCTTCGTGGCGGCGGGCGGGCGCGCGTCGGACGCTACCGCGCCCTTCGGGCTGCACGCGTTCTGCGCCGACAGCCTCGCCGAGGCGCGCGCGGAGGCCCGGCCCGCCATGGAGCGCTATGTTCGCACCCGGCTCTATGCCGTGCAGCGGCCCTTCGAGACCCTCATCGAGCAGGACGTGGTCGCCCTCGGGGATCCCGACGAGATCCTGCGCGTCGCGCGCCGCTACGCCACCGCCGGCTTCACCCATTTCCTCGCCATCGCCAACTTCGGCGGCATCCCCCACAAGCGGGTGCTCCGCTCCATGGAGCTGATGGCCAAGCATGTCCTTCCCCACCTTCCAGGAGAGCCCTGACATGGCCACCCGGGTCGAGACGCCCTACACGCAGCGCGCGCGGTATTACTCCTCGCTCGACGGCTTCAATATCCAGAAGCCGAGGATCCCCGCGCATATCTTCCGCGCCGAGCGCGACCGGGCCTTCGATCCCGCCACGCCCACCGGGCTCATCGCCTGCGACCTCTCCCGCGAGCTGGAGATCGGCTTTCCCGCCACCGCCCCGCTGGTGCTGGCGCGCTACGCGCGGATCCGCGCCGGCGAGCGCCTGGCCACGCGCTTCGCGGCCAGCGGCGCGCTCTACTACGTGATCCGGGGCTCGGGCGAGAGCACGCAGGGCGGGGACGTCATCACCTGGGACGAGGGCGACGCCTTCTGCCTGCCCGGCGGCGGCGAGACCGCGCACGTGGCGGCGGGGGACAGCCTGCTCTACGTGGTCACCAACGAGCCGATGCTGGCCTTCGAGCGCCTCCAGCCGCCCGCGGCGGGACGCGCCCCCATCGAGGCCGCGCACTTCCCCGCCGACGAGATCGACCGGCAGCTGGAGCGGATCCACGCGATGGCAAGGACGGCGGAGATGCCCGGCAAGTCCATCTCCTTCGGCACCGCCGGGCTCGAGGCCGAGCACGTCGCGCTGCCCTCCTTCACCTTCTCGCTCAACTCGCTGTCGCCCGGCGAGATGCAGCGGCCGCACCAGCACAACGCGGTGGCGGTGACCCTGGTCGTGCAGGGCGAGCGCTGCCACTCCATGATCGACGGCCGCCGCGTCGCCTGGGAGCCGTGGACGGTGATGCTCACGCCGCCCGGCGAGATGCATTCCCACCACAACGACGGCGACCGCCGGGCCCTCTTCCTCATCGTCCAGGACGGCGGCCTGCACTACCACACCCGCACCATGGGCTTTTCCTATTGAGGTGAGCTGCGGCACCGCGCGCACGGTGGAGGTCAATGGCCTCGCGCTGCGCGTGTACGAGTGGGGGCGGGCGGGGGATCCGCCCGCGCTGCTGCTGCACTCGCTGGCCGCGCACAGCCACTGGTGGGACGGGGTGGCCACCGTCATGGCGTCGCGCTTCCATCTGGCGGCCCTCGACCTTCGCGGGCACGGCGAGAGCGCCTGGTCGGAAGCCGGCGCGTACCGCTTCTCGGATCATGTCGCCGATGCGGTGGCCGTGATCGACGCGCTGGGCTGGCGCGCCCCCGCCGTGATCGGGCATTCGCTGGGCGCCTATGTCGGCGCCAATCTCGCCGCGTTGCACCCGATGCGCGTGGGCTCGCTCGTGATCGCCGACATGCTCACGGGCTGGACGGAGGACATGGCCGAGCGCGCCGCGCGCCAGGTCCAGCGCCCGGGGCCGGCCTTCAAGAGCCGCGCGGAGGCGGTGTCGCGCTTCCGCCTCGTTCCCCCGGAGACCATCGCGCCCCCCGCGCGGCTCGCCCATGTCGCCGAAGCCGGCGCGATCGAGCGCCGCCCCGGCGTCTGGGAGTGGGCGTTCGACCGGCGCGTCTTCGCGCATCCTCCCGTCGATCCATGGCCTTTCCTGCCCGGCGTGCTCTGCCCCACTCTGGTCGTGCGCGGGATGAAGAGCACCGTGATGGATCGCGAGCAGATGCTGCGGGCGGCAACGGCGGTGAGGCTGGGCCAGTTCGCGGAGGTGCGCGAGGCCTACCACCACCTCATCCTCGACGATCCCGCCGGCTTCGCGGCCGTCGTGACGGGCTGGACTCCCGCCCGCGGCTGACGGGCGGCGGACGCCGCGGCCCACGATGGAAAACACACCGGCGGCTGAGAAGGGTCCAGATGCGAGGCGGCGCCCGAGAGCCGCACGCGAGGCGTAGTCTCTCTACGTCGAGCGTGCGGCCGAGAGGCGCCAACAAAGCAGATGGGCCCTTATCAACCGCCGGCCGCCGATTACGGTGCGGCGGCGCGGAGCGTGGCTTCGAGGCTCTCCCAGGGCATGCCTGGCGCCAGGCCGATGCTGACGAGATCCACCACGCTGTCCCACTGCTCGAGCCCCGCGCGCACCTGGACGCGCGTGCCGTACACGGTGAGCTGGTCGAGGGCGGCCTGGGCCTCGAGGGGCACGAGCCCCTTCTGAAGACTGGGTTTGGGGTTCGCGGCGCGGATTGCGGACACCTCCGCCGCGAAGCCCTGCTCGGACACACAGCGCGCGTAGACGTCGCCCATGGCGCAGAGATACCAGGCGGCGCAGCTCGCGGCGGCGCCCCGCGCCGTCTCGACGTTCTCGTCGCAGACCACAGTGGGGCCGGAGACGACGGTGAGTGGGCCGGGGCGCCGCCCAGATGCGGCGTCGCGCATCTTCGTCACCTCGGGGATCCAGGATGCGAAACGGTCGCGCGGGACCCAGGCCGGCATCCAGCCATCCGCCAGCTCGGCGGCCACTCGCACCGCGTGCGGGCCCATGGCCGCGATCCAGATGGGCAGGTCGGGCACGGCAGGCTGGCCCAGCCGCAGCGGATGTGCGCTGGAGCCCGCCGCCAGCGGTATCCGCTCGCCGGCCAGCAGCGCGCGCACCGCGAGCGTCACGTCCCGAAGCCGGTCGGCGGGATGGCGGAATGGCACGTCGTGGAAACCCTCCACCAGCGCGCGCGTGCTCGGCCCCAGCCCCAGCACGTAGCGGCCGCCCGAGATCTGGTGCAAGGTGGCCGCGCTCATGGCCAGCGTGCCCGGCGTGCGCCCCCAGACGGAGAGGATGCCGGAGACGAGC
>DASRWT010000125.1:0-63723 GCA_035654455.1 Candidatus Nitrosocosmicus sp. | reverse complement strand
CCGCCCGGGATGAGAATGCCGTCCAGCCCCGCCACGTGCCCGGGCACGCCCTCTCGCTCCAGCCGCTCGGCGTCCAGCCACACCACCTCCACCGCCGCCTCGTGCGCGATGCCGCCGTGGGCCAGCGCCTCGTAGAGGCTCTTGTAGGAGTCCTTCACCTCGATGTACTTGCCCACCACCCCGATGCGCACGTGGTGGCGCGGCGACTTGATGCGCCGGACGATCTCCTCCCACCGCGAGAGATCGGTGGGCCGGTCGGGCAGGCCGAGCAGCCGCACCACGCTCTCGTCGAGCCCCTGCTCGTGAAAGGCCAGCGGCACCTCGTAGATGGTGTCCACGTCGCGCGCGGAGACCACCGCCTCCTCCTCCACGTCGCAGAACAGCGCGATCTTCCCCTTGATCGACGGCGTGAGGGGATGTTCCTTGTCGGTGCGGCAGAGCAGCACGTCGGGCTGGATTCCGATGGCGCGCAGCTCCTTGACCGAGTGCTGGGTGGCCTTGGTCTTGAGCTCCGAGGCGGCCTGGATGAACGGCACCAGGGTCAGGTGCACGTAGATCACGTTCTCCTTGCCCACGTCCTTCTTGAGCTGGCGGATGGCCTCCAGGAAGGGCAGGCTCTCGATGTCGCCCACGGTGCCGCCGACCTCCACGATGACGACGTCCACCCCCGCCGATACTTTGCGGACCGACGCCTTGATCTGGTCCGTGATGTGGGGGATCACCTGCACCGTGCGCCCGAGATAGTCACCGCGCCGCTCCTTCTCGATCACGGTGCCGTAGATCTTCCCGGTGGTCATGTTGTTGTCCCGGGACATCCGCGCGGAGGTGAAGCGCTCGTAGTGGCCCAGGTCGAGGTCGGTCTCGCCTCCGTCGTCCGTGACGTAGACCTCGCCGTGCTGATACGGGCTCATGGTCCCGGCATCCACGTTGATGTAGGGATCGAGCTTCAGGAGGGTCACCCGGAAGCCGCGGGCCTCCAGGAGCGATCCGATGGACGCCGCCGCCAGCCCCTTGCCCAGCGAGGAGATCACGCCCCCGGTCACGAACACGAATTTCGACGTCACTTCGGCTCTCCTTTCGGGTGACGGGCCATCTGACGCTTCACGAACCGTTCCTCGTCCGCGAGGTTGCCGACCCGGCCGTCCAGGCCGAGATCGCGGAGGCTCCGCAGCCATTGTCCCACCTCGGGCCCGCGCGGGACTCCGGCGGCGATGAGCTGCGCCGCCGTCATGGCCGGCTGCGCGTGCCGGCCCTCGCGGAGATACCACTGCAGGCGCCGCCGCGACCGCCCCGCGCCGAGTAGCCAGGCGGCCACCATGGTCTCCACCGAGCTCTCGCGCGCGGCGGCCGCCACCCGGCTGGGCGCGAGCCGCGGAGCCGCCAGGCGCGCGGCGAGCCGCCGCCCGGCCGCCGGCGCGGCCGCCAGCCCGGCGCCCCGCGCGCCGCCCAGGGCCAGCCGCTGGAGGCAGCGGCGCGCCACCATGGGCGGCTGGTCCACGAGCAGGGCGAGCAGCGCGACGTCCAGGGGCTCGACGCCCAGGTCCGCCGCCCGGGCCCAGGCCAGCAGCCGGCGCGCCGCGCGCAGGCGCTCCTGCGTGCGCGGCCGCGCGCGATAGGCGCGATCCCAGAGGCCGAGGGCGCGCCAGCGGAGAAGCAGGGCGAGCGCGCCCCACGCGGTGGGCTCGCGGAGGATGAGCGCCAGCTCCGCGGTCAGTCGCTGGCCGGACAGCGCCGGATACGCGCGCGCGCCCAGCGCCAGACGCAAGGCGCGCCGGCCCGCCGCGTCCAGGCCAAAGCCGAGGCGCGCGGCATAGCGCGCGGCGCGGAAGACGCGGGTCGGGTCCTCCACGAAGGACAGCGGATGGAGCGGCACCAGGGAGCGGCGATCCAGATCGCGCTGGCCGCCCGCCACGTCCACCAGCCGGCCGAACACGGCCGGTCCCAGCGCGATGGCCATGGCGTTCACCGAGAAGTCGCGCCGGAGCAGATCCTCGCCGAGCGGCGCCGCCTCCACCGAAGGCAGGGCGCCCGGCGCGGCGTAGCGCTCGCGTCGCGCGGAGGCCACGTCCACGCGGGGCAGCGCCTGGCCGTCCACGGTGCGGCCGCCCTCCACCGACGCGGTGCCGAACGCGGGGTGGACGGTGACCCCTCCCCGGACTTCCTCCGCGAGCCGCCGCGCGAAGGCCGGCCCGTCGCCCTCGACGACCAGATCCACGTCGAGCGGGCCGGTGTCGCGCAGCAGATCGCGCACGAAGCCCCCCGCCGCCCACACCGCCACCCCCATCGCCTCACCGAGCTTGCCGGCGAGCCGGAGCAGCCAGACCACCGTCTCGCGCCCGGCATCGGGCGGGTTCTCCAGCCGATGCGCCACCGAGAGCGCCGGGCGCGCCCAGGTCGCCGCGCGCCCGTCGACGAATCCCACGATATGGCCGCCATGCCGCACCAGGATCAGGCCCGCCCCCGCGAGCACGAGGCGGCGCACCGCGATCTCCGATGTGGCCGGCGTCACCTCGGGCAGCTCGTGCCAGGCCATCTCGAGGGCCCGGAGGCCGGGCAGCCCCCAGCGGACGGCGCGCGCCAGCTCCGCGTGGCGCACGGCCACCCGCGGGCCCAGGGCCAGCGCATGCGCGCCCGCGCGCGTGGCCGCCGCGTGCGCGGCGCCCGCGCTCAGGCTCGCGGCGCCGCGCGCGATCCGGCGGTCCATCAGGGCCGCCGCGCCCGGGTCCACCTGCGGATAGACATGTCCCGCCTTGGCCATCGGCCTAGCTCGCCTTCGCGGACAGCCGCGCGCGAGGGTGGAACTTCCGGTACATGTCGCGGACCACCGTGGAGGGAAGATGCGTGTAGATCTGCGTGGTCGAGATGTCGGCGTGGCCGAGCATGGCCTGCACCGAGCGAAGGTCCGCGCCCCGCTCGAGCAGGTGGCTGGCGAAGGAGTGCCGCAGCGTGTGCGGCGACACGGACGCCCGCAGCCCGGCGCGGAGCGCGGAGCGCTTGAGGATGAGCCACAGGCCCTGGCGCGACAGCGGACGCCCCGACCGGTTGAGGAAGATCGTCCCCGGGTCGAGCCGCCTGGGCGCGGCGGCGCGCCGCGCGTCGAGATAGCGCCGTACCCAGCGCAGCGCCTGGGCGCCCACCGGGACCAGGCGCTGCCGGCTCCCCTTGCCGGTGCAGGTCACGTAGCCGGCGGTGAGGTTGAGATCTTCGTGACGCAGGGACAGGACCTCCGAGGCCCGCATGCCCGACGCGTACAGCAGCTCGAGCAGCGCGCGATCGCGCAGCCCCTGGCCGCGCGTGATGTCGGGGCTCTCCACCAGCGCGGTGGCGTCCTCGATGGAGAGCGTGCGCGGCAGCCGCAGCGGTGGACGCGGGCTCTCGAGATGCTCGGTGGGATCGCCCGTCACCCTCGCCTCGCGCACGAGGAAGCGATAGAGGCCCCGCAGGGCCGAGAGCCGGCGAGCCACGCTGCGAGCGCCGAGCCCGCGACGCCGCAGGGCGATGAGGTACTCGCTCACGTCCCGCGCGCCGAGGGTGGCGATCTCCCGCCGGGGGCGGGCCAGGAATCGGCCGAAGTCGGCGAGGTCTCGACGATAGGCGAGCACGGTGTTGCGAGAGGCCCCCCCTTCCGTCTGGAGGGCCTCGAGAAAATCGGCCACCGGATCCATCAACGACGCTCGGGAGGGACGGGGGCTCGGGGGCGGCGCAGCGCAACAACCAGACCTTCAACTGCGAACTGCAGGGGCATAGCGAACTCTATCACCGCGCCCCGGGCGGGGGCAAGCCCCGGCTGCGGCGAAGCATGCCCAGAAGCGCATGAAGCTCGGGCGCGCGCAGCAGCGCGGCCGCGGCCAGGAAGGCGAGACCGCCGCCGATCACCGCCGCGCCGGTCCAGATCGCGGCCGTCGCGGAGGCGTCGGCGGCGGGTCCCAGGGCGCGACACGCCAGCCAGAGCGGCACCGCGGCGGCGGAGGTACGCAGCAGGGACCGGCCCAGCGCGCGCCCGCCGATGGGCCCGAGCCGTCGCCGCAGCATCCACAGGAGCGCGAGGAGATTCACATAGGCCGACAGGGATGAGGCCAGCGCCAGCCCGGCGTGCGCGAGCGGCCACATGAGGCCAAGCGCGAGGCCGACATTGGCGGCCACCGCGATGAAGCCCATGAACACGGGAGTGCGCGTGTCTCCCATGGCGTAGAAGGTCTGCGCGGCGATGCGGGTGGCCGAGAAGGCGGGAAGACCCACCGCGTAGGCGGCGAGCGCCTGGGCGGTGGCGGCGGCGGCGGCGGGGCCGAACTGGCCACGCTCGAAGAGCAGGCTCACGATGGGTCCCCCGAGGGCCAGCAGCCCCACCGCGGCGGGGACCGCGATGAACACGGAGAGCCGCAGCGAGAAGCCCAGCGTGTCGGTGAGACCCGGGCGATCGCCGCGCGCCGCCTGCGCCGACATCGTCGGCAGCGACGCGGTGGCGAGCGCGATCCCGAACACGCCGAGGGGAAACTCCATCACCCGGTCGGCATAGTAGAGATAGGAGATGCTCCCGCTGGGCAGCAGCGAGGCGAGCAGGGTATTGATCACCACCGTGATCTGGACGGCGGCGAGGCCGAAGGCGGCGGGCACGAGCCGCCGCGCGATGATTCGCACCGCGGGGTGCCTCCATTCTCCGGATGGGCGAAGGGGGACGCCGAGGCGCCGGACCTCCGGGAGCTGGACGAGGAGCTGGCCCAGCCCGCCGGCGAGCACGCCCACCGCGAGCGACACGATGGGCGGCTGAAAATGCCCCGCCAGCAGCAGCACCGCGGCGATCATGCAGAGGTTGAGCACCACCGGACCGAGAGCGGCGGTGAAGAAGCGGTGATGCGCGTTGAGCGTGCCGCTGGCGAGCGCGGCCAGGCCCACCAGCAGCAGATACGGGAACATGAGCCGGGTGAGCCATACCGCGAGCTCGAAGAGCGGCGGGTCCGCCGCCCAGCCCGGGGCCATCAGCGCCACGATCCACCGCGAGGCCAGCATGCCCGCCAGCGTCACCACGCAGAGCGTGAAGGCGCTGGCTCCCGCCACCGCGCGCGCCATGACGGCGAAGGCGGCGCGCCCGCCGGTGGCGAGGTATTGCGTGAAGACCGGGATCACCGCCGTGGACAGCGCGCCTTCGGCGAGAAGGCGGCGGAGAAGATTGGGGATGCGGAACGCCACGAAGAAGGCGTCGGTGACGGGGCCGGCGCCGAAGGCCTGCGCCACCACCATGTCCCGGACATAGCCGAGGACGCGGCTGGCGAGGGTCGCGAGCCCGATGCTGCCCACCGCGCTCACCACGCCGGCGCGCGCCTCGTGGCGATCCTCGCTCACGAGGATAAACTCCTTGACACTCTCCTGACCCGACGGTATTGTTCGATTTTGCCTGGAGTTACGGGCGACTTCCCACGGGAGTACAGGAGGCAAGAGTGGCCAATACGCGTTCGGCGAGGAAACGGATCAAGACGAGCGAGAAGCGCCGGCTGCGAAACCGCGCCGTGCGCAGCCAGGTCCGTTCCCAGGTCAAGACCGCGCGCGCGGTCGAGCCCACGCAGGGCGCCGAGGGACGCGCCGCCATTCAGGACGCCATCCGGAGCCTCGACAAGGCGGTGAGCCGGGGCGTGATTCACCGCAACACCGCCGCCCGCCGGAAGTCGTCGCTGGCCCGCCGGCTCGCCCTCGTCAAGTAGCCGACCCCGACTCGTTTCACTGCCCTGTCCCCTTCGCGTCGCGCGCCTGCGCCAGGCGCCCGAGCAGCGCTACCGCGCCGTCGCGCATCAGCGCTCCGCCCCGCGCCCCGTAGAGATTGGCGCAGGCGATATATGTGGACCGGGCGGCGGCCTCGGGAGTGAGCAGATAGCCGAGATAGTCGTTGGACACGCCCGCCACGAAGACCTGATCGAAGCGGCCGGCCCCGGCGGTCTTGATCTCGCGCCCCAGTCGCGTCTCGAGCTCGCCCGGAATGGTGACCCACGCGCTGCCGCCGATGCCGACCGCGTGAAGCTCCGCGCTCCGCGGCAACGAATCGCCCAGCTCCATCCGCAGCCACGCGGGCAGCCAGCGGCCCAGGCACGCGCGCGCGGAGACCGCCGGCCCGGGCAGGCTCACGCGGCGTGAGGCCGTCGCGAGCGCGGCGTCGGCCTCGGGACGGATCGCCTCCCACGCGCCCAGGGCGCCGTCCGCCAGCCGCTCCCCCAGGCTGGCCACGCCCCGCCAGCCGCGCGCGGCGGGGCTCACATCGGCGACGGCGCCGTTGACGAAGAGCGCCGGCACGCCGAGCCGGCTCTCGATCCGCGCGGAGGCGTCGCCCATGAGATCGCCCGAGACCATGAAGTTGTTCCGGCCCAGCGCGGTGCCGTGGATGGCGTAGTTCCACAGCATCGCCAGGGGGCGGCCGTCGGCGGTCACCACCTTGAGGACGCCGAGGGTGGGGTCCAGGGGCGCGCCGATGCGGCTCTTGCCGAGGCCGGGCAGCTCCACCGCTCCCACTCCCACGCGCGCCGGCGCGCGCCGCCGGTGCGCCTCGCGCGCCGCGGACTCCAGCGCGTCGAGCAGCCGCGCGCGGACGGCGGGCGACAGCCGATCGACCGCCACGAAGGCGAAGAGCGCCGAGTCGATGTAGGCGCCGGGACCGGAATGCGTGTGCGAGGCCGACACGATCAGGGCGGAGTACGCGAGCCCGGCCCGGCGCAGCCGCTCGGCGAGCTCCGCGGTGAGGCCGGGATCGAGGCCCACGAGGTCGATGCTCAGCCACATCACGCTGACCTGCGCGTCCGCCAGCGCCAGCGCGCGCGCCCGCACGGGATCGTGCACGCCCTTCGCGGGCCGGAACCAGAACGCATGCGGGTAGCGGCCGAGCAGGTCGGGGATCCAGGCGCGGCGCGGGTATCCGCCGTAGCCGGCGAGCGGCGTGCCCTCGGGCACCGCCACCTCGACGGAGGCGGCGCCCGCCGTGAGCGAGGTGGTCCGGGTCGCGGCGGCGAGGCGGGACGCGGGGGCCACCTCGACGGACGGGGCCGGCGGTGACGCCGGCGGCGCCGCGGCGGCGCGGAGCGCGATGCCCGGCGAGCAGCAGAGCGCGAGCGCCAGCAGCGCCCGCCCGCGCGTCAGGCGGCGCACAGATCCGCGATGAGAAGGGCGAGCTCGGGGCGAGGCGCGCCGCCCAGCTTGAGACGCCGCTCGACCTCCCAGCAGCGGGTGAGGCGCGCCGACGCGTCGGCGCCCGAGAGCGCCCGCGCCAGGGCCACCACCGCCGCCGCCGCGGGCGGCGGGCGGCGGAGCAGGCGGGCGACCTCGTCGTCGCGCCGCCCCTGGCGCAGCCATTCCCGCGCCTGCCAGACCGAGCGCGCCTCGCGGGCCAGCATGCCGAGGACCCCCAGCGGCTCCTCCCCGGCGGACAGCAGCGCGCCGAGCACGCCCAGCGCCGCGCCCAGGTCACGCTCCGCCACCGCGCGGGTGAGCTCGAAGATATGGCGCAGGCGCTGCTCACCCACCACCGCGCGAACTTCCGACGGGGTCACCCGGCGATTGTCCGGCCCTCCCGCCAGCGCCGCCTTGGCCACCTCGCCCAGCAGCAGAGTGAGGTCGTCGCCGACGAGCTGCACCAGCAGCACGGCGGCGGCTTCCTGCACCTCGAAGCCCCCCGCGCTCGCGCGGGTGCGCAGCCAGGACACCAGCGCGCGGCCGGTCGGCCGCGGGAGCGCGACCACGGCGGCGGGCGGCAGGGCCTTCATCAGCCAGTGGCTCGGCGCCACCTCGGAATCGGCCAGCAGTAGCAGCACGGTGGAGGGATTCGGGGCGGCGGCATACGCGGCCAGGGCCTCGCCCTGCCGCACCCCGAGCGCGTCGGCGCCGCGCACCACCACCAGCCGGCGCTCGGAGAGGAACGGCAGGGTCAGCGCGGACCGCACGATGGTTTCCGCGCCGGCCTCGCGGGCCTCGAGGACCTCTCGAGACAGCGTGGCCATGCCCGGATCGGGGAAGAGCGCGCGGGTGATCGCCGCCACCGCGTCGTCGAGGAGCACGGGCTCGGCGCCATGGACGAGCACCACGGGGGGCGTGCGGCCCGCCTCCACCGCGCGGAGTAGCCCCGCGTAGTCCACTAGCGAGTGTCCACTAGAACCGATCCACCACCAGGTTCACCACCCGGCGGCCGATATCCACCGCCGCCGCGCGCACCGCGCCCTCCTCGCGGTTGATCGTGCTCGAGACCTCGAACGGGACCGTGAAGTCCGCGCGCTCCTGCAGCCCTTCCTGCCGGAAGAGCATGGCGCCCTGGCGCACGTCCCGGAACTGGAGATTCATGGTGACCACGAGCCGGTACTGGCGGACATTGATGCGATTGTCCACCGACACCGACACGATGTCGTACCCGACGACCTCGCCCTCGAGGATGGAGTCCGCCTGGTCGGGGGAGACCACCTTGAGCTTGCCGCTGGTGACGAAGGCGTTGATCACCGCGGCGGTGATGGTGCTCTCCACCGCGGGCTCCTGGGTCTTGTTCTTGAAGGTGGGCACCGCCACCGACTTGATGTGGTCGGGCAGGTTCCCCTTCGTGCTATAGCCGCATCCGGCGGCGAGCGCGAGGGCCGCCGCCGTCATGAGCCATGCCACCGCGCGCGGCGCGGCGCCCCTCACGCGCGGGTGACCACGTTGACGAGACGTCCGGGAACGACCACCACCTTGGCCACCTGACGGCCGTTGGTCCACTGGCGCACCTTCTCGTCGGCGAGCGCGCGGTCCTGGATCTCGCCCTCGGGCGCGGTCACGTCCACGGTGAGGCGGCTGCGCACGCGGCCGTCTACCTGGACGATGATCTCCACCTCGGCGCGCTGGAGGGCCGCCGGATCGGCCACGGGCCACGGATGCTTGAACAGGCTCTCGCGGTGGCCCAGGGCGGCCCAGAGCTCCTCGGTGATGTGCGGGCTCACCGGTCCCAGGAGGAGCACCAGGGTCTGCACCGCCTCGCGCAGCAGCCGCCCGCGCTCGGCGCGATTCATGGTGTCCATGGAGTCGCGGTCGAAGTCGTGGAGCGCGTTGACCAGCTCCATGATGGCGCTGATGGCGGTGTTGAAGTGGAAGTCCTTCTCGATGTCGTGGGTGACCCGCTCGATGGTCTCGTGGATGACGCGCCGGAAGGCACGGCCGGCGTCGGACAGCGTCCCCGCCTCGGCGGCGCTCACCGCCGGCGGCGCCGCGCCCAGCTCGGCCAGATGCCCCTGGACGAAGCGCCAGATCCGGTTCAGGAAGCGCGACGCGCCCTCCACGCCACGATCGTTCCAGTCGAGGTCCTTCTCCGGCGGGGCCGCGAAGAGGGAGAACAGCCGCGCGGTGTCGGCGCCGAAGCGCCGGATGAGCTCGTCCGGGTCCACCACATTGCCCTTGGACTTCGACATCTTGGCGCCGTCCTTGATCACCATCCCCTGCGAGAGCAGCGCGGAGAAGGGCTCGTCGGCCCCGGTGAGGCCGAGGTCCCGCAGCACCTTGGTATAGAAGCGCGCGTAGAGGAGGTGGAGGACGGCGTGCTCGATGCCGCCGATGTATTGATCGACCGGCATCCAGTACGCGGCGGCGGCGGGGTCGAACATCCCGCCCTCGAAGCGCGGCGAGCAGTAGCGGAGGAAATACCAGGACGACTCCACGAAGGTATCCATGGTGTCGGTCTCGCGCTTGGCGGGACCGTCGCACCGGGGACACCGCGCGTTGACGAAGTGGGCCACCTCGGCCAGCGGCGAGCCGCCCTTGCCGCTGATCTGGACGTCCTCGGGCAGCACCACCGGCAGGCGGTCCTCGCGCTCCGGCACCATGCCGTCCTTCGGACAGTAGAGGATGGGGATGGGCGCGCCCCAGTAGCGCTGGCGGCTGATGCCCCAGTCGCGGAGCCGGAAGTTCACCTTGGACTGGCCGAGTCCCCGGGCCACCAGCCAGTCGATCGCCTTGCGCTTGGCGTCCGCGATGCCGAGCCCGTCCAGGAATCCCGAGTTGATCTTCACGCCGTCGCCGGTATATGCCTCGGTGTCCGGCCAGCCCTCGGGACGCTTCACCGTCGGGATGATGGGCAGCTCGTACTGCTTGGCGAAGTCCCAGTCGCGCTGATCCTCGCCCGGCACCGCCATGATGGCGCCGGTGCCGTAACCCATGAGCACGTAGTCGGCGAGGAAGAGCGGGATCTCGCGCTCCGCGAACGGGTTGAGCGCGCGGGCGGCGAGGCGGAGTCCGCGCTTCGGCCGGTCGGCGGCGAGCCGCTCGATCTCGGTCTCCCGGGCCACCTCGGCGCGGAAGGCGGCCACCTTCGCGCGCTCGGCGGGATCGGTGACGAGGGTGTCCACCAGCGGATGCTCGGGGGCCAGCACCGCGTAGGTCATGCCGAACGAGGTGTCCGGGCGCGTGGTGAAGATGCGGATCTTGACGTCCGGCCGCCCCACCACTGGCAGGTCGAACTCGGCGCCCTCGCTCCGCCCGATCCAGTTGCGCTGCATGGTCAGCACGCGCTCGGGCCAGCCGGGGAGGCGGTCGCACCAGTCGAGGAGCTCGTCGGCGTAGTCGGTGATCTTGAAGAACCAGCCCTCGATCTCCTTGGTCTCCACCTCGGAGTCGCAGCGCCAGCACCGCCCCGCCTCCACCTGCTCGTTGGCGAGGATGGTCAGGCAGGTGGGGCACCAGTTCACCGTGGAGCGCTTCTTGTAGGCGAGCCCGCGCTCGAACATCCGCACGAAGATGAGCTGCTCCCACTTGTAGTAGGCGGGATCGCAGGTGGCCACCTCGCGGTCCCAGTCATAGGAGATTCCCATGCGGCGGAGCTGGCTCCGCATGTTCTTGATGTTCTCGTAGGTCCACACCGCGGGATGGACGCCGTTGTCGATGGCGGCGTTCTCCGCGGGCAGGCCGAAGGCGTCCCAGCCCATCGGGTGGAGGACGTTGAACCCGCGCATCCACTTGTAGCGCGCGAGGAGATCGCCGATGGCGTAGACGCGCACGTGGCCCATGTGGATGCGGCCGGAGGGATACGGGAACATCTCGAGACAGTAGAACTTGGGGCGGGACGGATCCTCGGTGGCCCGGAACTGCTTGGTGTCTTCCCAGACCCGCTGCCACCGGGCCTCGATGTCGGCAAACGGATAGCGTTCGGGACGGTCGTCGCTCACCATGCTCGCGCTGATCTTAAGCTGGCGGGGGGGAGGACGCAAGGAAACGGCTCCCCGGGGACCATGGGATGCGGTCCCCGGGGGAAGGCGGTCGGCCTACTTCTTCTTGAGGGTGAGGTTGATGGCCTTGGCGGCTTCCTCGGCCTTGGCCACGGACTCCGCGTGCTTGCCGGCGTCGTGGAGCTTCTTGGCCTCGGCGGCCAGCTCGTTGGCCTTGGCGGAGGCGGCGTCGGATTTCCCGGCGGTCGCGTCCTGGACCTGCTTGATCAGGAGCGGGCACTGGAAGGCCAGCGCGGGGGTGACGGCGAGGGTGACCATGGTGATCGCGATCAGGAGCGTCTTCAGCATGAGGACTCACCTCCCTTGGGATTGGATGCCGCTACTCTAACCCTGCGGCGGCTCCGCGGGTTCCCCATTTTCGGGTGCCGGTACCGTGGGCACGGGGTGGAAATGGGCGTGGATCCGCTGCGCCAGCTTGGGCGTGACCTTGGGCACCCCGGCGAGCTCGGCCACCGAGGCCGCGCGCACCCCGCGCGCCGAGCCCAGCGTCTTGAGCAAGTGCGTCCTCACCGTGGGGCCCACGCCGGGAATGCGGTCGAGCTCGGAGCTGATGGTGCGGCGCGCCCGGACCTTCTTGTGATACGTGATGGCGAACCGGTGCGCCTCGTCCCGGATCTTCTGGAGCGTCTGTAGCGCGGGGGAGCCGAGATCGAGCACCAGCGGCTGCAGCCGGTCGGGCGTGTAGACTTCCTCCGCCCGCTTGGCCAGGGCCGCGATGGGCAGGTAGTCCAGGCCCAGGTCCTCCAGCACCTTCATCCCCACCCCGAGCTGGCCGCGTCCGCCGTCGAGGAGGATGAGGTCCGGCAGCGGCCCTTCTCCTTCCAGCGCCTTGGCATAGCGGCGGGTGAGCACCTCCTGCATGGACGCGAAGTCGTCGGTGCCCGTCACCGTCCGGATCTTGTAGCGCTTGTAGTCGTCCTTCTTCATGTCGCCGCCCTGCCACACCACCATGGACGCCACCGTGTCGCTGCCCTGGATGGTCGAGATGTCGAAGCACTCGATGCGGTCCGGCGGCTCCGCGAGACCCAGCGCCCGCTGCATCTCCTCGCGCACCGCCTGGTGGCGGTTGGTGCGCGACAGCAGGTGCGACTGCAGCGCGAGGGCGGCGTTCTCCTCCGCCATCGCCACCAGCTCGCGCCGGCGCCCGCGCTGGGGCGCCGAGAGCTCCACCCGCCCGCCGCGGCGCTGGCGCAGCCACTCGAGCACGAGCGGGGCCTCCGCGATCTCGGTGGAGAGCACCAGCTCCGGCGCCGGTGTCACGCTCCGCGCGTAAAACTGCCGCACGAAGGCGGAGAGCACCTCGCCGTCGCTCTCCGCGAGCAAGCGGTCGAAGTGGAAGGACTCCCGGCCGAGCAGCCGGCCCTTGCGAACGAAGAAGAGCTGCACGCAGGCGTCGGGCCCCTGGCGCACCAGCCCGATGATGTCCTGGTCCGTCTCCTCGGTGGAGATGATCTTCTGCCGCTCGCGCACCGTGTTCAGCGCCTGGATGCGGTCGCGCAGCACTGCCGCCTGCTCGAAGCGCGTCTCCGCGGCGGCCGCTTCCATGCGCCGGGTCAGCTCCTTGACGAGATCCTCGTCCTTGCCCTCCAGGAAGCGCTGCACCTCGGAGACGGTGCGCGCATACCCTTCCCGGGTCTCCTGTCCCGTGCACGGGGCATTGCAGCGATGGATGAAGAACTGGATGCAGGGCCGCGGGAGCTGCCCGTCGATCTTGATGCGGCAGGTGCGGAGCGGGAAGAGCTGGCGCACGAGCCGGAGGGTCTCCCGCATCGCGGTGGCCGGGTAGAACGGCCCGAAGTAGGCGTCGCCGTCCTGCTGCACCCGCCGCGCCACCACCAGGCGCGGGAACTCCTCGCTGGTGGTGAGCTTCAGGAAGGGGTAGTGCTTGTCGTCCCGCAGGATGATGTTGTAGCGGGGCCGGTGCTTCTTGACCAGGTTGGACTCGAGGATGAGGGCCTCGAGCTCGTTGGTGGTAACGATGTACTCGAGGTCGCGGATCTGGCCCACCAGGGCGTCGGTCTTGGGGTCGCGGACGCGCGAGTCCTGGAAATAGGACCGCACGCGGCTGCGCAGTGAGGCCGCCTTCCCCACGTAGATGATCTGGGCCTTGGCGTCCTTGTAGAGGTAGACACCGGGCCGGTCCGGCAGCTGGTCGAGCGTGTCCTGAAGGCTCACGGCAACATCATTGTACGCCTCGGGTCAGGACCCCTGAAGAAGGGTGAGGGCGAGGATGGCGAGACCGAGGAGGGCGGGCACGATCACGCTCCAGCGCAGCGCGCGCGTGACCTTGCGGAGGATGGGTGGCTCGGGGCGGCCGGGGCGGGGCGGGTTCAGGAAGCTGATGATCTTGGAGATGGCGAAGAGGCCGAGGGAGAGGACGGCGAAGAACACCAGCACCCACTTGAAGACCGCCACCTCAGCGGACGCCCAGCTCGACCCGACGGAGCGCCTTGACCTGGTCGCGCAGCTCCGCGGCGCGCTCGAAGTCCAGGCGCTTGGCCGCCTCCTTCATGGCCGCTTCCAGCTCCGCAATGCGCTTGGCCAGCGCCTCCGGGCTCTCCGGGATCGCCGACGCGATCTCCGGCACCGGCACCGTGTAGTAATCCCGCTCCGAGACGGTCTCCAGCAGCTCGCGGATGGACTTCCGCACAGATTCCGGCGTGATGCCGTGGGCGGCGTTGTAGGCGGCCTGCGCGGCGCGCCGGCGCTCGGTCTCCGCGAGGGCTTCCTGCATGGAGCCGGTGACGCGGTCGGCGTACATGAGCACTTCGCCGTTCACGTGGCGGGCGGCGCGTCCCGACGTCTGGATGAGGGAGGTGGCGGATCGAAGATACCCTTCCTTGTCCGCGTCGAGGATGCCCACCAGCGAGACCTCCGGCAGGTCCAGCCCCTCCCGGAGGAGGTTGATGCCGACCAGTGCGTCGAACTTCCCCAGCCGCAGATCGCGGATCACCGCCACCCGGTCCAGCGTGTCGATGTCGGAGTGCAGGTACCGCACGCGGAGCCCGTTCTGCTGGTAGTACTCCGTCAGATCCTCCGCCATGCGCTTGGTGAGGGTGGTGATGAGCACTCGCTCGTCGCGCTCCGCGCGCGCCCGCACCTCCGCCATGAGGTCGTCCACCTGGATCGAGGCCGGCCGCACCGTGATGCGCGGATCCATGAGACCGGTGGGGCGGATGATCTGCTCCGCCACCGCCCCGCCCGTGTACGCGCGCGCGGCGGGCTCCCGCACCGCGCCCGCATGCTCCAGCTCGTAGCCCCCCGGCGTGGCCGACACGTAGAGCACCTGGCCCACCGTGGCCGAGAACTCGTCGAAGGTCAGGGGCCGGTTGTCGAAGGCCGAGGGCAGGCGGAAGCCGTACTCGACCAGCGCCTCCTTGCGCGAGCGGTCGCCGGGGTACATGCCCCGGATCTGGGGGACGGTCACGTGCGACTCGTCGATGAGGATGAGCGCGTCCTTGGGCAGGTAGTCCATGAGGGTGGCCGGCTTGGAGCCCGGCTTGCGCCCCGCCAGATGCCGCGAGTAGTTCTCGATGCCGTGGCAGTAGCCGATCTCCCGGAGCATCTCCACGTCGAAGAGGGTGCGCTGCTCCAGGCGCTGCGCCTCCAGCAGCCGGTTGCGCGCGCGGAAGAAGGCCAGCCGCTCCCGCAGCTCCTCGTGGATATTCGCGATGGCGCGCTCGATCTGGTCGGCGGGCGTGACGTAGTGGCTGGCGGGATAGATCCGCACCGACGGCACCACCCCGGTGGTGGCGCCCTTCAAGGGATCGACGGTCACGATGCGGTCCACGCTGTCGCCGAACAGCTCGATCCGGAGCGCCTCGGATTCGGCAGCGGCGGGGAAGACCTCCACCACGTCGCCGCGCACCCGGAACGTCCCCCGCCGGAAGTCGTAGTCGTTCCGCTCGTACTGGATGGCGACGAGGTCCCGCACCAGCGCGTCCCGGCTCACCGTCTGCCCCGTCTCCACCGCCACGTGCATGCCCCGGTAGGTCTCGGGCTCGCCGATGCCGTAGATGCAGGACACCGAGGCCACGATCACCACGTCCCGCCGCTCGAAGAGCGAGGTGGTGGCGGAGTGGCGCATCCGGTCGATCTCGTCGTTGATGAGCGCGTCCTTCTCGATATAGGTGTCGGACTGGGGGATATAGGCTTCCGGCTGGTAGTAGTCGTAGTAGGACACGAAGTACTCGACGGCGGACTGGGGGAAGAACGACTTGAACTCGCTGTAGAGCTGCGCGGCCAGGGTCTTGTTGGGCGAGATCACCAGGGCCGGCCGCTGGAGCCGGCTGATCAGGTTGGCGAGGGTGAAGGTCTTGCCGCTGCCGGTGATGCCGAGGAGCACGCTGTGGCGCTCCCCCGCCCGCACCAGCTCGGCGAGGCGGTCGATCGCCCGCGGCTGATCGCCCGCGGGCGCGAAGTCGGAAGCCAGCTGGAACAACGGCGTCAGAAGCTCGACGGGACGGCGACGAGGTACTTGCGCCAGGAGTCGAGGAAGGACGACGCGTGGGGATGCCGGAGGAGGTGGACCGAGAAGAGGAACTGCGGGTGCACGGGCTCGCGGATCAGCCGCAATCGGGCCTCCTCCAGGGTGCGGTTGCCCTTGAAGAGGTTGCAGCGAAGGCAGGCCGCCACCACATTGGTCCAGGTGGTCTGGCCGCCCCGCGAGCGCGGCACGATGTGGTCCACGGTGAGCTTCTCGCCGCGCCGGGCGCAGTACTGACAGGTATAGCCGTCGCGGCGCAGGATGTTCTTCTTGTTGAAGGCCACCCGCTCGAGGAAGGGCTTGCGAATGTACGCGGCCAGCCGGATCACCGCGGGCAACGGATAGGCCCGCGAGGGGGACCGGACCACGCGCGGGGAGGCCTCGACGCTCTCGGCCTTGCCGCTCAGGAGGAGGGTGATCGCCCGCTTGGCGTTGGTGAAGTGCAGCGGCTCATAGGTGTAGTTCAGCACCAGCACCGCTAGGTCATCCATGGCCCTCCGCTAGGATAGTCACCGTCGCGCGGAGTGTCAACTTCGGCGGGCGGGCTAGACGAACGCGCGCCAGAACAGGTGCGCCGACCCCGCGATCATCACGAAGACGGCGGCGGCCGCCACCGGGTTGAGCATGGCCAGCCCGAGCAGGATGCAGAGCAGGATGAAGCAGGCGCAGTAGAAGCGGAGCTCGCGCTTGTCCACCCACCCGCCCTTGCCCACCAGCAGCATGCTGCGGGCGGCGAGGTACACGGGCGAGTAGAGAAGAAAGAAGGCCACGAACAGACCGGAGAGCGCCAGGATGCCGCTCATGGCGCCCACCACACCCCATACCGCCCAGGGCACCAAGGACTGCTCGTTGCTCTCGGCCAGCGACTGCGGAATGGACTCCGGGCGGAAGTAGACATAGAGGAGCGCGATGGTGTAGATCGGCAGCACGACCTCCAGCCACCGGCGATACCGACCCCCGAGTCCCAGTTCCATGGCTGCGTCCTCCGAGATATTGGCCCTGCGTGGCTTCCTTCTTACGCACGCGGCATGCCACGGCGGAGGGTCCCGGAACGAGCGCGTTTTCGAGAGGTTGCGCGATTGGCGAAAAGGCTGCGTGTCAGGGGCGGGACGGCGGCTCGGTACATGGCGTCACAGGGTCGCCAGTTCCGCGCTACAGCAGAAATCCCCCCGGAAACGGATCGAGCGGATCCAGCAGCAAGGTGGTCCGCGCCATGCCCCAGGCCCGCCCGGTGATCTCGGGAACGATGGCGGGTATGCCTCCCACCTGCGTCTCGCCCGCGATGCAGCCGGTGAAGAGCGTCCCGATGATGGACTCGTGGCCAAAGGATTCGCCCACCGCGAGCGCGCCCCGGGCATGGAGATTCGCGAGCCGCGCCGAGGTGCCGGTGCCGCAGGGCGAGCGATCCAGGCCGGCGGGGGCCACCACCACCGCGTTGCGCAGGCGCGCGTCGGCCCGCCGGGCCGGCTCGAAGAACTGGATATAGAGCAGGCCGCGCGCCTCGGGCATCTCCGGGTGCACCAGCGGCACCTCCGCCTCGATCCGCGCCCGGATCCGCTCGCCGGCGGCGATGATGCGCGGGGCCTCCGCGGGCACGAGCTCGAGGCCCACCGCGGCGGCCGGCACCATGGCGTAGAAGTGCCCGCCGTAGGCGAGGTCGAACGGCACCGTCCCGAGGCCGGGCACCTCGACGGCGGCGTCGAGTCGCACCGAGAACGCGGGGACATTTCTGATCGTGGCCGAGGTGGATCGGCCCGCTTCGTGACGGACGCGGCAGGCGACCGGACCCGCGGGCGTGTCGAGCGTGACCGCGGTCTCGGGCGGCGTGGGCTTCACCCGGCCGGTGTCCACGAGCATGGTCGCCACCGCCATCGCGCCATGCCCGCACATGTGCACGGGGCCCAGCGGCTCGATGAAGAGCGCGCCCACATCCGCGTCCGGGCGCACCGGCTCCGTCAGAATGACGGCGCACATCGCCGCGTGCCCGCGCGGCTCGTGGAGGATGAAGCCCAGGAGATCGCGCCCGTGCTCGGCGAGCCAGTCGCTCCGCGCCATGAGGGTGGCGCCCGGCACCGGGGGAACCCCCGCCAGCACGATGCGCATGGGCTCGCCCTCGGTGTGATAGTCCAGCGCGGTCAGCTCGCGCGTGGCGTCCGTCATCGCGCGAGATTGCGCAGAAGGAAGGCGAGGTTGGCGGGTCGCTCGGCGAGCCGCCGCATGAAGTAGCCGTACCAGTCCTCCCCGAACGGCACCAGCAGCCGGAGGCGGAGCCCACGCGCGCGCAGACCCGCGTGAAGGTCGGAGCGAATGCCGTAGAGCATCTGCATCTCGAGCTTCTCCGGGGCCACGCGGGCCTGAGCCGCCAGCACGTGCATCCGCTCGTCGTGCGTCGCCAGCGCGGGATAGGTTCCCCGGGCGAGGCTCTCGGGGGCGAGGAGACGGCCCATGAGGCGGGCGTAGCTGTCATCCACCTCCCGGCGCCCCGGGAAGGCCAGCGCGGGCGGCTCCAGATATGCCCCCTTGCAGAGCCGCACCGTCGCTCCCAGCGCGGCCAGGCGCCTGATATCCGACTCGCTCCGGCGCAGATAGGCCTGGATGACGCAGCCCACCCGGGGAACGTCGCGTCGCAGCCGCTCCCAGATGGCGAGCGTGCGCTCGGTGTACGTGCTCTGCTCCATGTCGATCCAGACGAAGGTCCCGGCGGCGTGGGCCCGCTCGAGCACGCGCCGCGTATTGGCCACGCAGACCTCGTCCCCGAGGTCGAGCCCCATCTGGGTGAGCTTGAGCGAGGGCGTGCAGCGCAGGCGCTCCCGCGCGATGACGTCGAGCGCCTCCCCGTAGACGTCGGCGGCGGCGCGGGCGCCGGCGAGGGAGCGGACGTTCTCGCCCAGATAGGTGAGCGCGGTGTCCAGACCCTCCGCGTTCAGCCGCCGCACCACGTCGAGGCCGTCCGGAAGGCGGGTCCCCGCCACGAAGCGGCGCACGAGGCGACGCGCCAGCGGCATCCGGTCCATCGCCCGCCCGAGGGCGGGGTGCCTGGACAGCGCGAGAAGAAAGGCGCGCATCATGGCCGGGGATCGCGGGGCGCTTCCGGCGCCGCCCCGCGCGCGGCCAGTATCTCACAGAGAATTCCCTCGCGGAGGCTGCGGTCGCTCACGGTGAGCGCGTCGAACCCGAGCCCTTCCATCGCGGCGAGGCAGATGGCGATGCCGGGGATGAGCACGTCGGCCCGGCCGGGCTCGAGACAGGGAAGCGCCGCCCGCGCCGCCAGGCTAAGTCCGCCCACGCGCGCGAGCAGCCGCTCGATGGCGTCGCGGCGGAGCACGTATCCCTGCACGCGGCTTCCGTCATAGGCGGGCAGCTCGAGATCGAGCGCCGCGAGCGTGGTCACCGTGCCCGCGGTGCCGACGAGAACGGACGCGCTCCCCGCCCCGAGCCCGGCGAGGACGGCGGGCGCGAGCGCCGTCGCCACCTCCGCCCGCAGGGCCATCCATTGCGCCGGGCGCAGCGGCCCCGCGTCCACGTGGCGCTCGGCGAGGCTCACCACCCCGAGCCGGAGGCTCAGCGCGCGCTCGAGTCGGGCGCCGTCGGCCACCACGAGCTCGGTGCTGCCGCCGCCGATGTCGAAGAGCACGAAGCGACCGGTGAGATCCGGCAGGCCCGAGCGCGCGCCCAGCAGAGTGAGCCGCGCCTCGTCCTCACCCGAGAGCACTTCGAGCCGCGTGCCCGCGACCGTTTCCACCAGCGCGACGAACTCCGCCCGGTTCGCCGCTTCCCGCACCGCGCTGGTGGCGGTGATGCGCACCCGCAGGGCCCCCAGCTCCTTCGCGCGCCGCACGAAGTCGGCCACGGTGGCCGCGGTGCGCGCCATCGGCGCGGGGCCCAGCGCGCCGGTGGCGGCCTGGCCCTCGCCCAGGCGGGTCACCCGCTGCCCTTCCTCGACGGCGCGCCAGCCGTCGCCGACGGTGTCGGCGACGAGGAGCCGTACGCTGTTGGTGCCCAGGTCGATGGTGGCCAGGCGCATGCCGAGCCCGGCGGCGGGGATCAGGCCGGGCGGCGGAGACGGAGCGCGTCGTCGAGGATCGAGAGCACGCGCTCGAGACGGAACGGCTTCACCAGCGTGAGGTCCACGCCCGCCCCCGCGAGGAGGGAGGGATCGAGCAGATGCCCCCAGCCCGTGATGAGCACCACCGGAGTCCCCGGACGCATCCGCTTCACCGCGCGCGCCACGTCCAGCCCGGAGCGCTCGGGGAGCGAGAGATCGGTGAGCACCACGTCGAACTCGCCGCCCTGGAAGCGCGCGAGGCCGGCAAGGCCGTCGGCGGCCGACTCCACCCGATGGCCGGCTCGCCCGAGCGCGTCCACCAGCATCTCGCGGATCTGCGGCTCGTCCTCGAGGATGAGGATGCGGGCGGGGCCGGTGGCGCGCGCGGCCGCGGCGCGGGCGCCACCTCCCGCCACGACTCTGGCGGAGGGGGCGGGCGGGGCCGCGCCCGCGGCGGGGAGCCATAGCCGCATCGTGGTGCCTCGTCCCTCCTGGCTCGCCACCTCGATGCGCCCGCGGTGCCGGCTCACGATGCCGTGGACGACGGAGAGCCCGAGCCCGGTGCGCAGCGGCGAGCGCGTGGAGAAGAACGGCTCGAAGATGCGCCGGCGCACCTCGTCCGACATCCCCTCGCCGGAGTCGGTCACCGTGAGCTCCACTCCCTCCTCGCGCGGCCGCGTGGACAGCTCGAGGTGCCCGCCCCGCGGCATCGCGTCGATGGCGTTGAGCACGAGGCTGGTGAAGGCCTCGCGCAGCTCGGCGGCATTGCCCCGCACCGCCGGCACGTCCTCGAGATCGGTGGTGACCTCCACCCGTGCCCCGCGCGCCTCCGCCTCGTCCTTCCACAGCCCGCGCGTGAGGGTGACCGCGTCGTGCACGAGGGCGTTCACGTCGATGGGGCCGTTGCTGTCGTCGAGCCGTGTGGCCGCGAACCCCTGCAGCCGACGGATGATGTCGGCGGCGCGCCAGGCCGCCTCCTCGACATGGCCCAGGCCCTCCCGCACCGTGTCGTCGGACGAGCGCGCGAGCAGGAGCTGGGTCTTGCCGAGGATGATGGCGAGGATATTGTTGAACTCGTGCGCGATGCCGGCCGCCATGCCGCCCAGGGCGCGCACCTTCTCGCTCTGCACGAGCCGCTCCTGCGTGGTCTTGACGGCGTCCAGCGCGGACCGCACATCGCCATAGAGCCGCTCGTTCTCGACCGCGAGGGCGGCGAGGCAGGCCAGCACCTGGACCGCCTCCACCTCGTCGGCGGAGAAGTCTCGGGGCCGGGTGTCGGCGAGATACAGCGCGCCCACCGTGCGCTCGTGGATGCGGAGGGGAACCAGGAGGCAGCCCCGGAGGCCCGGCGCCAGGAACTCCTCGATGGCGCCCTCACGGTCGCGGGCGTCCCGACACGCCACCGGGCGCTGCGCCGCCGCCATCTCCCCCGCCAGCCCCGTCCGCATGTCCGCGGTCCACCCCGCCGCGCTTTCCTGCGAGAGGCCGGCGGCGGCGGCGAGGCGCAGGGTCGTGCCGTCGTCGGTGAGCGCGAGCACGGCCACACTCGCGCCGACGAGACGGCGGCCCACTTCACAGGCCCGCGCGAGCGTGTCCGCGAGATCGCGCCCCACCACCGCCTGACCCGAAAACACCTGCACCTCGCGCAGCCGCGCGAGGTGATCGGCGGCGCGCTCCACCAGCCGCTGATGCGCGAACGCGGTCGCCACCCGATCCGCGATCACCAGCAGGAGCACGGTGTCCTCGGCGGTGAACGGCACCCCGCGCCCCCGCCGGCCCGCGAAGAGCACGCCCACAACCTGGGCGTCGGCGCGCACGGGCACCACGAGGGCATCGCGGACGGGAAAGCCCGCGATGAAGGGATCGCGCGGCGCGGATTCCGGGGGCCGCGTGTAAACGAGAGCCCGGCCCTCGAGAAACGCCCGCCCCACCACGCCCTCGCCGGGCGCGATCGCGAGTCCGCCGAGATCGTCGCGCCGGAAGCCGCGGGCCGCCACGGGAACGAGCACGCTACGCTCGGGATCCACGACGAAGAGCATCGCGCGGTCGGCGTCGAGCAGGCGTGCCGCGCGGTCCATCGCGAGGCCGAACACCTCGCTCGGCGCGAAGCCCGACGACGGCACGCCCAGTATTTCCTGGATCCCCGCCAGGGCGCGGGGATCCACCGGCAGCGCGGAGTCGACGTCGCCCGCCGGCTCGCGGGCCGGCCCGGTCTCGGCGGACTCCAGGCGCTGGAGTCGCTCGCGAAGAGCGTCCAGCGTCCGGCTGATCTCCGCGATCGACTGCTCGACGACCGGCGGCTGGGGCTCCCCGGTGGCGGAGACGTCCGTCATCGAGAAATCCGGTAGCACGCGCGCGCCTGGCGAGTCGATGTCATGAAGGGCTCGGGGTGGTAAGCAGCGCCCATGCCAAACCAGTCCCGAATGGGACACATCCTGCTAACCCATTGATTCCCGAAGGGCCGGGGCCCCGCCCTGCCAGCGCCTCCAGGCTACACCGCGTCGCCAGCAGCGAAAACGTAAGATTCTTCGACTGTTGTGTCGAGGGACCGTCCTCCGGGGTCGAGCTACTTCACCTTGAGCGAGCGAATGTAGTGGACGATCGACCAGCGGTCAGGCTCGGACAGATGCTTCCACGGGGGCATCGCGCCGCGCCCATTGGAGATCTTCCAGAAGAGCTCGCCGTCCGACTCGCCCTGCACGGCCGGCGAGGTCCAGTCAGCCGGCCGGGGATTGAGCGCCTGCGCCGCGGCTCCGTCGCCCTTGCCCCCGGTTCCGTGGCAGGCCACGCAGTTGAGCTGCGCGACCTGCTTCCCCTGGGTGACGGCGGCCGCGCCGGGCGCCACGGGATTCTGCCTAGTCTTCTCCGAGGCGGGCGCCTCCCATGCGCCCTGCCCGCCCGCCGCCAGCGGGCCGAGCAGCACCACCGCGGCCACGGCGGCGGCGACGCGGCGACCCCTGAAGCCCTCGCGCATTCCGTTCTCCCCGAGCGTGCCGTGGCCGCGCCGCGACCGCGGCGCGCGTGAGTGTCGTGACGACGTTCACAACCTCGGCCATTAGACACCACGCCTTCTGAAGCGGTCAAGGGACGGGCCGGGATCCGCCCCTGGCTCCCTGTGCTATGGTGTCGAATCGCGCGGCTCGGCACACCACAGGGGAGATCGAAGGCGAGGCGGCATGGCGGACGCAGCAGGGGAACACACGATGGGCCACGTGGTGGCCGTGATCGGCGCCGGCCCGGCCGGACTGTTCGCCGCCCGAGCGCTCGCCGCGCAGGGCGCGCGCGTCCTCCTCCTCAACCGCGACGTCAAGCCGGGTGGGCTCGCCGAGTACGGCATCTTCCTCGACAAGTACAAGATGAAGACGGGGCTGCGGCGACAGTTCCAGAAGATCCTCACCGACCCGCGCGTCACCTATGTCGGGAACGTGACGGTGGCCAACGGCGGATCCCTCACCGTCGCCGAGCTACGCGAGCTGGGCTTCGACGCCCTCGTCTTCGCGATCGGCGCCCAGGGCACCAAGTACCTGGGCATCGAGGGCGAGCGGTTGCCGGGCGTCTACCACGCCAAGGACCTCGTCTATCACTACAACCGCCTGCCGCCCTTCAGCGAGCAGTCCTTCCCCATCGGCCGGCGCGTGGCCATCGTGGGGGTGGGCAATGTCATGGTGGACATCGCGAACTACTGCGTCCACTTCACCGACTGCGACGCGGTGATCGCGGTCGCGCGCCGCGGCCCCTTCGAGAAAGCGTACGACGACCGCGAGTTCGAGGACGTCGAGGACGCCTTCGACCGCGACCTCTACCGCCAGGAGATCGCCCGCATCCGGCCGCGTCTGGAAGCCGCCGGCCAGGACCCCGACGAGCTCCTCCGGGCGCTGGGCCAGCGGCCCGAGCCGGAGACGCGCACCCGCGCGCGCCTGTCCTTCCGCTTCCTCGCCTCGCCCAGGCGGGTGCTGGAGGAGGGCGGCCGCGTGACGGGCCTCGAGATCGAGGAGACGCGGCTCGAGCGGAAGGGCGACCGGATCAGCGCGGTCGGCACCGGCGAGACGAGCGTGATCCCGGCCGACACCGTGGTATTCGCGGTCGGCGACCGCGTGGATCCCGCCGCGGGGCTCCCCTACAAGGACGGACTCTATCTGACCGTCCCCGGCGACGACGCGGCGGGGGCCTATCAGGTGTGGGATCCCGAGACCCAGCACCCGATGGACGACGTGTACGTGGTGGGCTGGGCCCGTCGCGCCAGTGACGGCGTCGTGGGCCGGGCTCGCCTCGACGCCGAGACCGGCATCAAGCACGTCGTGGCCCGGCTGGCGACGAAGCCGCCGCGCCCGGGCGCGGAGGCGGAGCGCGTGGTGGCCTCGGTCACCGACATGCTCAAGGCGCGCGGCGTGCCGGCGGTGCCCTACGCCGACGTGGCCCGCATCGAGGCGGTGGAACGGGACCGCGCCAGGACGCTGGGCGTCGAGGAGTTCAAGTTCGCCAGCAACCGCGAGATGCTCGACGTCCTCCGCGGCTAGCCGCGCGCGGGATCTCCCGTGAGGCCGCGGCGGCCGGCGAGGAATAGCAGCACCGCCCCCGCCAGCCCGTAAGCGCCCGCCACGCGCAGCGCCGCCCCCGTTCCCGTCGCCCCCGGCCAGAACATCGCGCCGCTGGGGAGCGGCGAGTGGATGACGCCCAGGAGGGAGGCCAGGCTCGCGGCCCCGAATATGGCGGCGGCCACCGCGAGTCGGCGCTCCACGATGGCCACCACCGCCGACCCCCACAGGAGCGCGGTCACGATGAATCCATTGCCGAGGACGAGCAATCCGTCCCAGCCCACGCGGGCGGCGCCCGCGAGATCGGCCGGCCCCTTGCCGACGCCGGCGAGGAGAATGCCGCCCTGGATGAGCACGAGCGCGGCCACCGCGGGGATGAACGAGATGGCCACCGCGGCGGCGTGGCGGGGCGGCGACGCCACGAAGGCCTGGGCCGTGATCTCCAGCCCGATGAAGATCAGGATGGGCGCCACCGCCGCCTCCGGGAGGAGGCTCACCAGGAGCGAGATGACGCCGAGCGCGGCGCCGCCGCCGATCACGAGGCCGGTGGCCAGCGTGTAGCCGGCCCGCGCGCCCATCGCCTTGTACGCGGGGTGCCCGATATACGGCGTGTTCTGCACCACGCCACCGCAGAAGCCGGCCGCCATGGTGGCCAGGGCCTCCGTGAGGAGGATGTCGCGCGCGCGATATTCGTCGCCGGCGGCCGCCGCCGATTCCGTGTTGTCGATGCCGCCGATCACGGTGGCGAGCGCGAAGGGCAGGGCCAGCGCCAGATAGGGGCCCACCTCGTCGAGGACGCCCATCCACGCCAGGGTGGGCCACGGGATGGCCAGGCGCAGGCCGGCGAGCGGCGCCGCCAGCAGATCCGTCTCCCCCGCCCCGCCGAGCAGCGCGCGCCCCCAGAACACGAGCGTTCCCGCCAGCACCGCCGCGAAGGCGCCGGGAATGCCTCCCGGCAACCCCACGCGGCCGACGAGGGTCACCAGCACCACGGTCAGCGAGATGAGCCCCACCAGCGGATCACCGAACACCTTGAGCGCGGGGAGGAACGCGATGAGGAGGGTGGCCACCCCGGCGATGGAGCCGAGCAGTGCCGCGCGGGGCACCACGCGCCGCGCCCAGTCCCCCGCGAAGGCGAGCCCCAGCTTGAAGACGCCCATGGCGATGGTGACGGCCATGCCGATCTTCCAGGCGAGGACGGCGTCGCCGGTGAGGAGCTTGGCCGGACCCAGCACGCCGAACACCATGCCGAACAGCGAGGGCGTGTCGATGCCGAAGGGCATCGCGGTGACGTCGGCGCGACCGGTGCGCCGCATGAGCGCGCGGGCGAGGCCCGTATACGCGAGGTCGCCGAGGAGGACGCCGGCCGCGGTGCCCGGCACCATCACGTAGAGCACGAGGTGGGGAGGAAAGCTGAAGACGCCGATGAGGAGGCTCGACAGGATGACCAGCTGGGTCATGTTGTCGAGGGCGAGACCGAAGAACGCGTTCCAGTCGCCGGGGGCATACCAGCGCGGCGCGCGCGGCGGGCGACGGGTCACGCGGAGCGGCGGGCTGCGGGAGCCTCGGCGATGAGCGCGCGCGCGAGCTCGCGCACCCGGCGGGCGAGCGCATCGCACCACGCCATGTCGCCGCGATGCAGCGAGACGTCCGCGAAGTCGAGCTCCAGCGGCGGCGCTCCCGGCGGCGGCGCCACCCGCGCCTCCCGGCGCAGCCGCACCCCGTAGCTCCGGCCCTCCCGCTCGCCCTCCGCCTCCACGATCGCCTCCACCCGTGGGTTCTCGCGCTTGGCGTGCGAGGTCACGAAGTTGGCGAGCCAGCGTGCGACCTCCGCGTAGTCACCGCCCGAGAACATGAGCCTCGCCTCCCTCGCCAGTTAACACTCGTTGAATCCGCAGGAGAGGCACTTCTTGCAGCCCTCCTCGTAGATGAAGGTGGCCTGACCGCACTCGCGACACAGATCGCCGATCTGCCGGCGAGCGCTCGCCGGGACGGACGCGCCCACCGCGGCGCGCTCGCCCACGTGCTCGCTCAGGGTGCGCGCCAGGGCGTCCGGCAGCGAGAGGATCTTCGACGCGCCGAAGCCGGTGGGCTGGCCGCCGCCGATGCGCGAGAGCTGGCTCACCACCTCCTCCAGCCGGCGGCGCGGGGAGAGCGGCGAGGGCAGCCGCAGGATCAGCGACACCAGCCGCCCCAGCGCCTCCGCCACCGCCATGGTATCCGTGCCCGCCTTGCCCACCTGGACGAATACCTCGAAGGGATCGCCCCCCGCGGTGTCGTTGACGGTGATGAACGCGGTGCCGATGGGCGTCTCCATCCGATAGGTCGCGCCGGGCAGGCTGTGCGGCCGCGGCCGGATCACGCGATCCGGCGGACCCCCGGGCCCCGCCTCGCCTTGCCCCACGCCCACGTGGAGCACCTGGCTGCCCTTGCTCCCATCGCGGAACACCGTGATCCCGAGACAACCCTCCTGCCAGGCGAGGAGATAGGCCTGGGCCACGTCGTCCTCGGTGGCGTCGTGCGGGAGGTTGATGGTCTTGGACACGCCGTTGTCCGTCTGCTTCTGGAAGGCCGCCTGATGCCGCACGTGCCAGCGATAGTCGATGTCGTGGGCGGTCTTGAATATCGCGCGCACCGACTCGTCGAGGCCGGGGACGTCCTGCACCGAGCCGCCCCGGACCACCTCCGCCATGAGCGCGTCAGAGTGGAAGCCCCGCGCGCGCGCCAGGCGCTCGAAGGTCTCGCTGACGAAGGGCAGCACGCGCTCGCCCTCCGGCCCCGTCACCCGATGCTCGAAGGCCAGCGCGAAGAGAGGCTCGATGCCGGACGAGCACCCCGCGATCATCGAGATGGTTCCGGTGGGCGCAATGGTGGTGACGTTCGAGTTCCGGAGGGGGCGGGCCTCGCGATAGATGGACCGCGGGAAATTCGGGAAGGGGCCGCGCTCCTCCGCCAGCCGCGCCGACTGGTCATGCCCCTTTTCCTGGATGAACCCCATGAGGCGCTCCGCCAGCGCGAGCGCCTCCTCGCTGTCGTACGGGATGCTCAGCAGGAAGAGCAGGTCCGCCCAGCCCATGATGCCGAGGCCGATCCGGCGGTTAGCCTTCACGGTGGCGGCGATCTGCGGGAGCGGGTACGGGTTGACCTCGATCACGTCGTCCAGGAACCGTACCGCCAGCCGGACCACGCGCTCGAGCTCGTCCCAGTCGACGTCGGGCCGGCCGCCGTCGGGCGCCTCGCGGACGAATCGCGCGACATTGATCGACCCGAGATTGCACGCGTCCCAGGGCGGCAGGCTCTGCTCGCCACAGGGATTGGTGGCCTCGATGGTCGCGAGCTCGGGAGTGGGATTCGCTGGGCTCGCGTTGATACGGTCCAGGAAGACCAGCCCGGGATCCCCCGTGCGCCACGCCGCGCGAATGATTCGCTGGAAGACCTCGCGCGCGGCGAGATGGCCCGTCACCTCCCCGTCCCGCGGATTCACGAGGTCATAGTCGCCGCCCGCGGCCAGCCCGTCCATGAAGGCGTCGGTCACGCCGACCGAGATATTGAAGTTCGTCACCCCGCCCTCGAGCTTGCACTCGATGAACTCGAGGATGTCGGGGTGATCGACGCGGAGCACGCCCATGTTTGCCCCGCGTCTCATCCCGCCCTGGCGCACAGCCTCCGTCGCCGCGTTGAACACGCGCAGGAACGATACCGGCCCGGAAGCGCGCCCCCCGGTGGAGCGCACGATGTCGTTCTTGGGCCGGAGCCGCGAGAAGGCGAAGCCGGTGCCACCCCCCGACTGCTGGATGATGGCGGCCGCCTTGATGGACTCGAAGATCTCCTCCATCGAATCCCCGACCGGCAGGACGTAGCAGGCGGAGTACTGCAGCTGGTTGCCCTTGCCCGCGTTCATGAGCGTGGGCGAGTTCGGGAGAAAGTACCCATCCACCATGGTCTCGTAGAACGCCGTCGCGATCTCGCGCTGGGCGGCGGGAGTTCGTCCGAACCGTCCCTCGGCCTCGGCGATGGCGCGCGCCACCCGCCAGCACATCTCCTCCGGAGTCTCGACCACCTCGCCGTGCTCGCGGATCAGGTACCGCTCGCGCAGCACCCGGAGGGCTGCCTCGCTCCAGCGACCGGTCTTGGCGGGACGGGGCTCGTATCCCAGCGTCTTCTCTACCACTCTGCTACCCTCCTTGGGGTTCGGCCGGCCACTACGGGCGGCAGTGTTTGTAGGATAGCACACGCCCCGTGGGGGTGAGAACGATTTTTCCTAGGAATAATACTACTTTGCGCTCGTCGGAAGAACCGATAGAATGCGCTTTCATGGTCCGCCCGCACGCGCCGAGTTCCGTCATGTTCTCGGGTTTCGCGATGGAGATCTGAGCCGCCATGCGACGCCTGAGACGTTACCGCGTGGGTGTGGTCCTGGTCGTCCTCGCCGTGGTCCTCGGCGTCCTGGTCTTCTACCGCCTCAAGGATCAGCAGGCGCGCGCCGTGCAGCGTCCCCGGGGCGACACGCTGGTCGGGGTTGTGGCCCCCACGCGGCGCGATCTTGAAGTCCGCTTCGCCGCGACCGCCGACATCCAGGCCAATCAGCAGGCTGCAATCTTCTCCAAGGTTTCCGGCTATATCCGGCGGATCCATGCGGACCGAGGGGACTTCGTGAAGGAAGGCCAGCTCCTGGCGGAGATCGACGATCAGGAGCTGCAGGCTCAGGTCGAGCAGGCGCGCGCGGGGCTCCTGACCGGCCAGGCCAGCCACCAAATGGCCCGGTCCACCCTGGACGGCAATCGGGCGAATGTCGAGAACCAGCGGGCCAATCTCGTGAAGGCCCGCGCCGTGGCCGACAACGACAATCGGCAGGCCGACCGGATGAAATCGCTGTTCGAGCGCGGGCTGGTCTCGGCCACCGACTGGGAGAACGCCCGCACCACCGCCGAATCCTCGCGCGCCCAGGTGCAATCCGCGGAGGCGCAGCTGCGAGTGGCGGATGCCCAGATCCTCACCTCCGAGAGCCAGGTGCGCCTCGCCGAGGCCCAGATCGAGACCTACCGGGCGCAGCTGGCCCTGGCGCAGACCAATCACGCCAATACGCGCCTCATGGCGCCCTTCGCGGGCTATATCTCCCAGCGAAACCTGGACGCGGGCGCCGCGGTCAGCGCGGGCTCCTCCGGCACCAATACCTCCTCGCTGGGCATCCTGGTCCTCCAGGACATCCGGAACGTGAAGGTGCAGGTGGAGGTCCCGGAACGCCAGATCGCGCGGGTCATCCCCGGCATCCCGGTCCGGCTGGCGGTGGATCCCTATACCGGGGCGGTGTTCACCGGGGTCGTGTCACGCGTTGTGCACGCCCTCGATCCCCGGTCTCGTACCATGGGGGTCGAAGTGGACATCCCGAACCCGGACGGCAAGCTCAAGCCCGGGATGTTCGCGCGGGTGGACATCGTGGTGGACCGGCGGGCGGGCGCGCTGGCCATTCCGGTGGAAGCCATCCGCATCGGCGAGGGGCAGCCCTCGGTGGTCACGGTCAAGAAGGGGGCGGCGGAGTACACCCAGATCGAGCTGGGCGTCACCGACGGCGGCTGGGTCGAGGTGACCAGGGGGCTCGGAGACAAGGACTCGGTGGTGCTCCAGGGCAAAGATCTCGTCAAGGTGGGCCAGAAGGTGAAGGCCGTGCCCGCCACCGGGAGCTGATCCGCCATGTGGCTGACCCTCATCGCCATGCGGAACGGCATCGCGATCATGATGTGCTCGCTGGCCATTGTGCTGCTCGGCGCCACCTCCCTCAGCCGCACGCCGGTCGATCTCTTCCCGAACATCAATTTCCCGTCCATCCGCATCGGCACCATCTACAAGGGCGCCAACGTCGCGGACATCGAGCGCACCGTCACCTACCCCATCGAGAAGGCGGTCTCCGCGGTGGCGGGCGTCCGCTACGTGGAGTCCCGCTCGCGGCAGGGCCTCTCCGTGGTCGAGGTGCAGTTCAACTGGGGATACGATCTCGACGCCGGGCTCACCGAGGTGGTGCAGCGGATCGCGCAGATCATGAATACCCTGCCCACCGGTGTCCAGCAGCCGTTCATCCTCAAGTTCGACCTGTCCAATATCCCCGTCTGCATCGTGACCGTGTCCGGGGGCGGGTACGACGAGAAGCAGCTCTACGACCTCGCCTACAACACCATCGAGCCCCAGATCGAGCGGATCGCCGGCGTGGCCTCGGCCAACGTGGACGGCGGCAAGATCCGCCAGATCACGGTGAGCCTGGACCGCGATCTGCTCTACGCCAAGGGCATCTCCGTCACCGAGGTCGCGCGGGCCTTCAACGACTCGAACTTCCTCCTGCCCTCGGGCGACCTCAAGCTCGGCCAGTTCGATTACAACGTCTTCACCAACAATCAGTTCTCGGTGGTGGAGCCCATGGAGAGCATCGTGGTGCGCCGCACCGCCTCGGGCACCCCCATCCGGATCCGCGACATCGGCCGCGTGGAGGACTCCGCGGAATCCCAGCAGTCCGTGGTCCGCGTCAACGGGGAGCGCGCGGTGTATCTCCGCGTGAACAAGCAGCCGGGTGGCAATACGGTGGAGGTGGTGGACCAGGTCAAGGCCCTGATGCCCCGGCTGCTGGGCATCCCCCCCGGCGTCAACGTGCAGATGACGCTGGACCAGTCCACCTACATCAAGCAGTCCATCCGAAGCCTCTGGCACGAGGCGGCCATCGGCTCCCTGCTCGCCTTCGCCGTCATCCTCCTCTTCCTCCGGTCCTTCGTCTCCACCCTCATCATCTTCACCGCGATACCGCTGTCCCTGCTCCTCACCATGGTCGCGATGTACATGCTGGGGCAGACCCTGAACGTCTTCACCCTCGGCGGCCTCGCGCTGGCGGTCGGACGCCTGGTGGACGATTCCATCGTGGAGCTGGAGAATATCAACCGGCATCTGGCCATGCCGGGCAATCCACGCGGCAAGGCCGTGCTGGACGCCGCCCGCGAGGTGGCGATGCCCATCTTCGTGTCCACCATCACCACCATCGTGGTGTTCCTGCCCACCATCTTCCTCGAGGGGCAGGCGCGGCTTCTCTTCATCCCCTTGACCTTCACCATCTCCTGCTCGCTCTTCGCGTCGTTCCTTGTCTCCCGGACGGTGACGCCGCTCCTCTGCCTGCACTGGCTGAAGCCCCCCGCTCCCCGGCGGGCGGACTCGCGCAATCCCGTCTCGCTCGTGCTCGCCTGGAGCTCCACGCGGCTCGAGCGGCTGGACGCGACCTATCAGCGAGCGCTCACCTGGGCGCTGGGACACCGGAAGACGGTGCTGGGCGGCGTGGCCGGCATCCTGCTGCTCACGCTGGGGCTGGTGCCCTTCATCGGCACCGAATTCTTCCCGCCCTCGGACGAGAGCCAGTTCATCATCCGCATGCGCGCGCCGGTGGGCACCCGGGTCGAGGAGACGGAGCGGATGGTGGCGCGGGTGGAGACCATCATCCGCCAGACGCTCCAGCCCAGCGAGTACAACGCCATCATCGCCACCGCGGGCGTGCCGGGCGGACGCTCCGGGCTCTTCTCGCAGAACACCGGGCCGCACTCCGCCCAGATCCAGGTCTACCTGGCCACCGCGGACAAGCGCAAGCGCAGCGATCGCGACATCGTGGGCGCGATCCGGCCGAAGCTGGCCGGCCAGTTCCCCGGCAGCACCTATACCGTGCAGTTCGGGGGCATCGTGGCGCGCATCCTGAACTTCGGCGCCCAGTCGGCCATCGAGGTGGAGCAGCTGGGCTATGACCTCAAGGACGCGCAGACGGTGTCACGCGACGTCATCCGGGTGCTCCAGGAGACCCGCGGCATCGCCGACGTGTTCGTGAGCCGCGAGGAGAACTACCCGCAGTACGACATCGTGGTGGACCGGGAAAAGGCGGCCACTGCCGGGGTGAGCCAGCGGGACGTGGCGCAGGCCGCGCTGTTCTCGCTGAACAGCAATGTGAGCGTGAACCCCTCGGTGTTCACCGACCCGCGCACCGGCAACCAGTACAATGCGGTGGTGCAGCTCGACGAGAAGTTCCGCTCGAGCGCGGAAGACCTGGGCCGGCTCTTCGTGACCGGCGACGGCGGCCGGCCGGTCCTGCTGGGCAATCTCGCCACCATCCAGCAGAGCACGGGCCCGGTGATGATCGAGCGCAAGTATCAGCAGCGGCTGGTCAAGATCTCCGCCAACCCTACCGGCCGCGACCTGGGGGCCGTCTCCGAGGAGCTGGAGGAGCGGTTCCGCAACCTGGCCCTGCCGCCCGGCTTCAACCTCCAGCTGGGCGGCCAGACCGTGCAGCAGCGCGAGGCGTTCGGAAGCCTGAAATTCACGACTATCCTGGCCCTCGTGCTCGTCTACATGGTCATGGCCTCCCAGTTCCGGTCCCTCCTCGACCCCTTCCTCATCATGTTCTCCGTGCCGCTGGGCATGATCGGGGTCATCTGGGCACTGTTCCTCACCGACACCACGCTCAACGTGACGTCCTTCATGGGCATCATCATGATGGTCGGCATCGTGGTGTCCAACGGCGTGCTGCTCGTGGAATACATCAACGAGCTCCGGCGCCAGGGGCAGGAGCTGATCCCGGCCGTCATCAATGCCGGCCGCACCCGGCTCCGGCCCATCCTCATGACGACCCTGACCACGCTCGTCGGCCTGATGCCGATGGCGCTGGGCATCGACGTCGGCAGCGAGGCCAATGCCCCGCTGGCCCGCGCGGTGATCGGGGGCCTCGCGGTCTCGACCGTCTTCACCCTGATCCTCATTCCCACGCTCTACGTCATGGTGGAGACGCGCTTCCCGCGTCGCGTGGAGTCGCCGGAGATATCGCTCACGCCCCAAGGAGAATCCGCATGATCAGCCTTGCCTCGCGTCTCCTGGCGGGCTTCGCCCTCGCGGCGCTACTGGTGCCCGCGCCGGCGACGGCCCAGCCCACCGCCGCCGACCCCATGGCGCCGCGCATCCCGCTCACCGCGCCCGGCGCCATCCGGCCCTTCCCCACTCCGGTCGAGATCGCCACCCGCGAGCTCACGCTGGGCGAGGCGGTGCGCATCGCGCTCGACAACGCCCCCGTCATCATCCAGCGGTTCGGTGAATACATCGCCGCGCAGCAGCGCATCGACCAGGCCTTCTCGGCCATGCTCCCGCAGCTGAGCTTCCTGGGCCAGGTGAACCGGTCCGACGGCAGCACGCGGGTGTTCAGGGGGAGCGGCTCCTCCACCGGCAGCAGCGTCAATACCCCTTCGCCCGGCAGCGCCCGGCTCAGCCTCTCCCAGATGCTGTTCGATTTCGGGCGCACCTGGGCCGCCACCGACGCGGCCAAGGCCAACTCGGATAGCGCCCGCGAGCAGGTGGAATTGCAGAAGGACCTCATCGTCCTCACCGTGAAGGAGCAGTATTTCCTGCAGCTCCTCAGCAGCCGCCTCGTCGTCGTCAGCGCCCAGGCGGTGGACCGGGCCGAGCTGAACCTCAAGAGCGCCAAGGGCTTCTACGACGTGGGCACGCGTCCCAAGTTCGACGTCACCCGCGCCGAGGTGGACGTGGCCAATGCCCGCGTCAATCTCATCCGGGCCCAGAACGCGGTCAGCCTGGCCCGCATCGGCCTCAACCAGGCCATGGGCATCGCCATCAATGCCCCCACGCGCATCAAGGACATCCTGGCCTACGAGCCGGTGAAGTTCGATCGGGAGACCCTGGTCTCGGAAGCGCTCAAGCAGCGGCCGGAGTACAAGCAGGCCCGTCTGCGCTCCGAAGCCGCCGAGGCGACCGTGCGACAGACCTTCCGCGATTTCTTCCCGAATCTCTTCGGGGTCACCTCGGTGGGGGCGGCCCGCTCCGACAGCGATGTGCGGGGATCGATCTCCAATCCCAACGGCAGCAGCACCACCGAGTCGAAGGACTGGCAGATCGGGCTCGAGCTCCGCTGGAACATCTTCGACGGGGGGAACAAGATCGCCCGGTACCGGGAGACCAAGGCGCTCCTGGAGGCCGCGCAGGCGGGGGTGCGGGACACCGAGCTCCAGGTCTGGCAGCAGGTCGAGCAGGCCCACGTCAACGTGGTGGAGTCGGAGGAGCGCATCGGCGCCGCCCAGAAGGCGGTGGAGTCGGCCCAGGAGAACTTCCGGCTCAGCCAGGGACGCTTCGACGCCGGCGTGGGAACCATCATCGAGCTGACCGACGCCCAGCTCGCCCTCACCCAGGCCCAGGCCACCGAGGCGCAGGCGCTGTCCGACTACAAGACCGCGATCGCCCGGCTCGAGCGCGCCCTGGGGCGCCGCTAGCGCCCGCGCCGGCGAGGGAATATCCTGTAAACATGGGCGCCGGAGGGTACGTCTCACGGGTATGAAGCGGCGACTGGGCTGGATCGCGCTCGTACTCGTCCTCGCGGCAGGCTTGACCGGGGCTTACCTCTACACGCAGAGCGGAGGTAGCTCCCCCCGCTTCCGCACCGCCCCGGTCACCCGCGGCGTCGTCACCGCGTCGATCTCGACCACCGGCAACCTCAATGCCGTGATCACGGTCCTGGTAGGGTCTCAGGTCTCGGGACAGGTCAAGGAGCTGTTCGCGGACTTCAACTCCGAGGTGAAGCGCGGGCAGCTCATCGCGCGCATCGACCCCGCGACCTTCGAGGCCAAGGTCGCCCAGGTGCGAGCGGAGCTGGAGACGGCGGAGGCCACGGTGCTCAACCAGCGCGCCCAGGTCGAGCGCGCCCGCGCCGACGTCGACAATGCGCGGTCGGCCCTGGCGAGCGCGCACGCCCAGACCACCAAGTCCAACTCCGCGCTCCTGGAGGCCCGCCGGGACCTCCAGCGCAAGCAGGACCTGTTCCGCCAGGAGCTGATCGCGCGGAGCGATCTCGACACCTCCCAGTCCGTGCACGACCAGGCGGCGGCGCAGCTCGAGTCCGGTCGCGCCCAGGAACAGGCGCTGGCGTCCGGGATCAAGGCCGCGGAAGCCCAGATGCGGGTCACCGAGGCCCAGGTCAAGGCGGCGGAGGCGTCGGTGCGCCAGAAGCAGGCGGCCTTGCAGCAGTCGCAGGTGGATCTGGAGTACACGTCCATCCGGGCGCCCGTGGACGGCACCGTGATCTCGCGCACGGTGGACGTGGGCCAGACGGTGGCGGCGAGCCTGCAGGCGCCCACGCTGTTCACCATCGCGCAAGATCTCACCAAGATGCAGATCGACACCAACGTGGACGAGGCCGACATCGGCCGCACCCAGGTGGGCCAGCGGGTGACGTTCACCGTCGACTCCTTCCCCAACGAGACGTTCAATGGCCAGGTGGTGCAGATCCGGAAGGCCTCGCGCACGGTGCAGAACGTCGTCACCTACAACGTGGTGATCGCGGTCTCCAATCCGGAGCAGAAGCTCCTTCCCGGCATGACCGCCAATGTCCGCGTGATCACCAGCACCCGTGAGGACGTGCTCCGGGTCGCCAATGCGGCCCTCCGCTTCCGCCCGCCGGGCGAGGAGCCTGCGCCCACCGGCGCCGCCGCACCCGCGGGTCCCGGCGGGACGCCCTTCCAGCGTCCGCCCGCGCCCTCGCTCGAGGAGACCAAGGCGCGCCTGACCAAGGAGCTCAAGCTCACCGACGAGCAGCAGAAGAAGCTCGAGCCCATCCTGGAGGAGTCGCGGTCGCAGATGACCACGCTCAACCGCGTCCCGCAGGAGCAGCGGCGCGCCGCCGCGACCCGCATCCGGGAGGAAGCGCGCCAGAAGATCCGCGCCCTGCTCACGCCCGAGCAGCAGGCCATCTTCGATCAGCTGCCCCAGGGACAGTCCGGCCGGAGCGGCGGCGGCCAGGCGGGACGCGTGTGGGTGCTGGGCGCCGACGGCAAGCCCGTGGCGATGGCCCTCCGGCTCGGCATCAGCGACGGGAACTATACGGAGGTGGTGGGCGGCGAGCTGAAGGAAGGCCAGGAGGTGCTCGTGGCCACTCTCGCGCCCGGCGCCGCGACCCGGCCGGCGGGGACGCAGTCGCAGCCGCAGCAGCAGACCGGCCCGCGCATGCGCCTGTAGGGAATGCCCCCATGCTCATCGACGTCCAGGATCTCTCCAAGGACTACCGGATGGGCGCCCAGACCGTCCACGCCCTGCGGGGCGTGACGCTCGGGATCGATGCCGGGGAATTCGTGGCGGTGATGGGCCCCTCCGGCTCCGGGAAGTCCACCTTCATGAACCTGCTGGGCTGCCTGGACGGACCCACCGCGGGGCGCTATCTCCTCGATGGGCAGGATGTCTCCGCCCTCGCCACCTCCGAGCTCGCCCGCGTGCGCAACCAGAAGATCGGTTTCGTCTTCCAGGGGTTCAATCTCCTCGCCCGGACGAGCGCGCTGGAGAACGTGGAGCTGCCGCTCATGTACGCGAGCCTCTCCTCGGCGGAGCGCCGGGCCCGCGCGATCCGGACCCTCGAGGCGGTGGGCCTCAGCAACCGCGCCGATCACCAGCCCAGCCAGCTCTCGGGCGGCCAGCAGCAGCGGGTGGCCATCGCCCGCGCGCTGGTGAATACGCCGGCCCTCATCCTGGCCGACGAGCCCACCGGCAACCTCGACACGCGGACCAGCATCGAGATCATGGCGCTCATGCAGACCCTCAACCGCCAGGGCATCACGGTGGTGCTGGTGACCCACGAGCACGACATCGCGGAGTACGCCAGCCGCGTCATCCACTTCCGCGACGGCCGGCTGCAGAGCGACGAGCGGAACGCGGGGGCCCGCGACGCCCAGGCCGAGCTGCGCGACCTGCCGCCCGACGAGGACGAGGCCGCCGCATGAACCTCCTCGTCTGCGCCCGCGTCGCCCTGCGCGCCCTGCGCGTGAATCCCCTTCGCAGCGCGCTCACCATGCTCGGCATCATCATCGGCGTGGGCGCGGTCATCGCCATGGTCTCGGTAGGCGCGGGCGCTCAGGCTCGCGTGGCGGAGCAGATCCGCGCGCTGGGATCGAATCTCATCCTCATCCTGCCCGGGAGCGTGGCGACCACCGGGGTGCGACTCGGCTTCGGTACCCGGCCCAGCATCACCCAGGAAGATTCCGCGGCCATCGTGCGCGAGGTGGGATCCATCCAGGCCACCGCGCCCAGCGTGCGCGGCCGCGACCAGGTGATCTGGGGCAATACCAACTGGTCCACCGCCATCCAGGGCACCACCCCCGACTACGAGGAGGCCCGGCAGTGGCCGGTGTCGTCCGGCCGGTGGTTCAACCAGGATGAAGCCGATGGGGCGGCCAAGGTGGTGCTCCTGGGCCAGACCGTGGCCGAGAACGTCTTCGGCGGCGCCGATCCCGTGGGCGCGGTGGTGCGCGTGGCGGGCGTCCCGCTCACCGTGGTGGGCGTGCTCGAGCGCAAGGGCCAGTCGAGCTGGGGACAGGACCAGGACGACGTGGTGTTCATTCCGATCTGGACCGCCAACAAGCGGGTGCTGGGTCCCACCAAGCCGTCCGCGACGTCCGTGAACGCGATCACCGTCCGCGTGCGCGACGGCGAGAGCATGAAGCTCGCCGAGCAGGAGATCCGCGATCTCCTGCGCCAGCGTCACAAGCTGCAGGGCTTTCAGGAGGACGATTTCTGGATCCGCAACCTGTCCGAGATGCTCCAGGCGGAGGAGGCCTCGTCGCGGGTGCTCACCATGCTGCTGGCCGCCATCGCGTCGGTGTCCCTCATGGTCGGCGGCATCGGCATCATGAACATCATGCTCGTCTCCGTCACCGAGCGCACCCGCGAGATCGGCCTCCGCATGGCGGTGGGCGCGCGGGGCCGCGACATTCGCACCCAGTTCCTCGTGGAGGCGGTGACGCTGTCGCTCACCGGCGGGATCATCGGCATCATCATCGGGATGGTGGGCTCGTACGCCATCGCCTACTTCGCCGAATGGCGCATCCTCGTCGCCCCCGAGGCCATTCTTCTCGCCTTCGGCTTCTCCGCCACCGTCGGCATCTTCTTCGGCTTCTATCCCGCCCAGAAGGCCTCGCAGCTCAATCCCATCGAGGCCCTCAGGTACGAATGAACGCCCCCTCCGTGCGATTCGCGGCCACGCTGCTCGCCCTGCTCCTCCCCCGGCTGCTCCCGGTGGTCGCCGCCACCCTGATCCTCGCGCCCTCCGCGCGGGCTCAGCAGACCTATACGCCCCAGTCCGCCTCGTCGCTGAGCGTGACCTTCTCGGTCGAGCGCGTCGGCAGCGGGCGGGTCATGCTCTTCGGCGACGTGCGCAATGGCTCCTCGTCCTCGTACGAGCGGGTGGTGCTCCTCGCCGAAGGCCTCGACGAACAGGGCGTCGTGGTGAGCCGCGGGCGCGCCTACGTCACCGGCGTGGTGCCGGGCCGCGGCACCGCGCCCTTCGAGTGCCGCATCCCGTCGGGCGGCCGCGAGAAGCGCTTCCGGGTCACCGTCGAGGCCTACCAGATCGCCGGGCAAAGCCCCTGACCGGGGCGGCGTGACGCGCCGGCGCGCAAGCAAGCCCTCCCGTAGCGCCCGAGCTCCGAGGCGCCGTCGCCCCTTGCCTCGCTCTGCGGGCGCGCCGCCGCCGGCCGCACCGAGCGCTCAACCCGCCTCCAAGGTCGAGGAGCGCGCGCTCCCCATCGTGCGCGAGCTCGCGCGCGTCGCCCGGAGCGGCGAATCGCCGGTGGTGAAGCTCGAGGGCGCGCTCGAGGTTCTCTTCGGCGCCTATGGCGAGGGAGATCCCCATCTGTCCGAGCTCCTCGTGGACGGCTGGTCGCGGGCGCGGGCCGACAAGCAGTTCCGGCTCACCATGGCGTGGCTGCGCGAGCAGAGCCGCCTGTCCCTCGAGGAGATCCTCGAAGAGGGCATGGCGGAGGGCGCGTTCCACGCCGGGCTCGACACGGGCGCGGTGGCCGCGACCATCCTCGGCGCGGCGGAAGGCTGCTTGCTGCAGGCGCCGAGCTCCGGAGGGCCCGTGACGCCGTCCCGGCTGGTCCGGACCCTCCTCGCCCTGGTGACGGGAAGGCCGCGCTTCAGCGGGGCTTGAGCTCGATCAAGTAGCCGTCCGGGTCCCGGAGGTAGAGCGACGGGCCGGTACCGAACGCGCCGCGCCGGGTCACCACTCCGCCCTCGAGCGCGACCCCGCGGGCGCGGAGGCCGTCGGCCAGCGCGGACAGATCGTCGCACCGGATGGACAGGCAGAAGTGGTCCATCCCGTCGGGCCCGCGCTCGCCCGGCAGGAGATCGATGAGGTTCGCGCCGAACCGGAGCTGCACCAGCCGGATGGGCTCGTTGACGTGATCCAGCGTGCAGCCCAGGATGTCCGTGTAAAAGCGTTGCGACGCGGCCTGGTCGCGCACGCGGAGTACGACGTGATCCAGGCCCAGCGGCTCGAAGCCCGTCATGAGTCCCTCCGGCCGCGGCGCGCCTCGAGCGCGAGCAGCACCGCGCCCGAGACCATGACCGCGAGACCCGACATGGTGGAGAGTCCGTGGATCCGCCCGAAGCGCAGAGCTTCGGGCGCGTCCGGCGTGCCCGCCAGGCGCGCGGCGAGCGCGCGATCCCGGAGCGCCTCGGCCTCGGGCATGAGCCCGAACAGGGACCACGCGGTGAGCGCCAGCATGAGGAGCCCCAGCCCCAGCGACAGGCGATCGGCCCAGGAGCGGCGGCTCCCGCGCGCCAGGAGACCCGCCACGCCCAGCAGCCCCAGCGCCAGGCCCGCCCAGTAGGAGCGCGACAGCACGGCCGTGACCAGCCGCGCGGCGCCGGGACGGTCGAGCGTGGCGAAGGCCGCGGGGGCCACCGCGAAGGCGAAGAAGCCCAGCATGCCCAGCCACAGCGCGATCGAGACGATGGTCAAGGTTCTCATCGATCTGGACGGCTCTCCATGAGACGCCGCTGGAGATGGTAGCATGACGCCGTGCGCGCCGCCCTCGTGCTCGTCGCCCTCCTGCTCGCGCCGCCGGCGGGCGGGACCGCCCAGGCGCAATCGCCCCTCGCCGCCGAGATGCGCGCCTTCGCGTCCCGCTATCACGAGGACCCGCCGCGGCTCGACGCGCTGTACGCGGGGCTCTGGGAGGCGGTGAAGACGGATTCCCACCTGGACAATTTCCTCGCCCTCGCCCAGGCGGCGTTCATCTGGGGCGACATCCGCGCGCGCACCGCGGAGGACAAGCTCGCCGCCTATGAGCGGGGACGCCAGGCCGGCCAGCGCGCCGTCGAGCTCGCGCCGCGGAACGCGCTCGCCCACCTCTGGCTCGCGATCAATGCGGGGCGCTGGGGGCAGACCAAGGGGGTGCTCCGGTCGCTCTTCCTCCTTCCCACCGTGCGGGAGCACATGGACGCGGCGCTGGAGCTGGATCCGAAGCTCCTCCCCGCCTACACGCTCGCGGGACTGGTGTACGCGGAGGTTCCGGGCCTCTTCGGCGGCGACCTCGAGAAGTCGGAGGCGCTCTTCCGCAAGGCGCTCGCGCTGGACGCCCGCTGGACCAGCGCCCGGGTCGGCCTCGCGCGCACCTTGCTCAAGCGCGGACGCGGCGACGATGCGCGCCGGGAGCTGGAGGCGGTGGCGGCGGAGCGCGAGCCCCGCAACCTCGCGGACTGGACGATGAAGGATTCCCGCGAGGCGCGCGAGCTCCTGGCCACTCTGGGCACGGCGCGATGACGCGCCCCCGGCCCGCCACCCGCGCGCGGCCCACGGTCGGCCGCCTCATCGCGCGCCTGCGCCGGGAGCAGCCGGGGTGGCGAACCACCTCGCTCGCCGAGGTGGCCGCCCAGCGGCGAGACCCCTTCCACGTGCTCATCGCCTGCCTGCTCTCGCTCCGGACCAAGGACGAGACCACCGGCCCGGCCGCCGCCCGCCTCTTCGCGCTCGCCGACACCCCCGCGACCATGGGCCGCCTGACCCCGCGCCGGATCGAGCGCGCGATCTTTCCGGTGGGCTTCTATCGCACCAAGTCGCGCGTCATCATCGGCATCTGCGCCGACCTCCTCGCCCGCTACGGGGGACGCGTGCCCGACCGCATCGACGATCTGCTCACGTTGAAGGGTGTGGGCCGGAAGACCGCCAACCTCGTGGTGACGATGGGCTTCGGTAAACCCGGGATCTGCGTGGACATCCATGTCCATCGCATCTCCAACCGCTGGGGATTCATCCGGACCCGGACCCCAGAGGAGAGCGAGCGGGCGCTGCGGTCACGCCTGCCGCGGCGCTACTGGATCGGCTACAACGATCTGCTCGTCGCCTTCGGCCAGAACATCTGCCAGCCGGTATCGCCGCACTGCTCCACCTGCCCCCTGGCCGACGCCTGCCCGCGCGTGGGAGTCACCCGGTCCCGCTGACCGGCGCTCAGGCGTCCAGCGCGCGCTCGAGCGAGGTCAGCTCGCGCCGCACCCGCCGCAGTCGCCGCGTGAGCGCGGGCCCGCGGGTGGGCGCGCGCAGGAGCCCGCCCTCCAGCACGGAGAGAAAGGCGGCCGAGATCTCCTCCGCGCCCCACCGGCCGGCGGGGTTGTACCACTTGTAGAGCCAGTTCAGCATCCCCAGCAGCCCGAACACCACCAGGCGCGGCGGAATGTCGCGGAACACGCCGCCGCGAATGCCCTCGGTGACCAGCGCCTCCACGCCCTTGTCGTAGCGGTCCTTCTGCGCGGCCAGCGAGCGCGCGAACCGGGGCGGCAGGTTGGCCTCCTCGCTGAAGAACACGGTGAGGAACGAGCGATTGGCGATGACGAAGCGCACGTGCTGCCGGACCACCCGCCGCAGCTTCTCGTCGGGGGGCAGATGGGAGCTCAGCACCAGCCCCAGCTCGCGGGTGAAGCCCTCGATGGTCTCCCGCGAGATGGCGGCCAGCATGGCCTCCTTGGCGCGGAAGTACGCGTAGAGGGACGCCTTCGACATCCCGAGCCGCCGGGCGATGTCGTCGAGGGTGGAGGCCCGGTAACCGCGCTCGCGGAAGAGGTCGGCGGCGGTGCGAAGGATCTGGTCCCGCACCGCCTGGCGCCGCGGCTTCATGGGGGCAGTCTACTTGACCCCGCCGCCCTCCCCGTGCTAAAAACTCATAAGTCCAGTTTCTCGACTTCAGAGTTTTTACAACCGGGAGGCACCCCATGTCAGCTCCAGAGGCGAAAGTTCCACCGGTGGACGCTCCTCCGGCGACCGTTCCCGGCGAGCGCCGCATCATTCCCGGCTCGCACGACACGGTCTTCGAGTTCGACTACACCGTCCAGGCCGAGGACATGCGCAGCCTCTACGAGAAGGCCAAGCGCGATCAGTGGAACGCCTCCCGCGACATCGCCTGGGCCACCCCCGAGCCGTCCGAGGGCCGCGTCCTCGCCGACGAGCTGGTGGACATCCACGGGAGCCCGCTGTGGGAGCGCCTCTCCGAGAAGGACCGGGTGGAGCTGAACCGCCGCATCACCGCCTGGCGACTCTCCGTGCTGGTGTACGGAGAGCAGGGCGCCATGCTCGCCTGCAGCCAGCTGGTGGACACCGTGGCCGGCGCGGATGCCAAGTTCTTCCAGGCCACCCAGGTGATGGACGAGGCCCGCCACAACGAGGTGCTCGAGCGCTATATCCAGCACCGGCTGGGCGGCCTGCACTACCCCATGCCCGAGAACGAGCGCTTCCTCTTCGACGCCATCCTCACGGACTCGCGCTGGTACATCAAGACCATCGCGCTCCAGCTGGTGGCGGAGACCTTCGCCGTCTCCATGTTCCGGATGATGCAGGAGTGCGCGGTGGACCCGCTGCTGGCCGAGGTGTGCGGCCGCATCCTGCAGGACGAGTCGCGGCACATGGGCTTCGGCATGCTGGCCCTGCCCGCCATCGTGAAGGAAGCGAGCGCCCGGGAGCGCGAGGAGATGGAGGACTTCACCTGCACCGCGGTGGAGAAGGTGCTCACCGGGTTCTTCCCCATCGACGTCTACCGCGACATGGGCTTCTCGGCCGCTCAGATTGCCGAGGTCCAGACCTACCGGCGGGGCGTGGCGGCGCGGAACGACTATGCCGTGTTCCGGAAGCACTTCCGGCGGGAGATGCACGCGGCCATGGTCACCAACCTGGCGCGCATCGGGCTGCTCACCGAGCGCGTGCGGCCGCGGCTGACCGCGCTGGGGATCACCCTCCCCGCCGTCTAGCCCAGCAGCACCCGCAGCCGGCGCTCGCGGTGGGCGAAAGCGGCCGCGATACCCCTCTCCGCCCCCATCCGGTGGAACGCGTCCCCCAGCGGGCCGCCCGGGAGCCGATAGGTCACCCGGTCCTCCACCCACGTGCCCATGCGGGCGGAGGGCCGATCGTCCGCGGGCCCCTCCAGGAAGCGGTGTCGATGCTCCCACCGCGCGAAGGGGCCGCGCACCTGCACGTCCACGAAGCGGTGGGGCGCGTCCCACTCGCGCACCAGCATGCGCCACCGGGTCGGAATGCCGAAGATGGACAGCCGGAAGTCGAGCACCGCGCCCGGCCCCAGCGCCGGAGGCGGGACCAGCCAGCGCAGGGGCGCCCGCGGCGGGCTCACGCGCTCCAGATGATGGGGGTCGGCGAAGAAGGCAAAAACCTCCGCGCGCGGACGGGGCAGCCAAAAACGCGTCTCGAGGACGTGGTCCGCCATGCGCGACGGGCTATGATACGCAGGTGCTTGCCGGCCGTCAAACCCGCCCCTACCTGATCCTCACTCTGATCGCCACCCTCTGGGGCTCGTATCCCGTCTTCGCCAAGGTCGCGCTCGCCCACTTCCCGCCCTATGTGCTGGTGGCGCTCCGCACCAGCCTCGCCTCCGTGTTCCTCGCCGTGCTCCTCTTCCGCCGGGGCTTCGACGACTTCCGCGCGCTCTCGTGGGGGGATCTGCGCACCTTCGCCGTTCTGGGATTCACCGGGATCTTCGTCTCCACCGGCGGCACCTATCTCGGCATCGCCTTCACCACCGCCTCCAGCGCGGCGCTCCTCCAGGCGGCCTCGCCGGTGATGGTGGCGATCGGGGCCTGGCTCTACCTGCACGAGCGGCTGCGCCGGCGCCAGTGGGCGGGCGTGATCCTCTCCGCGCTCGGCGTGCTTCTGGTGGTGACGCGGGGCAGCTGGCGGGCCATCGCGCACCTCGAGCTCCTGCCCGGGGACTTCATCATCCTGCTCGGCCAGGCCGGCTGGGCGGTGTACACCGTCTATGGCAAGCGGGTGCTCGCCGTGCACTCGCCCGCCGTCGCCACCACCGCGGCGTATGTCCTGGGCTCGGTGATGCTGCTGCCCGTCCCCTTCCTCACCGCCCGGTTCTTCCCCGCTCCCGACTGGACCTCGGCCACCGCCTGGGCAGTGGTGGCCATCCAGGGCATCCTGGGCGCGATCGCGCATGTGTGGTGGTACGAGGGTGTCCATCGCGTGGGCGCCAGCCGCGCGGGGATCTTCATGAATCTCCAGCCGGTGGTGGGCGTGGTGCTGGCGTGGGTCATGCTCGGGGAGACCATCGAGCCCGCCGAGATCGTGGGCGGGCTCGCCGTGCTCGCGGGCGTGGGGCTGACGACGCGAGTCGGGCCGCGGGCGGGGCCGGCCGCCCGTCCCGCCGGCTCGCCCTAGCCGAGCTTCTTCACCTCGGCCAGGATCTTGCCCGGCTCGGGCAGCTCGCCGCGCGCGTAGCGCTCGATGTAGCGCACCGTGCCCTGCGCGTCCACGATGAAGGTCGCCCGCACATTGGCGTTCCACTCCGGCCAGTACACGCCGTAGTCCTTCGCCGCCGTGCGGTGCGCGTCGGACAGCAGCGGATAGTGCGAGATACCCACGGATTTGGCCCAGTTCTCGTGGCTGAAGGGACTGTCGGTACTGATACCCAGCACCTGGGTATTCGCCGCCTCGAAGTCGCTCACGCGCTGATCGAAGGCCGGCATGCACTTGGATCAGCCGGGGGTCCAGTCCAGCGGATAGAACAGGAGCACGACGTTCTTGCCGCGGAAGTCCCGGAGACTCACGTCCTTGAGCCCGATGCCCTTGAGCGTGAAATCGGGCGCGGGGTCGCCTACCGCCAGCTTCGCGTCGCTCATCGTCCGAGCCCTCCCTTTGCCTTGCGAAACGGCCGCCGCTCCAGCTCCGGCTCGGCGAGCCGGCGCTCCGCGGGACGGCGCGGCAGCGCCCCCGCCGGCTTCCGCTGCGCGCCCCACAGGGCCCGGCGCTGCGTCTCGAGCGGCGTGTCGGCAAGCCCCAGATAGCCGGCCGCCGTCACCACCTGGCCCGTGTCCCAGAGGCGCCGGAAGCGGTCCCGGAAGTTGGAGATGCGCACCGCGTGATGGTCCATGATCACGCGACACCCGGCGCGATCGATGATGCGCAGGAGATGCTCCACCCCCTGCTCGACCAGGGCGTGGCCGATCCGGTGCTCCAGATACGCGGGCGGCCCCGACAGGTAGAGCACGCTCGGCCGCTCCCGGGCCAGATAAGCGGCGGCGACGGGAGACAGCGGCCCCTGGACATCGGAGGCGTGCACGAAGCGCCGGCCCGAGCGACGGTCGGTGACCGTCAGCGCCACCAGGTAGCCCTGTCCGGACAGCTCCGCGCCGTGCGGCAGCGGCGGCGAGCAGGTCAGGATGCAGTCGGGTGTCTCCACGCATCGGCCGTCGGCGGAATCGAGCCGCGCCCCCTTCTCGGTCTCGAGCCAGAACTGCCGCGCCCGCTCCGCCTGGACCCCGGAGACCATGCGCTGGGGATCCTTGGCCAGCACCCCCCGGCCCGCGTAGAACGCGGGATCGTGGCGATAGTGCTCGTCGTGGTAGTGGCTGACGAAGATCCAGCCCGCGCGCTCCGCATAGGCGGCGATGCGGTCATTCGCCCGGCGCAACGCCTCCCATTCCGCCTCCGCCGGCGGCAGCCCGAAGCGTGAGGCTCCGAGCGCGGCGCCCGGATCGATGAGCAGGCGCGTCTCGCCGCACTCGACATAGGTCGCCATCGACCGCACGCCGAGCGAGTCCGCCGCCAGCGGGACGATGTTCATGGTTGCGCCGCGCTCAGATGCATCGGCCGCCGTCCACCTCGAGCGCCGTGCCCGTGATCATGGCCGCGTCGTCCGAGGCCAGGAAGAGCGCCGCCCGCGCGAGGTCCTCGGGCTGGTTGAGCCGCCCCAGCGGTACGGTGGCGCGGTAGCGGGCCATGCCTTCGTCGTCCACCTTGTCCTTGCCCATGAAGGCCGGGAGCATCGGGGTCTCGGTGGCCACGGGCGCTATCGTCACCACGCGGATTCCGAAAGGGGCCAGCTCCAGCGCCAGGCTCTTGGCCATGACGTGCACCGCCCCCTTGGAGGCGGAATAGCACTGCACGCCGGGCCGCGGCCGCACCGCCGAGGTGGAGCCGGTGATGAGAATCACGCCGCTCCGCTGCCGCTTCATGATCGGCGCCGCGTACTTGACTCCCAGGAACGGCCCCTTCACGTTCACCGCCATGATGCGGTCGAAGGTGGCCTCGTCCACGTCCTCCACGGGGGTGGGCCGCTCGGGGACTCCCGCATTGGCGTAGAAGATGTCGAGACGGCCCCAGCGCGCCACCGTCTGCTCCACCGCCGCCTGATTGTCGGCGGCCCGGCTCACGTCGGCGCGGAGCGCCAGGGCCTGGCCGCCCGCGCGCTCGATCTCCTGCGCGGTGGCCTTCGCCGCCTCCTCCCGCACGTCCACCACCGCCACCCGCGCGCCTTCGCGCGCGAAGAGCAGGGCCGTCGCCTGGCCGATGCCCGAGCCCGCGCCCGTGATCAGCGCCACCTTGTCCTTGAGCTTCATGACCGGCCTCCCTGGCCCGGCGGGTCCTGCTTGACGTCGGCCACGGTGCCGCCCGTCCCCCGCACGAGCTCGTCCAGCGTGAGTGGGAACACGCATTCCGGCACGCCCGCCGCCGCATAGATCAGCGCATGCCGGCCCAGGTCCGCATCGATCCAGATCGGCAGCTTCGAGGCATGCCCGAAGGGCGGGATGCCCCCGATGGCGTACCCCGTGGCCTGCCGCACCACGTCCGGGTCCGCTCTGCGGACGATTCCACCGGCGAGCCGCCCGACCTTGCCCTCGTCCACCCGGTTCACTCCCGAAGCCACCACCATGATGGGCGCGCCGTTCACGGTGAACACCAGCGACTTCGCGATCTGCGCGACCTCCACCCCCAGCGCCGCCGCGGCTTCCTGGGACGTGCGCGCGGTCTTCTCCAGCTCGATCACTTGGCGATCGAGTCCCCGCTCGGCGATGGCGGCCTGCACGCGCTCGGCGGCGGCTTTCACGGTTGGCTCAGAGCGCCAGCTCCGCCATCAGGCGCAGCGCCTCCGGCGACTTGGCCCCGCAGATGAGGGTGGTGATGCCGGAGCTCTTCCAGTCCGCGAGGCGCTCCCGGATGCGCTCCTTGGGGCCGCAGAGCGCGATCTCGTCCACCAGGGAGTCCGGCACTGCGGCGGCCGCCTCCTCCTTCTTCCCCGCAAGGTAGAGGTCCTGGATGCGCCGGGCCTCGCCCTCGTAGCCATAGCGCGTCACGAGGTCGTTGTAGAAGTTCTTCCCCCGCGCGCCCATGCCGCCCACGTAGAGCGCCAGCCGCGGCTTGATCTCGGCGCGGCAGCGGTCCACGTCGTCGCCCGGCACGATGGCCACCGTGGGCGCCACGTCGAAGCTCGCCAGCGACTTCCCGCCGCCCGCCGCCCGGAAGCCCGCGTCCAGGTACTCGCGAAAGACCTTCATGCGCTGGGCGGAGAAGAAGATGGGCAAGAGGCCGTCCGCGATCTCGGCCGCGAGGGCGACGTTCTTCGGGCCGATGGCGGCGAGATAGATGGGGATGTCGGGACGTCCGTGGAGGATGGACTTGAGCGGCTTGCCCAGGCCGGTGGCGTCGGCGCCGCGATAGGGAATCTGGTAGTACTCGCCCTTGAACTCCACCGGCCGCTCCCGGCGCCAGACGGAACGGACGATCTCGACATACTCCCGCGTGCGAGCCAGCGGCTTGCCGAACGGCACGCCGTGCCAGCCCTCCACCACCTGCGGGCCGGAGACGCCGAGCCCCAGCAGGAAGCGCCCGCCGGAGAGCTGATCGAGGGTGAGCGCGGTGGTGGCGGTGAGCACGGGGGTGCGGCCGGCGATCTGCATGATCGCGGTCCCCACGCGGATGCGCTCCGTGCGCGCGGCCACCCAGGTCAGCGGAGTCACCGCGTCGGAGCCATAGGCCTCGGCCGACCATACCGAGTGAAAGCCGAGCCGGTCCGCTTCCTGGACCAGCGTGAGGTCCATGCCCATGGCCGAGCCGGAATATCCCAGGTTGAGTCCCAGTCGCATGTTGTCTCCCCTTCTCAGAGCCGATCGAGCGCGGCCAGGCGGAGCCGGCGCACCTCGCGCGCGCCCGTCCACCGGTACCGATCCAGGTCGAGCCGGCCGCGCCGGACCCTGACCCCTTCCTGTTCCAGGAGAATCCGCTGCGTCAGCATGCTCCCCACGTTTCCCCGCAGGCTGATGCCGCCCCGCGCATTCACCACCCGGTGCCACGGCAGCCCCGCCGGGCAATGCCGCATGGCCATGCCCACCGCGCGCGCCGCCCGCGGGGCCCCGAGCAGCGCCGCGATCTGTCCATAGGTCACCACCCGGCCCCGCGGGATGGTCCGCACGAAGCGGTACACCGCCCCCCGGAACCGATTCACGCCGTCTCCCGCCCGAACTGCAGCTCGTATAGCCGCGCGTAGATGCCGCCGGCCGCGAGCAGCGCCGCATGCTTCCCCGACTCGCGCATCCGCCCCTTGTGCAGCACCAGGATCCGGTCCGCGTTCTGGATCGTGGACAGCCGGTGCGCGATGATCAGGCTCGCCCGTCCTTCGAGCAGCTCCAGCATCGCCGCGCGAATGAGCGCCTCCGATTCCGGGTCGACGCTGGAGGTCGCTTCATCGAGGGCGAGGACCCGGGGATTATAGATGAGGGCGCGGGCGATGGCCAGCAGCTGTCGCTGCCCGTGGGACAGATTGACGCCGCGCTCCCGCACCTCCGCGTCGAGGCCCTCGGGCAGGGAGGCCACGAGCCGCGCGGCCTGCGAGCGCTCGAGCGCCCGCGCCAGCTCCGCTCCCGACACCGCGCCGTCGCCGGCCAGGACGAGGTTCTCCCGGATGCTGCCCGCGAAGAGAAACGCCTCCTGCGGCACCAGCCCCACCTGACGGCGCAGCGCGCGAAGATCCCACTCGCGCACGTCCACGCCTCCCACCAGCACCTGCCCTTCCGTGGCGTCGTAGGCGCGGATCATGAGGCGCGCGATGGTGGTCTTGCCCTCGCCGGTGGGACCCACCAGCGCCACCCGCTCATCCGCGCCGATGGTGAACGAGCAGTGGCGCAGCACCCAGTCGCCACCCGGGTAGGCGAAGGATACGTCCCGGAATTCCACCGCGGGCGCCACGGCGCCACCGCGCGATGCGGGCGAAGGCCCGGGTGCAGACGGCGCCGGCGACAGGATGCTGGGGGGCGTGTCGAGGAGCCCGAAGACGCGCTCGGACGAGACCATGGCCGCCTGCATCACGGTGTACTTGGCGCCGAGGTCGCGAATGGGCAGGAAGAAGCGGCTGGTGTACTCGATGAACGCCACCAGGCCGCCGAAGGTCAGCGCCCCCGCGAGCACCTCGCCCCCTCCGTACCAGAGGAGCAGGGCCACCGCCGCCGAGCCGATGGCCTCCACCGCCGCGTAGAGCGAGGCCTCGTACACCGTGGAGCGGAACTGAGCCCCCCGGAGGCCGCCGTTGAGCCGCGCGAAGGCGGCCGCCTCCTGGGGCTCGCGCGCGAAGAGCTGGATCACCGTCATCCCCTGGAGCGACTCCTGGAGGAACGCGTTGAGGCGGGCCAGCTCCAGGCGCACCGCGCGGTAGCTCTCGCGAGCGCGGAGCCGGAAATACGCGACGCCCAGCGCGAGCACGGGCACCAGCGCGAAGGTCACCAGGGCGAGCTTCCAGTTGAGGACGAGGAGAATGATCACCACCCCGGTGAGGGTGACCACGTCGCCCACGATGGCCACGACCCCGCTGGTGAACAGCTCGTTGATGGCCTCCACGTCGTTCAGCACCCGGGTCATGAGCCGCCCCACGGGATTGCGGTCGAAGAAGGCCGAGTCCTGGCGCTGGAGGTGGGCGAACAGCGCCTGCCGCAGGTCGTGCATCACCCGCTGCCCGGTGAGCTGGGTGACGTAGGCCTGCACCGCCCGGAGCGCATAGAGCGCCACCAGGGTGACCAGGAAGAGCACGGCGATGCGCGCGAGGCCCTCCCAGTCCCCGGCGAGGATATGGTGGTCGATGGCGACCTTGACGAGATAGGGCTGCAGGAGCTCGGCGGCGGCGGTGAGCGGAAAGAGGGCGAGGGAGACGAGGACGAGTCGCTTGTGCGGGCGTGTCACCGCCCACAGCCGCGACATCAGGCGGGCGTCATAGGCCTTCCCCAGAATCTCGTCGTGGTCTTCAGGCCTGGTCAAGCTCGGCCTCGATCTGCTGGGTGCGCCAGAGCCGGGTATAGAGGCCGCCGGCGCCGACGAGCTCGTCGTGCGTACCCGCCTCCACCACCCGGCCCTCCTCCAGCACCACCACGCGGTCGGCGGACTCCGCGACCCGGAGCCGGTGGGTGATGACCAGGGTGGTGCGCCCGCGGAGCGCGCCGCTCAGGCCCCGGAGTATCTCCGCTTCCTTGCCCGGATCCACCGAGGCGAACACGTCGTCGAGGATCAGATAGGCGGGGTCACCCAGGAGGGCCCGCGCGAGCGCCGCCCGCTGGCGCTGACCGCCGGACAGCGTGAGACCGCGCTCGCCCACCACGGTGTCCCAGCCTCCGGCCAGCGCGTCCACCTCCTCGGTCAGGCCGGCGGTGAGCGCCGCCGCGCGCACCCGCTCGTCGGACGCGCCGTCGTCCGCGAGGCGGATATTGTCCCGCAGCGATCGGGAGAAGAGAAACGCCTCCTGCGGGACGTAGCCGATGCTCCGGCGCAGCGCGGACGCGGGCAGATCGCGCACGTCCACTCCGCCCACGAGCACGGTGCCGCGCGGCGGCTCGTACAGCCGGCAGATCAGCGCGCCCAGGGTGGACTTGCCGCTGCCCGTCGGCCCCACCACCGCCACCACGCTCCCCATCGGGACCGTGAAGGAGACGTCACGCAGCGTGGGCTCGCGGCCCGGATAGGCGAACGTCAGGCCGCGGAACTCGATCGCGCCGGGGGGAGCGAGCGCGCGCGGGGCCGCCGCGCCGGGAGCATGGTCCGGCCGGTCGGACGCCGCGGGCGGCGAGTCCAGCACCTCGGCGATCCGCTCCATGGACGTCATCCCGCGGCGCACGATGGCGAGCGTCCAGCCCAGCGCCACCGTGGGCCACGCCAGGTAGGCCAGATAGCCGTTGAAGGCCACGAAAGAGCCCAGCGTGATGCGGCCCTCGACCACGGCGCGCCCGCCCAGCCAGAGCACGATCAGGCTGCCCAGCCCCGCGACCAGACCCATCAGGGGCCAGAAGCCGGACTGGGTGCGGGCCAGCCGGAGGCTGCGCACGAGATACTCGGCATTCAGCCGGCCGAAGCTCTCTATCTCGCGCGCCTCCATGGTGTAGGCGCGCACCACCGGCATCCCGGTGAGGTTCTCCTGCACCTTGGCAGAGAGCGCTCCGAGCTGCTCCTGGACCGCCACCGACTGCTCGTCCACCGCGTGGCTGAACCGCTTGGTGGCGAGCACGAGGAGCGGTGACGGCGACAGCGCCCAGAGCGTGAGCCAGGGGTCGATGCTCCACATGGCGGCGAGCGTGCCCGCGAAGGCCAGCGTGGTCGCCACCAGCATGGTGCCGCCGAAGCCCGCCAGGGCGCGGACATTGCTCACGTCGCTGGTGGCGCGGGACATGAGATCGCCGGTGCGATGCGTGTGGTAGAAGGCGGGCGGGCGGCGGAGAAAGGACGCGTAGAGGTCCCGGCGCACGTCGTGCTCGACCCACTGCCCGGCGCCGATCATCGCGAAGCGCGAGCCGAGCCGGGCCAGGCCGTGCAGGACGGCCAGCGCCAGGATGAGGAGCGCGAACCCGCCCAGCGTGTGCCCGTTCGTGCCCGCGCTGAGGGCGTCCACCGCGCGCTTCACCGTCCACGGAATGGCCAGCGAGAACGTGGTCGCGAAGACGAGGCACGCCACTCCCGCCAGATAGCGGGTGAGATAGGGGCGAAGGTAGCCGAGGAACCGCCGAGCCGGCGACATCGACCCAGTATAGACGCCGCCCCCAGGGGGCGGGGCCGCTTCAGCCGACGGCTTCGCGGGGACGACCGTCGCGGAACGGACGGAGGCCCGCGTAGAGCGCGGCCAGCGCCGGCGTGGGGATGCCGTGCCGCTCGCCCAGGCGCACCGCATGCCCCTGCAGCGCCTCCAGCTCGAGGCGCTTGCCCTTGACGAGATCGAAGTGGAGCGAGGAGAAGGCGCCGGGTCCCAGCGTGTCCAGGCGGCCGAGGAGCCCTTCCGTCAGCGTCTCGTCGATCGCGGCGCCCTCGGCGCGACCCAGCCGCACCAGCTCCTCGAAGAGGCGGCGGTACATGGCGCGCGTCTCCGGCAGCGCGCGCAGCACGCCGACCGGACAGCGGGTCAAGGCGCTCATGCCGGACTGGGCGACGAGAAACACGTACTTCTCCCACAGCATCCGGAGGGGATCGGGGGCGAGCTCCGCGGGGATCCCGGCGCGCCCGCAGGCGGCAAGGAAGGCGCGGACGCGCTCCGACTCCTTGCCGTCCATCTCGCCGAAGCGTATGCGCCCCAGCAGCCCGTGGCTGATCACGCCCGGCGCCTCGATGGTGGCGAACACCTCCGCGATGCCGGCGATCACGTGGCCCGCGCCCAGGATGGCCCCCAGCTTGTCCTCGTTGTCCACGCCGTTCTGGATGGAGAGCACGCCGGTTTGCGGCCCCACCACGGGGCGGACAGCCTCCGCGGCCGGCTCGGTGTCGAACGACTTCACGCAGAAGAACACGAGGTCGGCCGGCGGCAACCCGTCCAGCCGCTCCACCGCGGGCGCGCGAACCTCGAACTCCCCCTCCAGCGCGGACTTGACGCGGAGCCCGTTCGCCTGGATGGCCCGGAGATGCTCGCCCCGCGCCACGAAGGTCACGTCCTCTCCCGCGCGGGCGAGCTTGGCTCCGAAGAATCCTCCCGTACCCCCGCTCCCCATGATCACGATGCGCATCAGAGCCAGTCCGCGCGCTTGAAGCGCCAGTAGAGCGCGCCGCACACCGTCACCATCAGGCCGATGGCGAAGGGGTAGCCGAGCCACCAGTCCAGCTCGGGCATGTGCCGGAAGTTCATCCCGTAGACTCCCGCGATCATGGTGGGCACCGCGATGATGGCGGCCCAGGCCGCCAGCTGCTTCATGGAGTCGTTCTGCGCCACCGCGATCAGCGAGAGGTTGGCCTCCAGCGCGGAGGTCAGGAGCTCGCGGAGCGTGTCCACCGTCTCGTTGATCCGGATCGAGTGATCGTAGACGTCCCGGATATAGGGGCGCACTTCCTCGGGCACCAGATCGACGTCGAAGCGTACCAGGCGGTTGCAGATGTCCACCAGGGGCGAGACGGCGCGCTTCAGCTCCAGCAGGCTGCGCTTGAGGTTGTAGATGGACTCGGTGGTGTCCCGGCTGAACTGATCCCCGAAGATGGCCTCTTCCAGCCGCTCGAGCTCCGCCTCCAGCTCGTCCACCACGGGGAAGTACTGGTCCACGATGAAGTCCATGATCGCGTAGAGCACGAAGCCCGGTCCCATGCTGAGCAGCCGCGGATTCGCCTCGCAGCGCGCGCGGACGGGCGCGTAGGACAGCGAGGCTCCGTGGCGCACCGACACGATATAGTGCGACCCCACGAAGAGATGGGTCTCGCCGAACTCGGCCGCCTTCTTCTCGCGGTTCATCTGCGCGGTGCGCAGCGCCATGAAGAACGAGTCCCCGTAGCGCTCCAGCTTCGGCCGCTGATGAGCAAGGAGCGCATCCTCGATGGCCAGCTCGTGCAGCCCGAACTCCTCCTTCACCTTCTGCAGGAGCTCGGGCCCCGGCTCGTAGAGCCCGATCCACACGAACTGATCGGAGAGCTTGAGGACCTCGCTGATGTCCTCGATGGCCACGTCGGCCACGCGGCAGCCGGCCGCGTAGGCCACGCAGTTCACGACACCGGGCTGAGTCTTGGTCTCCATGAGGGTCCGCGCCCACTGTGCCGAGGGACGCCGATGGTTGTCAAGGCGCGCGACGAGCCGGCGCGCGGCGCCGTGCTACGCTCGATGGCCATGAGCGGCGCATTCCGGGAGGTCGCGGTGGCGGCGGCGCGGCGCGCGGGGGCCTTCCTCCGGGCCCACCGCGGCGGGGCCCGCGACGTGTCCACCAAGACCAGCCCCATCAACCTGGTCACCGAGATCGATCGCGGCGCGGAGGCGCTGGTGGTGGAGACCATTCACGCGCGCTTCCCCGATCACTCGATCCTGGGCGAGGAAGGCGGCGCCCAGCGCCGCTCGGCCACGCACCGCTGGGTGATCGATCCGCTGGACGGGACCACCAATTTCGTTCACGGGCTCCCGCTCTATTCGGTCTCCATCGCGCTCGAGGTGGACGGCCGCCCCGTGGTGGGTGTGGTCTACGATCCGAACCTCGACGAGTGCTTCGTGGCCGAGCGCGGCGGAGGCGCCTTCCTCGAGGACCGGCGCCTCGCGGTCTCCCTCACCGCCGGCCTCGGCGCGAGCCTCCTCGCCACCGGCTTCCCCTACGACGTGCGGGATACCGCGGACAATAACCTGGCCGAGTATGCCGCCTTCACCCGTCGCAATCGGAGCGTGCGGGAGCTGGGCTCCGCCGCCATCACGCTCGCCGCCGTCGCCGCCGGCCGCCTCGACGGCTACTGGGAGCTGGTGCTGGGGCCCTGGGACGCGGCGGCCGGCGCGCTGCTCGTCGAGGAAGCGGGGGGGCGGGTCACCGCGCTCGACGGCGGCCCGCTCGACCGCGAGGCCCCCGCCCTGGTCGCCTCGAACGGCCACATCCATTCCGAGATGATCGCCGTCCTCCAGGAAGTCCGCGCCCGGTGAGCCAGGCCCACCCGCTCAGCCGCCCGCGACGCGGGGAATGACCCAGCGCCGCGCGCCCAGGACCAGCGCCGCGCCCCCGGTCTCCGGATCGTCCACGAGGCGCTGCAGGAGCTGATACGCGGCGGCGCGATTGAAGCGCGCCTGGAAGCGCCCGTCCTTCACCGTCGCGTACGGGACCTCGCCCGGCCCCAGCCGCACCGTCTCGGGCCGGAGCGGCTCACGGCTGCCGTCGTTGAGGATCACTGCCAGCCCATCGCCATCGTCCTCGGCGCGAATCACCACCAGCGGCGCGTCGTCCACCGCCACCGGCACGCGCACCGGGCCGATCTGGAGATAGTGGCCGTCGGCGTCGTGGAGCAGGCCCGCTCGGAGCGTGGCGAGAATGCCCTCGTGGGTGACCTCCTGGTCCTCGTGATACCAGAGCCCGTCGCGGTCGATGCGAAGCCGGGGGAGCTTCCAGGTGGAGGGATCGGAGGCCATGGAAGCGTCGCCCTCAGGAGAATGCCGCCGCGCAGAAGCTCACCGTCCCCTCGGGGTCGGGCCACTGGCGGTAACGGATGAGGCGGCCCTGCGCGCCCGGGAGCACGCGAAGAAACGAGTAGATCGGCGAGAGCCCGCAGATGCGCCGCGCGTCGCGGTCGGCCGTCACCGAGGCGAAGAAGGCGAAGGCGTCCCCGGCGGTGATGGTCTCCAGCATGGCGCGATCGGCACGCTCGACCTCGGCGAGGAAGACGGGAGTGTTGGGCTCGGCATCGCCGAAGCGCGGGCCCACGTGCGCCAGATCCACGCCGCCCACCACGCAGACGCGCCGCCCCGAGGCGGAGAGCGTCTCGGCGAGCGCGCCAAGGAATCGGGGCACGCGCGGATCGGCCTCGGCCTCCTGCCCTGTCCACACCGCCTCGTGCAGGAACGAGGCGAGCAGGGGCACCATGGTGAAGGGCCGATCGGCGAGCGCCCAGCGCAGCATCACGGCCTGGAACTCGATGGAGTGCTCGATACGATGCGCCCCCTCCGACGCGAAGAGATCGTGGCCGTACCGACGGCCCAGCGCGTCGAGGAAATCGCGGTCCGCCGGGACGGGGCCCAGCGGGGTATCGAAGGCCTTGAGCGTGGCGGCGAACGGCTCCGCCATGCCCGCGTGGCAGGTGCCCAGCACCACGAACAGATCGGCGTCGCAGCGCTCCAGGATCTCCTTGTACGCCCACGCGTAGACCGGCCCGCCCCGGTGAAAGTCAATATGAGGTGCGAGCAGCCCGCGAATTCCAGAGTCGCGAAGCCTCCCTACAGAGGTCGCCCCTTGGGGCGACCGTGGATCAAAATGCCGAGCCGCCGCCAACTTTCCCGACGACGAGTCCGGATCAGATCCCCGAGCCGCCGCCAACTTTCCCGACGACGAGTCGGGATCAGATCCCCGAGTCGCCGCCAAGCTATCGGGTGCCGTACCGGGCCCGTCGGCATCCGAGAAAAACCCCGCGATCTGCTCCCGCAGCGCGTCCGCCTCCCCTGCATACGCGCCGCCCGCATGCGCCGCGGGCCGATCGGGTCGGGCGGCGAACTCGGCCTCGATCCGCCGGCGCCGCTCCGCGAAGCGAGGGCTGTCGAGGAAGCCCGCCTCGTCCAGCCGCTCCGCGACCGCGACCACGTCGGCAGCGGAGAGGCCCCCGCCATGGCGGGCGGCGACGATGTCCCGGATCTCGTCGATCGCGTGGTCCCCGTCGAACAGCGAGACCACGTCCAGGAGCGGGATGGGCAGCATCGCCACCTGCTCGGTGAATCCGGCCGGATCGCGGAGACCGACCATGCGCCGCCCGTCCTGCTCGATGGGAAACGCCTCGAGCGAGCGGAGGCGGGGCCGCTGGGGGAGAGCCACTACCCTTCGAGGTAATTGAGAGTCGATGCCGCGTAAATATTTGCCGACTCAACCAATTCTGCGACGTCCACATACTCATCCACCTGGTGCGGAATCTGCCGATTCCCGGGCCCGCACGTCACGATGGGCAACCCCAGCTCCATGCGCAGGATGGTGCCGTCGGTGGAGCCCGGCACGCCGCCCCAGCGCGGGCCATGCCTCGTGGCCTGGCGGACCCCCTTCACCATCGCCTGCACGAGCGGCTCGCCCTTGTCCACCTTGGTCGCGAGCCGGAAGGAGTTCACCGGCTCCCACTCCACCTTGACGCCTTCCACCGCGGCCTCACCGGCGCGGCACAGCGCCTCGAGCTCGGCATGCAGCTCGTCCGCGCCCACGCCGGGTGTGACCCGGACGTCCAGCGTCATCTCGCCCAGCGCCGGGATGACGTTCGACTGCGGCACCCCTACCCCGCGAGGCGGCGCCTGGACGATGGTGGGCGTCACCGTGGGCGGCTGAAGATAGGGGCTCTTCTCGCAGCGGCGGCGCAGCCGGCGCTCGAGCGCCGGCACCTCGCGGAGGATGGCCCCGAGCACGGTGATGGGATTGAGCCCGGCCTCGCGGATCGCCCCGTGCGCCATCTTCCCGCGCACGCGGAAGCGCGCCCAGACCACGCCGCGCTGCACGAGGCAGAGCTCGTTCTCTTCCGGCTCGCAGATGATGGCGGCGTCCAGCTCGCGCCCCACCGCGGTGGTGACGAGGTGACGCACCCCGAGCATCCGGTCCTCCTCATCCACGAGCGCCCCCACCACGAGCTTGCCCCTGGGCTCCACGCCGGCGCGCCGGAAGGCGGCCGCGGCCACCATGGCGGCGGCGAGCCCGCCCTTCATGTCCGCGGCGCCGCGCCCGTAGATGCGTCCGTCCACGAGCTCGGCGCCGAACGGCGGGCGGCTCCAGGCCTGCGGATCGCCCTCGGTGACCACGTCGGTATGGCCTTCGAGGAGCAGGCTGCGGGTCCCGGGCCGCTTCTCGCCGAGCGTGCCGATGACATTGGGCCGGCCGGGCGCGACCGCCTGGATCTCGACGGCGAAGCCTTCCCGCCGCAGCCACGCCTCGACATGCGCGGCCACCTTCGCCTCGGTGGCGGCGGGATCATCGGGCCGATAGACACTGGGAATGCGGATCAATTCGCGGGTGAGCTCCACCAGCTCATCCGCGTCGATCTTGGCCAGTATCTTCTTGAGCGCGCTCATGCCGTGACTATAGGGCTTCCCGCGCCCAGTCGGCAAGGAAGCGGCGGGGCGCCAGCGAGATCCAGCCGTCGTCGGGATCGCCGACGCGCGTGGCCAGCCCCAGCGCCCCCGCCGCGGCGGTGAGCGCGCAGACGGCGGCCGCCCGCTCGTCGCGCTGCGTGAGGGCAGTCAGGCGCGCGGCGATCGGCGCCGAAGCCGTGCCGTAGAGGGCGGCGATCACTCGGCGGAGGATGCCGTCGGACGCGCACCGCTCCCAGTACACCTGGCTCTTCGCCCCGCGCGCGACCCGACCGAAGGCGTCCGCGCCGAGCATGGTGCGCAGGAACGCGTTGGGAAAGGCCTCGAACACCCGCACCCCGGGCTGCGAGGCGACGAGCGCCCGCGCGAGCCGGGTCGCCTCCGCGTGGAGCCGCTGCCCGACGGGCGCCTTCGTGGACCCCGGTTTGCAGCGCAGATGGAAGGGCGCGCGCCCGAGCCGCCGCTCGCACTCGCGCCCGAGCCGCGTGAGCTGGAGGTCGGGACGCACGGGGCCGTCGAGACCGACGGCGGCGAGGGCGCTTCCCCGCAGGAGCGCGCGCGCCGTGGCGAGGGCCTCCCCGGCGCGCACGTGCGCGCAGCGCACGGGCTCGGGATCGCCGGGGACGATGACGCAGAGACCGGTGCTGGGGCGGTTCCGGGAGTAGCCGACGTCGATCCCGAGGACGGCCACGCGAGACGGAGGGACGAAGAGGCTCGCGCTACTCGAGAGGAAAGGAGAGGATGACGGCGTCGAGCCGGATCACCCGGTGCTCCTCGCCCGCGATGTAGAAGTAGTGGCCCTCGACCTCTTCCGGATTCTCCTCGAAGGCGACCACGGACTTCACCGGCGGCATCTCCCGGAAGGCATTGGCGCCCTCGTCGAACCCGTCGCCGCGGTTCACCACCTCGCCGTAGCGGATGGGAGAGCCCTTGGGGCAGTGCACGCGGACATCCGCGGGCGGCTCGGCCAGGAGACGGACGAGGAGATTGATCCCGAAGACCTGGAACTGGATGTCACTCATATCGTTATCGTATCACAGCGGCTCGACCGCAGGCGGCGGCGCCAGCAGCGACTGCTGGGCGTCCTGGCCCTCGGCGGCGCGCCCGATGGCGCCGAGCTTGGCCTCGAATCGCGCCAGCGCCCGCTCCGCGTCGGTGTACTGCTTCTGGGCGTTCCCCAGATGCGCGCCCAGCTTGCCCATGTGCTCCTGCATGCGGCCGAGATCGGTGGTGAGCCGCGCCAGGTCGTCCTGGATGTCGCGGGCGCTGGCCTCGATGCGGAGGCCGCGCAGGCCGAGCACGATCACCTGCAGATAGGCGTAGAAGCTATTCGGCGACACCGGGATCACGCGGCGGGCGAGCGCGTAGGACGAGATGGGCTCGTCGTCCCCCTCCTCCGGGCTCACGATGATCTCGTAGTACACGTTCTCGGCCGGCACGTACATGAGCGCGAAGTCGAAGGTGCCCTCGTCGGGCAGGATGTACTTCTTGGCGATCTCGTCCACGCGCGCCTTGACGTCCCGGCCGAACTGCTTGCGATGGGGCCGGCGCTTGTCCTCCTCGGGCTCCTCCAGCATGCGGCGGAAGTTCTCGAGGGGAAACTTGGCGTCCACCGAGACCATGCGACCGCCCACGAGGACCACCGCGTCCACCCGGTCGCCGGACCGGAAGCCGTGCTGCAGCGCCCAGTGCTCGCGGGGCAGCATCTGGGACAGCACCTGCTCCAGCAGGGTCTCGCCCAGGCCGCCCCGGATCTTGGGCGAGCGGAGCACCTGCTCCAGCCCCTGGATCTCACGGCCGACATCGGCCACGCGCTGGGTCGCCTCGCCCAGTTTGCCGAGGCTCCCCTGCACTTCCCCCACCACCTGCGCGGCGCGGTCGAGGCGGTCGCCCATGGTGGCCTGGGCGGACTGGAAGAGCCGCATCCCGTCGCCCAGCTGCTTGGTCACCTCGGCGCTGACGCCCTTGAGCTCGCCGGCCAGCGCGAGACGCAGCGCGCCCAGCTCGTCGCGGACGCGGCCGCCCAGATCGCCGACCTCCTGACGCAGGCCGTCCTGGCCGGCCCGGCCCTCCGCGCGCACGGCCTCGATCTGGCGCTGCAGCAGCTCTGCCACCGGATCCGGCCCCGGCCGCCGGGCGGCGTCGAGATCGTGCCGCATGCCCGCCAGCACCCAGGAGAGCGCGACCAGCCCGCCCACCAGCACCACCACGAGCGCGATCTCCAGCGGCGTCACGCCGGCCGCTCCAGGGGGCGCCAGCCGCGCCAGTGCGCGCAGACCGGCCGGAGGCCGCAGGGCGCGCAGACCACGGCATCCCGCCGGCCCGGGCAGTCGCCCGACATGCGCTTGTGGCAGAGCGCGAAGTCGTACTTCACCGGATCGGCGGGGTCGAGCAGCCGGAGCCGGCTCGTGATCTCCTCCGCCATGAGCCAGTTGCGGCTGCGACGGCGCGTGAGCCCCACCGCGCGCGCCATGTGCTCGATGTGGGTATCCACGGGGATGACGAGCGCCGAGGGCGGGACGCGGGTCCACAGCCCGAAGTCCGGCCGCTCCCGGCGAATCATCCAGCGGAGGTAGAGCAGCAGGCGCTTGCACGCCCCTCCGGTGGACGGGCGCGGGAAGAGGTGCTGGTACCCGTAGGAGAAGCGGCGGCGCGGGAAGAGGGCCGCGATCCGCGGCGAGCGGAACTCGCCCACGAAGCGCTCGAGCGCGGGCCCCACCGTGGCGTCCTCCGGCGAGTAGCCGGCGGCGAAGAACGCGCCCAGCGTGCCGTGCGCGCGGAGGATGCCGCCGGCGGCGGCGCAGAACGCCACCAGGTCGCGCGGGCGGTTGAAGCGATAGTGGAAGCCCGCGAAGGCCTCGCCCTGGCGGGCGGGGTCGAAGTCCCGCACGAACCCGTGCGGCGAGGGCCCCATCCGCTCGAGGGCCCAGGCCACCCAGGGGCCGAAGAGGCTGACACGGCCATAGGCGAGGCACGCGGCGAGGAGCGCGACGACCTCCTGATCCCGCGGGTCGGGGTACGCGAGGGGATAGCGGATGGCGTCGGCGGGCGTCCGGGCGGCCCAGTCGAACTCCTCGTACAGGCGCTCCATCGGGGCTTTGAGGCGGGCGGGCGAGCGGAGCGGGCGGCGGTGCGACGGAGCCATCGACGGAGCAATTCTAGCATGGGCCCGCGCCGAAATTTCTTGACTCGGCCTTCTCCGCCGCAGTATTGCGGAGTTGAGACGCGCATGGCCATCTCACCGGTGGATTGGGCGATCGTCGTCGGCTATTTCGTGCTCTGCACGGCCATCGGCCTCTACTTCACCCGGCGCGGCGGCCAGAGCCTCGACCAGTACTTCCTCTCCGGACGGCAGGCGCCGTGGTGGCTCGCGGGCACCGCCATGGTCGCCACCACCTTCGCCGCCGACACCCCGCTGGTGGTCACCGGACTCGTCGCCACCAAGGGCGTGGCGGGCAACTGGCTCTGGTGGAACTTCGTGATGAGCGGCATGCTCACCGTCTTCTTCTTCGCCCGGCTCTGGCGCCGGGCGCGCGTCATGACCGACGTGGAGCTGGCGGAGGTGCGCTACAGCGGCGGGCCGGCGGCCTTCCTGCGCGGCTTCCGCGCGCTCTATCTCGCCCTGCCGATCAACCTCATCATTCTCGGCTGGGTCACCCGCGCCATGATCAAGATCCTCACCATCGCGCTCGGGCTCCAGGACGTGTCCATCCTGGGGGTGGTGGTGAGCGGCGAGGTCCTCGCGGTGGGGATCTGCTTCCTCATCACCTTGCTCTACTCGGTGGCGGCCGGGATGTGGGCGGTGCTCTGGACCGATCTCGTGCAGTTCGTCATCAAGATGACAGCGGTGATCGTGCTCGCCGTCTACGCGGTGGACGCGGTGGGCGGCATCGCCGTGCTCAAGACCAAGGTGGCGGCTCATTTCGGGAGCGAGGCGGCCGCGCTCTCGGTGCTCCCGGTGCGCGCCGACTCCACCGGCATCCACGCCTATGCCTGGATGCCCCTCATGACCCTCATGGTGTATCTGTCCGTGCAGTGGTGGGCGGCCTGGTATCCGGGCGCGGAGCCGGGGGGCGGGGGCTATGTGGCCCAGCGCATCTTCAGCGCCCGCTCGGAGCGGGACGGCGTGCTCGCCACGCTGTTCTTCCAGATCGCCCACTACGCGCTCCGGCCCTGGCCGTGGATCGTGACCGGGCTCGCCACCGTGATCCTCTACCCCACTCTCCAGGACAAGGAGGCCGGCTACGTCCAGGCCTTCGTGGACCTCTTGCCCACCCCCTGGCGCGGCTTCATGCTGGCGGGCTTCGCCGCCGCCTACATGAGCACGGTGGGCACCCATCTCAACTGGGGCGCCTCCTATCTCGTCAACGATTTCTACAAGCGGTTCATCAAGACCGATGGCACCGAGCGCCACTATGTCGGCGTGTCGCGCGCGGCGACGGTGCTCCTCTTCCTCGCCTCCATCGCGGTGACGTCCCAGCTGTCGAGCATCGAGAAGGCCTGGGAGCTGCTGCTCGCCATGGGCGCCGGCACCGGGCTCGTCCTCATCCTGCGCTGGTACTGGTGGCGCATCAATGCGTGGAGTGAGATCTCCGCCATGATCGCCAGCTTCGTGGTGAGCTTCCTGGCCTTCCGCTACGTGGCGCCGCGCTTCGCCGAGAACGATCCCAATGCCATCGCCGCCGTGATGCTGGTGACGGTGGCGGTGAGCACGGTGGTGTGGGTGGTGGTGACCTTCGCCACCGCGCCCGAGCCGCCCGCGGTGCTGGACGCCTTCTACCGGCGGGTCCGTCCCGGCGGGCCGGGGTGGGCGACGGTCTCCCGGCGGCTGGGCTTCGGCCGCGAGCCGATTCCGGGCGGCGCGCTGGCGTGGACCAACTGGATCGCCGGCATCGTCGCCGTCTACGCCACGCTCTTCGGCATCGGCAAGCTCATCTTCGCCGAGACCGCGATGGGGATGGCCATGCTCGCGGTGGCGGCCGCCGCCTTCTACTGGATCTCGCGATCCTTTAGGTCCGAGTCCGGCGCCTAGCCGGCTTGCTGCGGGCGCGCGCCCGCTGCTATCATGTGCCCGCTTCCACGGCCCACACCGTTCACCGGAGGCGACACCCATGCGCAAGCTCGCGACGCTCGCCCTGCTGGCTGCCCTCGTTCTCGCGGCAGCCTCCACCCTCCCCGCCGCCTACCCCGACCGCCCGGTGAAGCTCATCGTGCCGTGGGCGGCCGGCGGCGACACCGATAATATCTTCCGGCCCTTCGGCCAGCCCTTCCAGAAGGCGCTGGGCGCCACCGTCGTCATCGCGAACGTGGGGGGCGCCTCGGGGACGGTGGGCGCCCGCGAAGCGAAGGGCTCTCCGCCCGACGGCTACACCCTCTACGC
>DASRWT010000124.1:0-19604 GCA_035654455.1 Candidatus Nitrosocosmicus sp. | reverse complement strand
ATATCACGCAGCAGCGGGTGGACGCGATCGTGAACGCGGCCAACTCGTCCCTGCTGGGCGGGGGCGGAGTGGACGGCGCCATCCACGCGCAGGGCGGCCTCCAGATCCTCGCGGAGTGCCAGGCCCTGCGCCGGACGGCATTTCCGTCGGGCCTGCCCACCGGCGAGGTGGCTCTCACCACAGGCGGACGGCTCCCAGCGCGCCACGTCATCCACACCGTGGGGCCGGTCTATGGCCGGCACGCGGGGCAGGAGGCCCAGCTTCTCGCGTCGTGCTATCGGCGATCGATCGCGCTGGCCCAGGAAAAAGGCTTCGAGTCCCTCGCGTTTCCCGCCATCTCCACCGGCGTCTTCGGGTATCCGCGCGCCGAGGCGGCGGCCGTTGCCTCCGCGGCGCTGGCCGAGGCCCTGGCCGTGCCCGGAAGCCTGCGCGACGTGCGCCTGGTCTTCTACTCCGCCGCGGACCTGGCGGCGTTCGTGGAGCACCAGCGTTTTCAGGCCGGCTAGACGGGCCAGGCCTCGCGCCGCCAGCCCATGTCCCAGAACATCCACTCGTAGCGGCTGGTGGCGAGGAAGTGACGGCGCATGGCCTTTCGCTCGGGCTCGCCGACACGCGCGGCCATGGCATTGGTGGCGGCCAGCACCGCCTCCACCAGCGCGCCGAACTCGCCGGAGGCATAGGTGCCGATCCAGCGCGTGAAGAGGGGATCGGGCGAGCCGCGGCGCTCCAGCTCCTTGCCCACCTCCCAGTAGATCCAGTAGCAGGGGAGCAGCGCGGCCATGTTCTCGTGAAAGGGCGCGCCGTACGCGACGGCCAGCAGGTAGCTCGTATAGGCGAGGTTGGTGGGCGCCAGGGGCGTGGCCGCCACCGCCGCGGGTGAGAGGCCGAACTCCGCGAAGAAGCCCTCGTGCAGCGCCCGCTCCACCTTGAGCGCGCCCGCCGCGTGCTCGTTGAACATGATGATCCAGTCGTCCTGCGGCGCGCGGGCGGCGGCGATGGAAAGCGCCCGCGCGAAATCGCGGAGGTAGAGCGCGTCCTGCACGGCGTAGAACTGGAAGGACTCGCGCGGGAGCGAGCCGTCGGTGAGCCCGGCCAGGAAGGGGTGGCGGAGGATGGCGGCGTAGATCGGCGCGATGGAGCGCCACAGCTCGGCGGTGAACGTCGTGGAAGCGGTCATGGTCGGGCCCGGACTGATATTCTACCGCCCATGCCCACCATCATGACCCACGCCGTGGTGGCCTGGGGCCTCGGCCGTCTGCTCACCCGATTCCGTCGCCTGCCCTGGCCGTTCTGGCTTCTCGCCGCCGGCCTGGCGATGCTTCCCGACCTCGACGTGCTGGCGGGGTTCTTCGGTATTCCCTGGGGCTCGCCGTGGGCGCATCGCGGAATGACGCACTCGCTCGCGGCCGCCTTTCTCGTGAGCCTGGGCGCGGCCGCGCTCGCATATCGCGGGACCGGGCTTCCCTTGCTCGCCTGCTGGGGAATCCTCGGCGTCGCCATGGCCTCGCACGGCATGCTCGACGCGCTGACCGACGGCGGCCCCGGCGTGGCCTTCCTCGCGCCCTTCGACGACACACGCTACTTCTTTCCGTGGCGGCCCATTCGCGTCTCGCCCCTCTGGCGCGGGTTCTTCTCGTCGCGCGGGCTGGAGACCCTCGCCAGCGAGGCCCGGTGGGTCTGGTTGCCGCTCGCGGGTCTGGTGACGGCGGCCTGGCTGATGAGACGGTCGCGAGGCGCCTGAGCGCACCCATGGGCCAGACCGTCCAGTTCGCCGGCGCCATCCTCATCCTGGTGGCCTTCGTGCTCGGGCAGTTCCGCGTGCTCAAGCTCGAGTCCCATGCCTATCTGTGGCTGAACTTCGTGGGCTCGGTGGTCCTCACCGTGGACGCGTGGCACGGGCAGCAGTGGGGCTTCGTGCTGCTGGAAGGCGTGTGGGCGCTGGTCTCGCTCTGGAGCATCGGCGCCCGGCTCCGCGGAGGGCCCGCGGCCTCCGGCCATTGACACCACCGACGGGGACGCCTAGCATTTCTCGATGCTGAAAGACATGATCCTGACGGGAGCGGTTTGATGGCGCGCGCGCGGCGACGGCCGCGGCAGCCCCGGCAGCTCAAGCCGGTGCGGATCCCCAAGGCGGCGGCCAAGCTCCTCCGCTGGGAGCGGGTATGCCGGATCGCCACCGCGGGCGGCACGGGCATCCCGCACCTGGTGCCCGTCTGCCACGTCCTGGACGGCGGCAAGGTCTACCTCGCCTCGGGCACCGACGGCCGCAAGGTCCTGAACCTGCGCGCCAATCCGCAGTTCGCGCTCACGGTGGACCACTACAGCGAGGACTGGGGCGAGCTACGCGGCGTGATGGTGCAGGGAACGGCGGCCCTCATCGAGAGTGGGCCCCGCTTTCGCCGGATCCGGCGGCTGCTCTACGCCAAGTATCCGCAGTATCCCCTCGAGGCCGCCCTCGGGGACGACGACTCCGTGATGATCGAGCTGACGCCCACCCATGTCTTCACCTGGGGGCTCGACTGAGCGTCCCCGGCAGGTCGGAGGAGACCGGCGCATGAAAGCCGCCGTGATGGAAGACATTCGCCGGCCGCTCGTCGTCCGGGAGATGCCCGATCCGAAGATCTTTCCCGGGGGCGCGGTGGTTCGCGTGGAGGCCAACGGCATCTGCCGCAGCGACTGGCATGCCTGGGTCGGCGACTGGAGCTGGTTCGGGCTCAAGCTGAATTTCCCCCACGTGCTCGGGCACGAGTTCTGCGGCGTGGTCGAGGAAGTGGGCGAGGGCGTCACGCGCGTCCACCGCGGGCAGCGCGTGCTGGTGCCCTTCAGCCAGGGCGAGGGGCACTGCGACTACTGCCGCGCCGGCCAGCCGCATCTCTGCGACATGCGCGTGACGCCGGGCATCGCCTACTGGGGCGGCTTCGGCCGGCTGGTGGGCGTGCCCTTTGCCGACGTGAACCTCGTGCCGCTGCCGGACTCCATCGGCTTCACCGACGCGGCGAGCATGGGCTGCCGCTACATGACGTCCTTCCACGCGCTCGTGGACCGCGCCCATGTACGGGCCGGCGAGTGGGTGGCGGTGCACGGCTGCGGCGGCATCGGGCTCTCCGCGGTGCAGATCGCCACCGCGCTGGGCGCCAGCGTGATCGGCGTGGACATCTCGGACGACAAGCTCGCGCTGGCCAAGTCGCTGGGCGCGGTGGCGACCGTGAACGCGAAGACGGACAACGCCGTGAAGGCCATCGCGGACCTCACCGGCGGGGGCGCGCACGTGTCGGTGGACGCGCTCGGCGTGGCCGCCACCTGCCAGGCCTCGGTGATGTCGGTCCGGAGGCAGGGCCGGCACCTGCAGATCGGGCTCACCTCCTCGGCGGAGAAGGGCATGGTGCCCATTCCCATCGACCTCCTCGTCCTCAAGGAGGCGAGCATGATCGGCTCGTACGGCATGCCCGCACCGCGCTTCGACGCCATGCTCCAGATGGTGCAGTCGGGCAAGCTGGCGCCGGGCAAGCTGGTGAGCCGGACGGTGCCCCTGGAAGAGGCCGGCAGCGTGCTCGCCTCGATGGACAGCTTCGCCACCGTCGGCGTCACCGTCATCGACCGGTACTGAGGCGCCGGCTCGGCCGGCCCCTCCAGGAGACGCGCGGCATCGAGATCACGGTCAACGGCCAGCGGCACCCGGTGGCGGCGGCGCCCGACACGCCGCTGCTCCACGTGCTGCGCAATGAGCTGGGCCTGCGCGGGCCGCGCTTCGGCTGCGGGCTCTCCCAGTGCGGCGCGTGCACCGTCCACGTGGACGGCCGCGCGGTGCGCTCGTGCGGCGTGCCGGTCTCGGCGGTGGGCGCCGCGGTGGTCACCACGCTGGAAGGGCTCGGCACGCCGGCCCGGCTCCATCCGCTGCAGCAGGCCTTCATCGACGCCCAGGCGGCCCAGTGCGGCTTCTGCATCAACGGCATGATCATGACCGCGGCCGCGCTCCTGGCGACGAATCCCCGGCCCGACGACGGCGAGCTGCGCGGGGCGCTGGCCGGCAATCTGTGTCGCTGCGGGACGCATCTGCGCATCCTCCGCGCGATCAAGCAGGCGGCGGGAGTGGCGCCGTGACCGATCTCTCGCGGCGGGCGCTGCTCCAGTCGGCGGGCGCCCTCATCGTTGCCTTCGCGCTGCCGGCCCACGGGCGCGCGCAGACGCCGCGCGTCGGCGAGGACCAGCCGATGCTGCCCGGCCAGACCGCGGCGCCGGGCCAGGCTGTTCCGCCCGGCCAGATCGACGCCTGGATCGCCGTCGCACCCGACAGCGGCGTCACGCTCTTCACCGGCAAGGTGGAGCTGGGCACCGGCGTCTCGACGGCCCTCGCCCAGATCGTCGCCGAGGAGCTGGACGTTGACGTGTCGCGGGTCAGCGTGGTCCAGGGCGACACCGCGCGCACCCCCGACCAGGGCGCCACCGTGGGCAGCAAGACGCTGCAGCGCGGAGCCTCGGCGATTCGCCAGGCGGCGGCCGACGCGCGCTACACGCTGCGCCTTCTCGCCTCGGTGCGCCTGGCCACCTCGGCGGATCAGCTCATGACGCGGGACGGCGTGGCGAGCGTGGCGGGGGATCCGTCACGGAGCGTGAGCTACGGCGAGCTGCTGGGCGGCCGCCGCTTCAACCGGCCGGTGACGCGCGACTTCCAGACCAAGAGCCGCGAGGACTATCGGGTGGTGGGGACGTCGGCGCCGCGCCTGGACATCCCGGGCAAGGTCGCCGGCCGGTGGGACTACGTGCACGACGTGCGGCTGCCGGGCATGCGGCACGGCCGGGTGGTGCGTCCCCGGGCGGTGGGGGCGCGCGTGGCCGCGGTGGACGACACCGCGGCGCGGGCGGTGCCCGGGTTCATCCAGACCGTACGCCAGGGCGACTTCGTCGGCGTGGTCTGCGAGCGCGAGGAGCAGGCCGTCGCCGCCGCGCGCGCACTCGTCGTCACCTGGCGGGGCGGCAGCCGGCTGCCCGCGCCGGCCGACCTTCACGACGCCCTGCGTCGCGCGCCGGCCACCACGCGGGTGCTGGTGAATCGCGGCGACGTGGACGGCACGCTCCGCGGGGCCGGGGGCGCGCTGGAAGCCGAGTACCGCTGGCCCTTCCAGATGCACGCGTCCATCGGGCCGTCCTGCGGGGTGGCGGACGTGCGCGCCACCGAGGCGACGATCTGGACGGGCAGTCAGGGCGTGTTCGAGCTGCGGGGCGCGCTCGCCGGGCTGCTTGGTCTTCCCCCCGAGCGCGTCCGGGTGATCTTCGCGGAGGCCTCCGGCTGTTACGGGCACAACGGCGCCGACGACGCGGCCGCCGACGCGGCGGTGCTGTCGCGCGCGGTGGGCCGGCCCGTGCGCGTGCAGTGGACGCGCGCCGACGAGCACGGGCACGAGCCCAAGGGGCCCGCCATGCTCATGCGCGTGCGCGGGGCGCTGGACGCGCGGCAGAGCGTGGCCGCCTGGGACTATGCGGTGTGGACCCCGACGCACTCGCGCCGGCCCGGCGGCCGCTCCGGCAATCTGCTCGCGGGCGAGGAGATGGGCGTGCCCGAGCCGCCCCCGAGCGCCGTCGGGGGCGAGCGCAACGCGCAGCACGGCTATGCCTTCGGCGCCAACCGCGTCGTCCTGCACGCGCTGGAGCGCGCGCCGCTCCGAGTGTCCGCCCTGCGCGGGCTCGGCGCGCCGCAGAACACCTTCGCCAACGAGTCCTTCATCGACGAGCTGGCGGCGGCCGCCGGCGCCGATCCGCTGGGCTTCCGGCTTCGCCATCTGAGCGATCCGCGCGCGGCGGCGGTGCTGGAGGCGGCGGCGCGCGCGGCGGGCTGGCAGGCGCGCCCCTCCCCGGCGCCCGGCGCGCGGACGACCGCGCTCGCGCGGGGCCGGGGGATCGCCTACTGCCAGTACGAGGGCGAGCACGCCTATGTGGCCACCGTGGCGGAGGTCGAGGTGGACCGGGCCACCGGCGCCATCCGCGTGCGCCGCGTGACGGTGGGCCATGACTGCGGCCTCATCGTGAATCCGGACGGCGTGCGCAATCAGATCGAGGGCAATGTGCTCCAGGCCATCAGCCGCACGCTCAAGGAGTCGGTGGCGTTCGACGCCGCCGGTGTCACCGCGCTGGACTGGGCCGCCTATCCCATCCTCACCTTTCCCGAAGTGCCCGACTCGGTGGAGATCGTCCTCATCGACCGCAAGGACAAGCCGCCGCTCGGGGCGGGGGAGCCGGCGACCTGCCCCATCCCCGCCGCCATCGCCAACGCCGTCTTCGACGCCACGGGCGCGCGCCTTCGCACGGTGCCGTTCACGCCCGCGCGCGTTCGCGAGGAGCTCGCCCGCCCATGAACCATCGCCTCGACCGCAGCCAGCCGCACTACGAGTGGAACAACTCCCTGCCGCCGCGCCTCACCATCGCGCCCGGCGACACCGTCACCTTCGAGACGCGGGACGCCGCCGACGGCTATTACAAGCTCACCTCCACGCATGAGGACGTCATCGGCCGGGGGCCGTTCCGCGGCCACCCCCTCACCGGGCCGGTGCGGGTGGAAGGCGCGCGGCCCGGCGACACCCTCGTGGTGGAGATCCTCGAGGTGAAGCCCGGCGCGCCCTTCGGCTGGACCGCCATCCGCCCGGGCCGCGGGCTCCTCCCGGAGTCGGACTTTCCCAAGCCGTTCCTCCAGATCTGGGACGTCACCGACGGGAAGTTCGCGCGCAACGCGAAGCGGAAGATCGCGGTGCCCATCGAGGCCTTCCCCGGCGTGGTGGGCACCGCCCTGCCCGAGCCCGGCGGGCACAGCACCATGCCGCCGCGGAAGAACGGCGGGAACATGGACATCAAGCAGCTCACCGCCGGCACCACGCTGTCCCTGCCGGTGTGGGTGGACGGCGCGCTCTTCAGCGTGGGCGATGGGCATGCCGCGCAGGGCGACGGGGAGGTGTGCGTGACCGCGGTGGAGATGGCCGCCGAGGTCACGCTGCGCTTCGGGCTCCTGTCCGGGCGCGGGATCCCCGAGCCGCGCTTCCGCACGCGCGGGCCCATCGGGGTGGGGACCAGCCGCGGGCCCTGGGTGGCCACCACCGCGCATGGCCCCGACCTCTTCGCCTCCGCCCAGCAGGCGGTGCGCTACATCATCGAGCACATGGTGGAAGAACGTGGCCTTTCACGAGAAGAAGCCTACATCGTCGCCAGCGTGGCGGTGGATCTCAAGATCAGCGAGATCGTGGACGCGCCGAACTGGATCGTGTCCGCCTTCCTGCCCGAGAACATCTTCGAGTGAGCGGCGCCCCCATGGCCCGGCGCATCGAGATCGTGCATCACGGCGACCGCCGCACCGACGTGCACATGCCCTATGCGCCCGGCATCCTCGTGGCCCAGGGGCGGCTGGTGTTCCTGTCCGGCGTCACCGCCGCGCCGGTGTATCACAGCCATCCCCACCGCGACGAGGAGTTCGACCTGCCCGACAGCATGCGGGAGCAGGCGCGGTTGACCATGGAGAACCTCAAGAAGACGCTGGAGGCGGCGGGCTGCACCCTGCGCGACCTCGTGTCCGCCACGCGCTATCTGACCGCGGTGGAAGAGCAGGACGACCTCAACCGCGTCTGGGCCGAGTATCTCGGCGGCCACCTTCCCACCACCACCACGGTGGAGGTGTCGCGGCTCGCCACCCACGCGCGCTGCAAGCTGGAGATCAGCGCCATCGCGGTGGCCGACGGGTGATCGGCGGCGCGGTGATGATCTTCGCAAAGGGGGGCGGCTCGGTGTACACTCCCCGCAGAAGATGAGTGTGACCACGTACCCGGGATTTCCCGCCCCATGAGCGCCCGCCAGAACTATGGCTTCGAGCGCCGCCGCAAGGACCAGATGCGCCGCGCGAAGCAGGAAGAGAAGCGCCAGCGCAAGACCGATCGCGAGGCCGCCGGCGAGACCGGGCCCGAGATGGGGGAGGCGCAGGAGGCCGCGGCGCCCGCCGGGGTCTGGGAGTGGTTCTCGCCCAGCCGGGGCCGGACGGTGAGCGTGGCGGCGAATTCGCGCCCGCCCGCCGATGGGACGGACGACTGGATGCTGCTGACCGAAGTTCCGCCCGACGCCGCTCCGCCCGCCTAGCGGGCCCTTTCGTTACTGCGGGGTGAGCTTGGCCACCGGCCCCGTGATGCCCACCAGCTTGAGCGCGGCGAAGACCTTGATGAGCACCCAGGCGGGATCGAACTCGAAGCGCCCCACGCTGAACTTCGGCGAACGGGGATACGCGTGGTGGTTGTTGTGCAGGCTCTCCCCGCCGGTGAACCACGCGAGGACGCGCGAGTTGTAGGCGGTGTTCATGAAGTTCTGGGCGCCCCGCCAGTGCCCCAGCCCGTTGATGAGGGGCGAGAGCACGAAGACGTAGAGAATGCCGTGGGACACCATGGCGATCACGCCCGCCCAGAAGCCCAGCAGCAGGCACAGGGTGGAGGTCCCCAGGAAGAGCCCGGACCAGCCCCACGAGAACACGTAGCGATCCCACTTGTCCTCGACGAGGTCGGGGGCGAACTTCCGGACGATGTCGGGGGCCATCGCCTCCCGCGCGTAGTAGTACACGTTGAAGAGCTGCACCTTCCAGAAGCCGAAGAGGAGCGGGCTATGCGGATCGCCCTCCCGATCGGTGAAGGTGTGGTGCTTGCGATGGACGGCCACCCACTCCTGGCGCCGCATGCCGGTGGTCAGCCACAGCACGGCGCGGAACATCCAGTCGAGGAGAGGGTGCACGACGAGGGCCCGGTGCGCGAGCGCGCGGTGGAGATAGATCGTGGTGGCGAGCACGGTGGCCTGGGTCATCAGGATCGCGGCGGCGACGACGAGCACAGCGTGTATGAGCACGGTATCCCCTATTCGCGAATGTGTGGCTCGATGGTCACGTGAAGGTCAGCAAAACTCGGGCAAGTATACACGAAACTTCCCCCGGCGCCTCAGGTTCAGGCGGGCTTAGGGTAGGCTAACCAGCATCGACCTGCAAGGGGTGTTTCAGCCGGTCCCCGGGCCGGAGGTTGAGGACGGCCTCGGGGAAGATCTCGGCCAGCCACTTGACCACGTCGTTGACGGTGACGATGCCGATGGGGCGCCTCTCCTCGTCCACCAGGGGGATGGTGCGGTAGCCGGCGGTGCTCATCCGGTTCACCGCGAAGCAGATGCGGTCCTGGAAGGTGAGGGCCTCGGGATTCGGCGTCATCACCTGGGCCAGGAGGGTGCGCACGGGGTCGCGGCGCTCGCCGAGCACGCGGATCAGCACGTCGCGCTCGGTGAAGATGCCGGTCAGCCGCCCCTCGGCGTCCACCACCACCACCGCCGCGCGGTGCTCGGCCACCATGCGGTCGATGGCGTCCTGCACGCTGGCCTCTTCCCGGAGCTGGATGGGCTCGCCGGGCTCGAGGAGGCGGACGGTATCGTTGAGCAGGGCCCCTTCGAGCTTGCGGAAGTCGCTATCGAGGGTCTCGGAGTACTCGTCTTCGAATTCGCTCATGGCCTGCCCCCCTTCCCGGCGGGTATTGGCAGGAGCATAGGCGGGCCTTCCGGGGAGTGTCAAGGCCGGCGGAGACCCCCTCAATCAATCAGGGCCACGGCCCGGACGGGCGAGCCGTCGGCCTGGTCGAGGGCCAGCGGAAGAGCCATGAACCGGCAGCGCATCGAGCCGATGCGGTGCAGGTTGGTCAGGTACTCGATCACCGTGATCCCGGCCGGGAAGAAGATGTGGTGCGTGGTGCAGTCTTCCGGCAGAACCTTCCGCGTCGGCTCGAAGATGCTGGTCCGGACGGAGAAGTCGGGCGGATAGTCGTAGCCCACCGACTTCACCCCGCGGGCGACCAGCCAGTGGCAGGCATCCGCGGCGGTGAAGGGGGCGTCGCGCCAGAACCGCTCCTCGTCCACGGCCACCCGCCGCGGCCAGTCCGTGCGGAGGAGCGCGATGTCGCCGGCCCGCACATGGCCCGCTCGCCGCTCGAGATCGGCGGCGGTGACGCCGTCGTTGTCGGCGAGATGCGTGAGGTCCACCACCGCCGCCTCGCCCGCCCACTGCTCCAGGGGCATCTCCGCGATGTGGCGCGCCCCCGGCAGGAAGTGCTTGGGCGCGTCCACGTGGGTGTAGGCGTGGCAGCCGAGCGTCATGATGGACGACTCGAAGTTGTCGCCCGCGGCATGGGACGCGCGCACCTCGCGCGCGACGCGCCAGCGGAAATGCGGCCGGATCGGGAACGAGAGATCGATCATGGGCATGGGGCCCATATATCACATGAAGGCGGCCAGCGCCGCCGCCGCACGCTCCACGTCGGCGGCGTCGTCGGAGACGGCCAGCGCGCGCGCCCGGGGGCCCCACGGCGCCCAGCGGGCCAGGGTGGCTGCAGGATAGAGAATGACGGCGGCGGCCCCCGCGGCCGCGGCCAGCTGACTGATGCCGGAGTCACCGCCGAGATAGGCGCGCGCCTCCGCGAGCACGGCCGCGAGCGGCTCGAGCGGGGGCGCGACGAGGCGCGCGCGGCCGGGCGCCGCGCCGATGGCGTCAAGGCGGCGCTCGAGGGCGTCCACCGCCTCCCGGTCCGCCGGGCCCTCGTGGAGCACGACCGCGCAGCCGGCGGCGCGCGCGATCACCTCGGCGAAGCGCTCCACCGGCCAGCGCTTCCACTGGCCGCCGGCGCCCGCATGCACGACGAAGAGCGGCCGCTCGTCCGCCAGTCCCGTCGCGCTCAGCGCCGCGCGGCCCAGCGTCCGCCACTCCTCCGGGATGGTCAGCGGCGCCGCCAGCGCGCCGGCATGGCCCGCCGCGGCCGGATCCGGCGCGCAGAGCGGGGCCACCGTCCCGAGAAGATGCCGCCACACCGGCTCGCCGGCGTCGGGCGGCGCCGAGGGGGCCAGGACCACCCGCGGCGCGAGCGCGGTCAGTCGCTCTGAGTAAGTCGGCGCGCGCGCGCCGAACCACGAGACGATGTCGTCGAAGCGGCCCAGCCGCTCGGCCAGCGCGGGGGGCAGGGGATCGTCCGAGAAGAGGGCCGACAGCCCCAGCGCGTCGAAGGACAGCGCCTCGTCCACCACCCCCGCGCCCGCGAGGAGGCGCGCGAGGCGTGGCTGAGCGGCGAGGCTCACCCGACATGCGCGCTCACTCCCGCGCAGCGCCCGCAGCGCGGGCACCGCCTGCAGGACATCCCCGAGGGCGCCGGGATGGATGACGAGAAGGCGACGGGGCGCGGTCATGGCCGGAACCGCCGATATGGTACGCTCGTGACAATCCCCAAGGAGGGTTTCCATGAAATTCGCGCTCTTCTCCGGCCTCGGCGGCACCGCCTGGAGCGACCTGCTCGATACCTGGCGCCACCTCGACGCCACGGGCTGGGACGCCGCCTGCGTCACCGACCACTTCATGCCGAACACGAAGGACCGGGTCGGCGACACGCTGGAGTGCTGGACGGCGCTCGCCGCGCTGGCGGCGGAGACGCGGCGGATGCGCGTGGGCACCATCGTGTCCGGCAATACGTATCGCCATCCCGCGGTGCTGGCCAAGATGGCCACCAATATCGACATCATCTCCGGCGGCCGGCTCATCTGCGGGATGGGCGCGGGCTGGCAGGAGAACGAGCACACAGCCTACGACATTCCCTTCTACACCGTGGGCGAGCGGCTGGCGCGGCTCGACGAGGCGTGCCAGATGCTCAAGCTACTGTGGACCCAGCCGAAGTCCACGTGGAAGGGCAAGTACTACGCGCTGGACGACGCGCCCCACGATCCCAAGCCGGTGCAGAAGCCCTATCCCGAGCTGATGGTGGGCGGCGGGGGCGAGAAGGTGACGCTGAAGATCGCCGCCAAGCATGCCGACCACTGGAACGTGTGGGGCGGGCCGAACACGCTCGCCGCCAAGGGGAAGATCCTCGAGGGCCACTGCGCCACCGTGGGCCGCGATCCCAAGACCATCCTCCGCTCCGCCGTCATGGTGCTCGCCATGACCGACGACGCCGCCGAGGTGGAGAAGATGCGCCAGGTCTACCGCGCGCGCATGGGCGCGGACGAGGAAAAGGCCCGCGACACCGTGCTGGCCGGGAGCCCGGCGCAGATCCAGGACACGCTCGGCCGCCTGCGCGACGCCGGCGTGGGGCTGCTCTTCATCCCCAGCTTCTTCCTCGGCGCCGCCAAGAAGAAGACGCTCGACCGCTTCATCACCGAGGTGGCGCCCGCGCTCCGCTGAGCGCGCCGCCCGGCATGGCCGCGGATCCCCGCACCGCTGATCGGATCCGGCGGCTCGAGGAGAGCGTCGGGCGCGCCCTCGTCGGCAAGCCGGAGGTGGTGCGGCTCGCCGTCATCGGCCTCCTCGCCCGCGGGCATCTCCTCATCGAGGACGTGCCCGGGGTGGGCAAGACCACGCTGGGCGCCGCGCTGGCCCGCTCCATCGGGGGCGGCTTCCAGCGCATCCAGTTCACCTCGGACATGCTGCCCTCCGACGTGCTGGGCATCGCGGTGTACCAGCCCGATCGCGGGGAATTCGTCTTCAAGCCCGGCCCGCTCTTCACCAATATCGTGCTCGCCGACGAGATCAATCGCACCACTCCCAAGACCCAGTCGAGCCTGCTGGAGGCGATGAACGAGGCGCAGGTCTCCCTCGACCACACCACCCACCCGCTGCCGAAGCCCTTCATGGTGCTGGCCACGCAGAATCCGCACGAGTACGAGGGCACCTTCCCCCTCCCGGAGTCGCAGCTCGACCGCTTTCTCCTGCGCATTCGCATCGGCTATCCCGACGGGCCGGACGAGAAGGTGATTCTTCGCGGGGGCGGCGGCGCCCTCCTCACGCTCCTCGAGCCCGTGCTCGACGCCGCCGCGGTGCTGGAGCTGCAGGCGCAGGCGGACAGCGTGCGCGCCGACGAGTCGGTGCTCGACTACCTCATGGCGCTGGTGGCCGCGACGCGCGTCTCGCCGCTGCTCTCCCTGGGCGTGAGCCCGCGCGGCTCCCTCGCCCTGCTCCGCGCCGCCCGTGCCCGCGCGCTGGCGGACGGGCGCGACTTCATCGTGCCCGACGACGTGAAAGCGCTCGCGGTGCCCGCGCTGGCCCACCGCGTGATCGCCCGCGCGACGCCCGGCGTGGCCGGCGGCGGGTTGCACGGCGAGGCCGTGATCCGCGCCCTCGTCCAGGACCTGCCCGTCCCGCGCTGAGCGGCGGCTGATGCGCGCTCCCGACTGGCTCCGCCGGCTCTGGCATCCGCGCCGGACCATCTGGCCCACGCGCGACGGCTGGTGGACGCTGTTCGCGGCGGTGGGGCTGGGGGTGGCCGCGGTCAATACCGGCAACAATCTTCTCTATCTCCTCTCCTCCATGCTGCTCGCCCTGGTGGTGGTCTCGGGGATTCTTTCCGAGGCGGTGATCCGCCGGCTGCGCGTGGCGGCGATGCTGCCGGAGGAGATCTACGCGGGCCGGCCCGCCCTGATGGGGGCCACCGTGACGAGCGCCAAGCGCTGGGTCCCGTCCTATTCGATCACGATCGAGGTGCTGGAGGCGGGCCGTGCCGCGCGCTTCATCTACATCCCTCGAATCCCGGCCGGAGAGGGCCGGCTCATCACCTGGGAGGCCACCCTTCCGCGGCGCGGGCGCCACCGGCTGGAGGGCCTGCGCGTCACCACCCGCTTCCCCTTCGGCATCTTCCTCAAGGCCGGCCAGCCCACGCTGCGCGAGGACGTGCTCGTCTTTCCGGCGCCGGTGCCGGTGCCGACCCACCTGCTGCGCCAGCTCAGCGCGGGCGGCGCCGTCGCCGCGCGGCGGCGGGGGCGGGGCAGCGACCTCCACAATCTCCGCGACTATCGCGCCGGCGACGACCCGCGGCTCGTGCACTGGAAGTCCAGCGCCAAGACGGGGACGCTGACGGTCCGCGAGACGGAGGCGGAGACGGCGCTGGACACGCGCATCGTGCTCGGGAGCGGCGGTGATCCCGCGCGGCTCGAGGAGGCCATCAGCGAAGCGGCCGCGCTCGCCGCGCACCTGCTGAGCGCGGGCGCCCAGGTGGAGCTGGCCGGGCGCGGCCTGTGGGTCCCCCCCGGACGCGGGCCGGGGCAGCGCCGCCGCGCGCTCACCGCGCTGGCGCTCTGGGATCCGGCCGCCGCCGACGTCGGCGCCCCACCGCTTCGCCCCGGAGTGCGCGAGATCCGCGTGGGGCTCGGCTGATGTCGATCGCGCTGGCGGTGCGCCTCGCCACCTATCTGCTCGTGCTGGATGGGATCGTGGCGCTCGTCCTCGCGGGGCTGCTCGGGCCGGCGGGAGCGGCGGTCGCGCTGGGGGCGCTGGCGCTGAGCTGGGGGCAGGAATGGATCCGCGCGCGCATCCGCACGCGCGGCCTGGGCGCGGTGCTGGTGGGCGTGGCCGCCGTCGCCTCCATCGTGGATCTGGTCTACCTCGCGGAGACCCTGCTCGACGGCTTCGTCCACCTGCTGCTGTTCCTCGTGCTCGCGCGCCTCTTCACCGCCGAGTCGGTGCGGAACGCGCATACGATCGCCTTCCTGGCCTTCTTCATGCTCGTGGCGGCGTCCTCGGCGGCCTTCGACGTGGGCTTTCTCGGGGTCTTCATCGCCTTCCTGCTGCTCTCCACCTGGCTCCTGCTGCTCCAGCACGTGCTGACGGAGTCGGCCCCCACGCCGAACCGCGTGGTGGCGGGCGGGGCCGCGCAGTGGGCGAGCCCGCGCATGCTCATGGGCCTGGCGGCGGCGGCGGCCATCGCCACCTTCCTCATCACCACCGCGCTGTTCTTCGTGATCCCGCGCGTGGGCCTGGCCGCGCTGCCCTTCCGGGGGAAGATCGGCTCGCTCGTCACCGGCTTCTCGGACCGCGTGGAGCTGGGCGCCTACGGCCAGATCCAGAACGACGCCAGCATCGCCATGCGGGTGCACGTGGTGGAAGGCGCGGTGGAGCCCGAGCAGCTCACCGCGCTGCGCTGGCGGGGCATCGTCTTCGACCAGTTCGACGGCCGCGCGTGGTCGGTGGGCCGGGCCAATCGGGTGACCCTGCGCCGCTCGCCCGCCAGTGACTACCGGGTAGGCCCCTTCCGGGGGCGGGGGCCGCAGCTCATCCAGGAGGTCTTCCTCGAGCCCATCGGCACCGAGATCATCTTCGCGGCCCCGCGCGCGCTGCGGCTGGAGACGCGCGCCGCCGAGATCACGCTCGACGACATGGGCAGCATTGCCGTGCCCTCGCCCTCGGCGCGCCTGCACTATCGGATCGAGTCGGAGCTGGAGACGCCGCCCACGCTGGGCGCGCTGCGGAGCGGGCCCCGGCAGCCGCTGGACGAGCCCGCGGCGGCGCGCTACCTCCAGCTCCCCACCATGGCGCCCCGCATCGCCGCGCTCGCCCGCCAGGTCACCGCGGGGAGCCGCGACGCCCACGAGGCCGCGCTGCGCCTCACCGCGCATCTCTCGCGCGAGTACCGCTACTCGCTGAATCTCGAGCGCCGCACCAAGCTGCCGCCGCTGGAGGAGTTTCTCTTCGACAGCCGCGCGGGCAATTGCGAGTACTTCGCCGCCGCGCTGGCCGTCATGCTGCGCACGCTGGGCATCCCGTCGCGCGTGGTGGGGGGCTTTCAGCGCGGAGAGTGGAACCCGTATGGCCGCTACTTCACCGTGCGCATGCGCGACGCCCATGCCTGGGTGGAGGTCCATCTCGCCGGCGCGGGCTGGGTGAGCCTCGATCCCTCGCCGCGCGCGGACGCGGAGGACGGGACCGTGGGCGCCTCGCTGTACCTGGACGCGCTACGCCTGCGCTGGTACCGCTACGTCATCAACTGGAGCCTGCGTGACCAGGTGGAGGTGGCCACCACCATCCGGCGCCAGGCCACCGCCTGGCGCTTCGATCGCGCCGCGCTCCGCGAGTGGCTGCCGCCGCGCGCGGTGGTGGCGGGCGCGCTCCTGGCGGCGGCGGGGGTCGTGATCCTGGTCCGGCTCCGGCGGCGGCGCGCAGGCGGGCCGGCGGCGCGCGCGACGGCCGCGCTGCCGCGCTTCTATGCGCGGTTGCTGCGCGCCCTCGCGCGCCGGGGGCTGCGGCCGGGCGCGGGAGAGACCGCGCGCGAGTTTGCCGCCCGCGCGGCGCGGGCGCTGCCCGCCGCGGCGCCCGCGCTGGAGGGCGTGACCGCGGGCTACGAGCGCGTCCGCTTCGGCGCCGTCACCCTGGAGGCATCGGAGCTGGCCGCGCTGGAGGCAGCGGCGGCGTCGCTGCGCCCCTCCCGCACCCGGTGACGCGCTTGACCCGGCTCTCTCGCGTGTGTTAGGTCGGAGGGCACCATGACCATCACCATCGTCGGCGCGGGCGCGATCGGGGGCACCACCGGAGCGGCCCTGGCGGAAGCCGGCCACGACGTGCTGCTGGTGGACAGCAATGCGGCCCACGTCGAGGCCATCAATGCCCAGGGCCTCACCGTGGAGCGCGAGGGCAAGGCCACCACCACGCGGGTGCGCGCGGCGCACGCGCGGGACCTCGGCCACGGCCTGGAGCTCGTGATGCTGGCGGTGAAGAGCCACCACACCGCGGAGGCGCTCATGACCCTGGTGCCGCGGCTGGCCGCGGGCGGCACCGTGGTGTCTCTGCAGAACGGCCTCAGCGAGGAGCAGATCGCCCGCGCGGTGGGGCCGGCGCGCACCGTCGGCTGCCTGGTGAACTGGGCCGCGGACTGGGTGGCGCCGGGACGCATCCTGCACGGCGGCCACGGCGCCTTCGTGCTGGGCGAGCTCGACGGCCGCATCACCCCGCGCGTCCGGGAGCTGGCGTCCGTGCTGAGCGCGGTGGAGCAGACGCCGGTCACCGACAATATCTGGGGCTACAAGTGGGCCAAGCTCATCTACGGCGCGCTCCTGTTCGGGACCGCGGTGGTGGACGCCCACGTCTACGAGGTGGTGGAGCGGAGCCCCGGCGTGCAGCGCGCGCTGGTGGGCATCGTGGGCGAGGGGATGGCGGTGGCCGACAAGGCCGGGGTGCGCATCGAGCCGTTCGACGAGTTCGATCCCGCCTGGTATCGCGCGGCGGTGGCCGGGGACGCGAGCGCACGCGAGCGCGCCATGAGCGCCATCGCCGCGCACTACCGCGCCCACACCAAGACCAAGACCGGCATCTGGCGCGACCTCGCAGTGCGCAAGCGCAAGACCGAGGTGGACGGCCAGCTCGGCATGCTGGTGGCGAAGGGCGAGACCTTCGGCATCGACATGCCGCTGACGCGGCGGCTCATCGAGCTGATCCGCGACCTCGAGGACGGCCGGCGCCAGATGGACTGGGCCAATCTCGAGCCGCTGGTGGCGCTCGCGGGCGGAGTGCGCGCATGAGGCGCGCCCACTGGGGCTGGCAGGACCCGCGCGAAGCCGCGCTGCTGCCCGCGGTGTCGGCCGAGTCGCTGATGGCGCATGCCCGCGCCATCGCCACCTGGGAGCGGGAATCCGGCAGCCCCGGCGAGGCGCGGGCCTTCGATTACATCGAGAGCTGCCTAAAGGGCTATGGCCTCGAGGTGGAGCGGCGCGAGATCGAGGCGTATATCTCGCTGCCGCTGGAGTCACGCGTGCTCTTGCCCGACGGCACCGTGATCGGGTCGCTCACCCACTCGTTCTCGACCTCCACCGGGCCGGAGGGTCTCGAGGCGGAGCTGGTGGACGGCGGCGACGGCGGGGTGGAGACCCTCGCGCGCGCCGGCGCCCGGGGGAAGCTGGCCCTCATCGACAGCTTCGCCACCCCGGCGAAGGCGTGGGCGGCGCAGGAGGCGGGCACGCTCGGCCAGCTCTTCACCAACCTGGACCACCTCCACAACATGATCGTCACCACGATCTGGGGCACGCCCACGCCCGACACCGCGTGGCGCATCCCGAAGCTCCCGTGCTGCTCGATCAAGAAGGTGGATGCGGACGGGCTGCGCGCGCGGCTCAAGGCCGGCCCCCTCCGCGTGCGGCTCGTCACGCGCGTGCGCACGGAGTGGATGCCCATCCCGCATCTCACCGGACACCTGGCGGGGGCGGAGGACGCGTTCACCCTCTTCTCCGGCCACGTGGACGCCTGGCACCACGGCGCCATGGACAACGGCAGCGCGAATGCGACCATGCTGGAGGTCGCGCGGCTGCTGAGCCCGCACCGGGGCGCGCTGCGCCGCGGGCTGCGCCTGGCCTTCTGGTCCGGCCACTCGCACGGGCGCTACGCGGGCTCCGCGTGGTACGCGGACCATGCGTGGCGCGAGCTCGAGCGGCACGGCGTCCTGCACCTCAACGTGGACTCCACCGGCGCCAGGGGCGCGACCGACTTCACGGTCTTTCATGCCACCGAGGACGCGGCGGATTTCGCCGAGGCGGTGGTGGCCGACGTGACCGGCCAGCAGGGCCGCGCGCGGCATTTCTCGCGCGCGGGCGATCAGTCGTTCTGGGGTATCGGGCTGCCCAGCGCCTTCATGTCCATGTCCCAGCTCCCGCCTCAAGATTCGGACTTCGGCCGCACCACCGAGCGGCTCTTCGGCACCTCCGGCTTCCCCTGGTGGTGGCACACGCTCGAGGACACCATCGACAAGCTCGACGGGGACGTGCTCGCGCGCGACACGCGCGTGTTCGTGGCCTCCGCGCTTCGGCTGTGCAATGCGCCGGTCCTGCCGCTGGGGCCGGCCCGCGCCGCGCGCGCGGTGGCGGACACCGCCGCCGAGCTGCAGGCGGCCGCGGGCGGCCGCATGGACCTCGCGTCCCTGGTGGCCGCCGCGCGGGGACTGGCCGCCGCCCTCGACGACGCGGCGCCGGGGCTCGCGCGCCTGGCCGAAGGCGACGGCCGCGACACCGCCGCCGCCAACCGGCTCCTCATGCGACTGTCGCGCGTGCTGGTGCCGCTCCTCTTCACCGGCGGCGACCGCTTCGCCCACGATCTCGCCGTCGGCATCCCGCCGCTGGCCGGCCTGCAGCCGGTCCGGAATCTTCCCGGCATGGACGCCGCCGCCGACCTCACCAAGTTCTCGCTCGCCGCGCTGGGGCGCGAGCGCAACCGCGCGCAGCACGCCCTCGACGTGGCGTCCGAGCTGGCCGTCGAGCTCGGCACGCGCGTCCCACAAGGAGAGATCCGATGACGCGATTCCGGAACGCCTTGCTTGTCCTCGTCACCGGCGCCATCGCCGCCGGGCTCCTGGCCTCCGCCGATCCGGCCGAGGCCCAGAAGCGGGGCGGCACCCTCACCATCGTGCGCCCCACCGATCCCGTCTCGCTGGAGCCGAACCTCGAGACCACCGCCCCCGGGGCGTGGGTGTACTTCAACATGCTGGAAGGGCTCCTCACCCTGGACACGAAGATGCAGGTGCAGCCCTCGCTGGCCATCTCCTACGAGGTGATGTCGCCCACGCGGGTGCGCTTCAAGCTCCGGCCCAACGTGAAGTTCCACGACGGCACGCCGATGAACGCCGCCGCGGTGAAGTTCACCTACGACCGCGCGCTCAAGGGTAATCCGCCCGCGCGCTGGGCCAGCCTCGCCGGCTCGCTGAGCGGGGCCGAGGTGGTGGACGACCTCACGGTGGACATCGTGACCAAGGAGCCCTATGGCCCGGTGCTGCGTACGCTGGCCATGTACTGCATGGGCATCGTGTCGCCCACCGCGGTGGGCAAGCTGGGCGCCG
>DASRWT010000123.1:0-17378 GCA_035654455.1 Candidatus Nitrosocosmicus sp. | reverse complement strand
CCGCCCGGCGCCTCCCGATCCGGCCGAGGGTATTATCGCGAGCCTACGAGGGAGTGCAAGGGAAAAATACAATCCCTGGGGGGCCGGTCACGAGGGGGAACTACGGGGAGGGGGTATACCCCCCGGGGCTATGCCCGGGGGGTGGCGGCCGCTAGCGCTTGCTGAAGGCGGGCATGACCTCGCGGGCAAACCAGCTGAGCTGTTCCTTGAACTCCTTGGGCCCCATGCCCTCGGCCCAGTGGATCATCATCTGGTCGAGGCCCGGGTAGGTGTGCTCGAAGTGGCGAATGCCCTCGATGACGTGCTTGGGCGGCCCGCACAGCCACGCTCGCTGCTCGACGCCGTCGCGGATACTGGGAATGCGCGCGGGCGCGCCCGGCGTGCCCCACGAGCGCCCGTCGGCGTCCGCGTAGCGCACGAACCCGAATGGCGCGAACCACTTGTAGCGCTCGTCGTGATACGGCTCCACGCGCCGGATGGCCTCCTCCTGCGTGTCGGCCAGGTAGAGTCCCACGCCCCAGCAGAGATCTTCTCCCAGCGCCAGCTTCCTGCCCGCTTTGGCCGCCTCCGCCTGATAGGCGCGCGCGACCTGATCGAAGATCTTCTCGCCGTTGAGCGTCACCATGCCCTTGATCCCGCGCTGGGCGATGTACGGCAGCGTCTTCCCGGAGGCGATGGGCTGCCAGATCTCCACCGGCCGGTGGATGGGGCGCGGCACCAGAGTCACCTCGCGGAGCGTGTAGCCGCGGTATTCCACTGGCGGCGGGATCTGATAGTGCTTGCCGTGGTGCGAGAAGGACTCCTGGTTGAACGCCTTGAGCAGCACTTCCATCTGCTCCTCGAACAGCTCCTGGTTCGCCTTGTTGTCGAGCATGGGCGCGCCGAAGCTCTCGACCTCTCGCGTGTGGTAGCCCCGGCCCACGCCCATGATCACGCGCCCGCCGGTCATGATGTCGGCGGCCGCGTAGTCCTCGGCGAGGCGGAGCGGGTGCCACATCGGCAGCACGTTGAACGCGCACCCGAGCTTGAGCCGCTTGGTCTGGGTGGCCAGCCAGGTGCCGAGGAGAATGAGGTTGGGGAACACCTCGTAGCCTTCGTGCTGGAAGTGATGCTCCGCCGTCCACAGGCAGTAGTAGCCCAGCTCGTCCATGTGCTGGGCGACGTCCTTCGCGGTGTGGAAGGCCTCCACCAGCCGCTCGTTGCTGTAGCGCCGGTCGTTGGCGGGCGTGCCCTGGAGCCCCACGTTCTCCAGCTCGATCTGTCCGACGTAGAGTACCGAGAACTTGGTGATCATTTGGCTCTCCAGCCTCCGTCGACGACCATGGCGTGTCCGGTGATGTAGCCGGCCTCGTCGGACGCCAGGTAGCAGACGGCGGAAGCGATGTCCTCCACGGTGCCGCGCCGGCCCACCGGCACCAGCCCGCGAATCTGATCGTCGTTGACGGCCACCCCGCGCCCGCTCATGTCGGGCACGTCGGGGCCCAGGATGTGCTGCGAGTGCTGCCGCAAGCCGGTGAGGATGGGCCCGGGGCACACGCAGTTGACGGTGATGCCGCGGGCGGAATAGGTGACGGCCATCTGGCGGGTGAGGCCGACCACGCCGTGCTTCGCCGCCACGTAGGCGGCGCCCCCGCCGGTGCCGTTGAGACCCGCCACCGAGGCCATGTTGACGATGCGGCCGCGGCCGCGGGGCAGCATCTCCGCGATGGCCCGCTTGCAGCCGAGGAAGACGCCGGTGAGGTCGATGTCGATGACCCGGCGCCACACCTGCTCGCTCATCTCGTCCACGTTGAAGTAGCCGTCGAGGATCCCGGCATTGTTCACCATGACCTCGAGCGGCCCCAGCTCCTTCACCGCCGTGGTCACCATGCGGTCCACGTCCTCCGCGCGGCTGGTGTCCGCCCGCAGCGCGATGGCCCGCCCCGAGGCCTTGCCGATCATGGCCGCCGTCTCCTTGGCCGTCGCCTCGTCGAGGTCGGCCGCCGCCACGCGCGCACCCTGCGCGGCGAGGGCGAGCGCGATGCCGCGCCCGAGGCCGGAGCCCGCCCCCGTCACCACCGCCGTGCGGTCCTTGAGCGTCACCGCCTCCTCCTAGATCGCCAGCGCGTAGCCGTCGCGCCGCGGGTCGGCGCCGGCCATGAGCGCGCCGGACTCGGGATCGCGCATGATCCCCTGCCCGCCGCCCACGATCCAGGACCAGTCGTCGATGGCGTTGATCTGATGCCCCCGCTCCGCGAGCGCGGCGCGCGTCGCCTCGGGGATGCGGTCTTCCGCATCGAGCTGCCGGTCGGCGTAGACGCGGATGCGCGGCGCCTCGATGGCCTCCTGGATATTGAGCCCGAAGTCCACCGCATTCATGAGCATCTGGGTCTGGGTCTGCAGGATGCCGTAGGAGCCGGGCGTGCCGATGGACATGGTGAAGGCACCGTCGCGGAAGAGCTGGGTGGGCGACATCATGGTGCCGGCCTTCTTGCCCGGCCGCACCGCATTGGGCGAGGCGGGATCGAGGTCCATCCACTTGAGGATATTGTTCAGTACCAGGCCCGTGCCCGGCACCGCGAAGCCCGAGCCGAAGGGCCCGCCCAGGGTCTGGGTCACCGACACCACGGTGCCCTCGGCGTCCGCGCACGCGAAGTGGGTGGTCTGGTCGTGCATGAAGTCCGCGGGATGCCCCTCGGAGATCTGGCCGGTGCGCCGCTTGAGCGTGTGCCGCTCGCCTTCGCTCACCCCCGCGCGCGCGGGATCGATGCGCGCGCGCTGCGAGGCGGCGTAAGCCTTGGAGACGAGCCCGCTGATGGGGATCTTGGACACGTCGTTGAGATAGGCGTAGGCGAGCCGGTCCGCGGAGGCGATCTTGACCGCCTCGATCAAGTGGTGCAGGTGCTCGGGGGAGTTGTGGCCCCACCGGGCCACGTCATAGCCCTCCATGATGTTCAGCGTCTCGAGCATCTGGAAGGCGGAGAACGGCGGCGGCACCGAGGACACCTCCAGGCCGCGGTAGGTGATGGTCACCGGCTGGCGCCACTCCGGGGTGAACGCGGCCAGGTCCGCCTCGCTGAGCCAGCCCCCCGCCTCGCGCACCGCGCGCGCAATGGCCTTGGCGATGGGCCCCTTGTAGAAGACCTCCGCGCCGCCCTCCGCAACCTGCCGGAACGTGCCCGCGAGCTCCTTGTAGGTCATGACCTTGCCCGGCCGCGGGTCGCCATTGCCGAGATAGAGGCGCTGCGCCTCGGCGGAGCGGCGGAGGGTGTCGCGCGACTTCTCGAAGAAGGTCGTGTTCATCCACGTCAGCGGCACGCCGTTGTCCGCGTACTCGATGGCGGGGCCCAGCACGCGCCCGCGCGGCATGCTGCCGAAGCGCTCCAGCGCGGCCATCCACCCCCCGAGATTGCCGGGGGTGGCGAAGGCCTTGGGCCCGCCCGCCAGCTCGTCCTCGGTGGCCTTGGCCGGATCGGCGGCCATGGGCGCGCCCCCGATGAAGTCGAGCACGTGGCGCTCGCGGGTGCGCGCGCGCGAGATCAGCATGAGCCCGATGCCGCCCGCGCTCGACATGAAGGGCTCCACCACGTTCAGCGCCGCGCCCACCGCGACGGCGGCGTCCACGGCATTGCCGCCCTCGAGCAGCATGCGCGCGCCCGCCATCGACGCGAGCGGGTGCGCGGAGGTGACGGCGCCGCGGGCGCCCATGACGACGGGACGATAGGCATGGCGATGCGGGGGCATGGTCAGGATCCTCCGAGCTGGGCTAACTTGTCGTTCCACAATGCGAACGTGCGACGCCGCTTGCCCCGCCCCTTCGCGGAGCACGGCAATGGTAGGCTGGGCCTCGCTCGGACGCAAGCCGCGGCGGCCCCGCGGCCGGAGGACCTTTCGCGTGACTGCGGTCTACGACACGATCGGACGAGGGTACACGGGGCAGCGGCGCGCCGATCCGCGCCTCGCCGCCGCCATCCGCGCCGCGCTGGGCGACGCGCGAAGCGTGGTGAACGTGGGCGCGGGCAGCGGCTCCTACGAGCCCGCCGAGCTGGCCGTGCTCGCCATCGAGCCCTCGGGCGAGATGATCCGCCAGCGCCCCGCCGGCGCGGCGCCCGCGGTGCAGGCGGTGGCGGAGCGGCTCCCGCTCGCGGACGGCCGGGTGGACGCCGCGCTCGCCGTGCTCACCCTGCACCACTGGACGGATCGGGCCGCCGGGCTCGCCGAGCTCAAGCGGGTGGCGCGGCGCCGGGTGGTGATCGTCACCTGGGATCCCGCAGGGAAGAACGACTTCTGGCTGACGCGCGACTACTTTCCCGGCGTGCTCGAGCACGACGTGGTCAACTTTCCCACCCTCGCCCAGCTCGAGGGCGTGCTCGGTCGCGTGCGCGTGGCGCCGCTGCCCGTCCCCCACGATTGCGCCGACGGCTTCCTCGGCGCGTACTGGCGCCGGCCGGACGCGTATCTCGACGCCGGCGTGCGCAGCGCCATCTCCACCTTCGCGCGGCTCGAGCCGGGGACGCTGGCGGCGGGCCTCACGCGCCTCGCCGACGACCTGGCCACCGGCCGCTGGGACGCGCGCCTGGGCCACCTGCGCGCGCAGCGCGACGCCGACCTCGGCTACCGCCTGGTGGTCTGGGAGCGCGGGCCGGCGCGGGAGGCGGCCCGATGACGCCGGCGCTTCTCGACGCGCTCCGGCGAGCATCCTACATCTACCTCACCACCTACAGTGCGTCGGGCAAGTCGGGCACGGTCCCGACCTGGCTCTGGCTGCACGACGACCTCGTCTACTTCACCACCCAGCGCGCGAGCCTCAAGGCCCGCCGCATCCACGACAACGGGCGGGTGACGGTGCGGGTGGGCAAGAAGGACGGCCCCGTGTTCGAGGGCCGCGCGGAGTGGGTGGACGAGCGGCCCGATCTCGAGGCCGCCCTGCTCGCCGTCTACCGGCGGAAGTACTGGCTCATGGTCCCGCTGTGGATGGGCCGGTATATCCGGAAGGGACTGGCGGCCAGGACCAGCGTGCTGATCCGGATCACGCCGGTCGAGCCAGCGCGTCGCTGACCGCGTTCGACAGCCGTGTGAGGTCGAAGGGCTTGGTCAGCACGCCATCGGGGCGCAGCCCCGACGGCGCCTCGGTGGTGTCGCCCCAGCCGGTGAGGACCAGCACCGGGATGGTGGGCCGCGCGGCCTTCACCGCCCGCAACACGTCCCAGCCGTTCATGTCGGGCATGCCGAGGTCGGTCATCACGAGGTCGTAGTTGCCGGCGGAGAAGGACAGCAGGCCCTCGCGTCCCCCGGGCGCCACGGTGACGGTGTGGCCACACCCGCTGAGCACCTCGGCGACGATCTCGAGCACGGAGACCTCGTCGTCGATCACGAGGATCTTGCCCTTGCGCTCGGCCCGCGGCGCTTCGGGCGCCGCCGGGCCCGCGGATTCCCCGAGGGGCAGCGAGAAGGTCGCGGTGGTGCCGATCCCCTCGGTGCTGTCCATGGTGATCTCGCCGCCGTGCCGCCGGATGGTCCCGTACGCGACGGCCAGGCCCAGCCCCGTGCTCTTCACGCCCTTGGTGGTGAAGAAGGGCTCGAAGGCCCGGCGTCTCACCTCGGCCGACATGCCCGTCCCGGAGTCCATGATGGAGACGAAGGCGCGCTTCTTTTCCGCCCAGGCGCGGATCACGATGCGGCCCCCGGAGGGCATGGCGTCCACCGCGTTGAGGAGGAGGCTGGTCACCACCTCCCGGATCTCGGCCGCGCGCCCCGGCACGCGAGGCAGCGTCACCTGCTCGTAGATGACCTCGATGCTCGCGCCGCGCACCTGGGCCTCGTGCTCCCAGCGCGGGCGGGTCATCTGGATGCCCTCGCGCACGATGGCGTCGAGATCGAGGGCCACCGCGGCGCCGCCCGTCTCCGTGCGACCGAAGGCCTGGATGCGCCGCACCGTCTCGGCGGCGTCCACCGCCGCGCGCTCGATGGTCTTGAGGCTCACCACCAGCTCCTCGGGCGGATTCTTCATCAGGAGGAGCTGGGTCCGCCCCAGCACCACCGCCATGAGGTTGTTGAGGTGATGCGACGCGCCCGCGGCCAGCTCCCCCACCGCGCGCAGGGTGGCGCCGCGCACCAGCCCCTCCTGGGCCGCCTTGAGGTCGGCGAGGGTGCTCCGGAGATCCGAGACCAGGCGCGCATTGTCCATGGCGATGGCGGCCTGCCGGGCCAGCGCGCTCAGGAGGCGAATCTCGCGCTCCTCCGGCCGGTGCACCTCGTCCCAGTAGATGCACACCGCGCCCAGCACCGACTCGCGGCTGACCACGGGGACGGCGAGGACCGCGCGATAGCCGAAGCGAGTGGCCATGGCGGCGAGCGTCAGGCCCGCCTGCGCCTGCAGCGAGTCGTAGCCGGGCGGCGGATCGGCCAGCACGTCCGCGCTCCACACCGGCGCCCGCTCCGCCACCGCGGATCCCGCCGCGCCTTGACCCAGCTGCACCACATAGCCCTTGTCCACCGGCATGCCCCTGACGGCGCGCGCGAGCAGATGCCCCGCGCTCTGGTCCATCTCGAATACCACGGCGCGCTGCGCGCCGGTGATCTTGGTCGCGCTGTCCACGATCGCGTCCAGCACTTCCTGGAGGTCGAGGGTGGAGCCCAGGGTCTCGCCGACGGCGGACAAAGTCTGCACCTCGGAGGCGCGCTGCGCCGCTTCCTCGTACTGACGGGCCCGGTCCACCGCGAGCGCCACCTGGGCGCCCATGGTGACGGCGAGATCCTGATCCGCCGCCGTCCACGACCGGGGCCCGCGCGTGTCGTCGAGCGCGAGGGTGCCGATGACCCGGTCGCCCGAGATGAGCGGCACCACGAGAAGGGTGCGAATGCCGAAGGCCTGCACCCACTCGGGGGTGACGAGGTTCGACGTCTTCATGTCCTCCACCACCACCGGCCGGCGCGTTCGCACCGCGCCCATGTCGGCGGGAATCGCCTGCACCCCGCCCCGGCCCAGCGCCTTGAAGCGCTCCCACAGCGCGGTGTCCACGTGGCCGTCGGCGAACTGCGCCATCACCGGCGTGAGCACCTCGCCCTGCGCGAGATTGATGGTGCAGCGCTCCGCCCCCAGCGCCTGGGCCACCTGGCGGGTCACCGCGCGCAGCAGCGGGCGCAGCTCGAGAGTGGACGCGCACACCTGCGCGATCTCCAGCAGGGCGGCGGTGTCGCGCGCCCGCTGGCGCTCGCCCTCCACGCCGCGCGCGGTGCCGATGGCCAGCGCGGCCTGCTGCGCGAGCCCCGAGATCAAGGTCTCGTCGCCGGCGGTGAACGGCGTGCCGCTCCGGTTGTACGCCCAGAGCAGCGCGATGACCTGGCCCGCGCGGTCGAAGATGGGCGCGCCGATCATCGCCTGGAGCCCCTCCGCCCGGGCCCACTCGTCGAGGTGCGCGGCGCGGCGGAATCGCGTGTCGGCCAGGTACGCGTCGGTCCGGACCGCCTGGCGCTGGGCGAGGACGAGCGTCCTCATACCCTCGCCGGGGGCGATGGGAAGGCGCGGGAGCTCGGCGTTCAAGGCGCCCAGCATGACCACCGTCTCCACGTCTCGACCGCCGGCCTCCACGAACGAGCAGTAGGCGCCGTCCGCGTGCAGGAGGTGCCGCGTCTCCCGGAGGACGGTGCGCAGCGCGGTCTCGAGGTCGGGCGAGGACAGGGTTTCCGAGGTCACGCGCTGGAAGGCCTGGATCTCCTCGAGCCGCCGCAGCGCGTCCGCGTAGAGCCCGGCGTTTCGCACCGCGGTGGCGGCGGGGGCGGCGACGGCGGCGGCGAGCTTGACCTCGTCGGGGGAGAAGTCGCGGTGCGCCCGCGTCATACAGGCGATGATCCCGATGGGGGCTCCGTCCACGAGGATGGGCACGGTCATCGCGGAGCGAATGCCCTGGGCCGCGAACCAGGTGCGGTTCCGCACCCGCGTGTCCTGCATGACGTCGGTGACCACCAGCGGCTCCTGGGTCTCGAAGACGCGTCCCGCCAGCCCCTCGCCCACGCTGAGTGTCTGCAGGGACTCGACCCGCTCGCCCGTCGTCCCCGTCTCCGCGCGGAGGGTCAGCACGCCCGCGCGCACGTCCAGGAGCCAGATGCGGACGACGTCCACCCCCAGCCGCGTCTGGGCCACGTCGGCCAGGCGCTCGAGGACTTCGCCCAGGTCGAGCGTGGACGCCACCAGCCAGCTCGATTCGGCGAAGACCTCGAGCTCTCGCGTGCGCGAGTCGTGGGACGGGCCGCTGCCGCCGGTCATTGGATCGTGGCTCTCATTGGATGATCTCGCCCGGGGACGGTGCTGCGAACTGGGACACACCAATAACCATCTACCCTTCCATGATATCGCGCCCGCGCGGCGGGCCGCCCCGATATTCACCCTGTCTTGACTCGCCGCCGGGGCAGACGTACGCTTTGCACGCAGATCCTGCGCGGGAGCTCGGCTTATGACCGGGCTGAGAGGGCGGCAATCGGGCCGCCGACCGCCAACAACCTGACCTGGGTAATGCCAGCGTAGGGAGGCTTCATGAAGACCTACCTTTCCGGCTCCGATCCTTCCATTCGTGTGCCCATTCGCGAGATCGCTCTCACCAACGGCGAAAGGCTGCGCCTATACGACACCTCCGGGCCCTACACGGATCCCGATTTCACGCCGGATCTCAAGCAGGGCCTGCCCCCCCTGCGGCGCCACTGGATCCTCAGCCGCGGGGACGTGGAGCCGGGGGCGGGCGGCCGCTGGGGGCTCCGGGCGCGGCCCGGCCGGCGCGTCACCCAGCTGCACTATGCTCGGCAGGGCATCATCTCCCCGGAGATGGAGTTCGTGGCCCGCCGGGAGAGCGTGGCGCCCGAGCTGGTCCGGGACGAGATCGCCCGGGGACGCGCCATCCTGCTCGCCAACGTCAATCACCCGGAAACCGAGCCGATGATCATCGGCCGCCGCTTCCTGGTGAAGATCAACGCCAATATCGGCAACTCCGCCGTGGCCTCCTCCATCGAGGAGGAAGTGGACAAGATGCGCTGGGCCACCCGGTGGGGCGCCGACACCATCATGGATCTGTCCACCGGCAAGAACATCCACGAGACGCGGGAGTGGATTCTCCGCAACTCGCCGGTGCCGGTGGGCACGGTGCCGATCTACGAGGCGCTGGAGAAGGTCAACGGCAAGGCGGAGGCGCTCACCTGGGAGATCTACCGCGACACCCTCATCGAGCAGGCCGAGCAGGGGGTGGACTACTTCACCATCCACGCCGGCGTGCTGCTGCGCTACGTGCCCCTGACCGCGAAGCGGGTGACGGGCATCGTCTCGCGCGGGGGCTCCATCATGGCCAAGTGGTGCCTCGCGCATCACGAGGAGAGCTTCCTCTACACCCACTTCCGCGAGATCTGCGAGATCATGGCCGCCTACGACGTGTCGTTCTCCCTCGGCGACGGCCTCCGCCCCGGCTGCCAGGCCGATGCCAACGACGAGGCCCAGTTCGCGGAGCTGGACACCCTCGGCGAGCTCACCAAGATCGCCTGGGAGCAGGACTGCCAGGTCATGATCGAGGGCCCGGGGCATGTGCCCATGCACCTCATCAAGGAGAACATGGACCGGCAGCTCGAGAAGTGCCACGAGGCGCCCTTCTACACCCTCGGCCCGCTCACCACCGACGTGGCCCCCGGCTATGACCACATCACCTCCGCCATCGGCGCCGCCATGATCGGCTGGTTCGGCACCGCCATGCTCTGCTACGTCACGCCCAAGGAGCATCTGGGGCTGCCCGACAAGCAGGACGTCAAGGACGGCGTCATCGCCTACAAGATCGCCGCGCACGCTGCCGACATCGCCAAGGGGCACCCGGGGGCCCGCGAGTGGGACGACGCGCTCTCCCGCGCGCGCTTCGAGTTCCGCTGGGAGGACCAGTTCAACCTCTCGCTCGATCCCGATACGGCGCGGAAGTTCCACGACGAGACCCTGCCCGCCGAGGGCGCCAAGCTCGCGCACTTCTGCTCGATGTGCGGCCCGCACTTCTGCTCGATGAAGATCACCCAGGAGGTGCGTGACTACGCCGCCAAGGAAGCGGAAGCCGCGGCAGCCGATCCGGCGGCGGTGGCCCAGGGCCTGCGGGAGAAGGCGGCGGAGTTCAAGCGGAGCGGCGGCGAGCTCTACGTGCGGCCCGCGCCGTAGCCCGCGAGCGGTCGCCGGCCATGGATCTCGCCGATTCCCCCGCGGAGGCCGCGTTCCGCGCGGAGCTGCGCGGGTGGCTGGCCGCCCACCTGCCCGCGCACCGCGAGGTCCATCCCCCCTCTGACGACGAGCTGACCCTTCATCCCGACCGGTCCTTCGACGCCTGCCGCGCGTGGCACCGGCGCATGTACGCGGGCGGCTGGGTGGGGCTCCGCTGGCCAAAGGAGCTCGGCGGCCGCGGCGCCACCCTCGTCGAGCAGCTCATCTTCGCCGAGGAGCTGATCGCGGCGGGGGCGCCGCCCGGCGTGAACACCATCGGCCTCGGCATGGTGGCGCCGGCGCTCATGGTGCATGGCACTCCCGCGCAGAAGCAGCGGTGGCTCAAGCCCATCCTCAGCGCGGACGAGATCTGGTGCCAGGGCTTCTCCGAGCCCAATGCGGGGAGCGACCTCGCCAATCTCTCCACGCGCGCCGTCCTCGAGGGGGATCACTTCGTGGTCACCGGCCAGAAGGTGTGGACCTCCCACGCGCACCGGTCGGACTACTGTCTCCTGCTCGCCCGCAGCGAGCCCGGGTCCGCGCGGCATGCGGGCATCTCCTGCCTCCTCGTGGACATGCACGCGCCGGGCATCACCATCCGGCCCCTCCGCCAGCTCACCGGCGACTCCGAGTTCAACGAGGTGTTCTTCGACGGGGTGCGCGTGCCCCGCGCGAGCCTGGTGGGCACCCTGCACCGCGGCTGGGAAGTCGCGGTGACCATTCTCATGTACGAGCGGCAGTCCATCGGCGGCATGGTGAACCTGCACTTCTACATCGACCGGGTGCTCGCGCTGGCGCGTCGGCAGGGCGCGGATCCGGTGTCCCGGCAGCGCCTCGCCGAGCTCGTGATCGCGGGGCGCGTGCTGCGCCTCACCAATCTTCGCTACCTCACGCGCGAGCTCAATGGCCAGCCGGTGGGGGCGGAGGGTTCGGTGCTCAAGCTCACCTTCACCGAGGCCTACAAGCAGATGGCGGAGATCGCGGCGGCGATGCTGGGGCCCTACGCGCAGCTCTGGGGGGAGCAGCCCCGCGCGCCGGAGGCCGGCCGCTGGGCCTTCCAGTCGCTCTTCGCCCACCGCTTCGGGATCGCCGGCGGCACCGATCAGATCCAGCGCAATATCATCGGCGACCGGCTGCTCGGCCTGCCCCGCTAGCCCCTCACCCGGGCCCGGTGAGGACTACGCCGCGTCGGGATCGATCCCGTGCTCCTTGAGCTTCTTCCGGAGGGTATTGCGGTTGATGCCGAGGAGCTGGGCGGCGCGGACCTGATTGCCCTTCGTCTCGCGCATGACCGCGCGGAGCAGCGGCTTCTCGACCAGACCCACCATGAGCGCGTGCAGGTTGGCGGAGGCGTGGCCGCGCAGGCCTCGCACGCACTCGTGCATCTTCCGCTCGATGATCTCCTCCAGGGTCGCGTCGGCGGCCACGCCCACCGCCGCCGACACGGGGCCGATGGGAAGATGCTCCGGCATGAGCACGCCGCTGCCCGCCATCACCATGGCGCGCTGGATCACGTTCTCCAGCTCGCGCACATTGCCGGGCCAGTCGTAGCCCACCAGGCGGTCCATGGAGTCGGGGGCGATCACCCGCTCGCCGAGGGAGCCCGCGTACTTGGCGAGGAAGTGATCGGCGAGGAGCGGGATGTCCTGACGCCGCTCGCGCAGGGCGGGCAATGACAGCGACACCACGTTGAGGCGATAGAAGAGATCCTCGCGGAACCGTCCCTCCTTCATCATCGCCTCGAGGTCGCGGTGGGTAGCCGCCAGCACCCGCACGTCCATGCGGATCAGCTCGTGGCCACCCACGCGCTCGAACGCGCGCTCCTGCAGGGCGCGCAGGAGCTTGACCTGGAGCTCGGGCGGCATGTCGCCGATCTCGTCGAAGAAGACGCTGCCCCCGTGGGCCAGCTCGAGCTTGCCGAGGCGGCGCTCCTTGGCGTCGGTGAAGGCACCCTTCTCGTGGCCGAAGAGCTCGGACTCGAGGAGCTGCCCGGGAATGGCGGCGGCGGAGATGCCCACGAAGGGCCGCCCCGCCCGGCGGCTGTAGTGGTGGAGCGCGCGCGCCACCACTTCCTTGCCTGTGCCCGACTCGCCGCGCAGCAGCACGCTCACGTCGCTGGCGGCCACGCGGCCGATGGTCTTGTACACCTCCTGCATGGTGGGATGCCGTCCCACCAGGGCGCCGAACTCCCAGACCTCCTTGAGCCCGGTGCGGAGCGCCGCCACTTCCTGGGTAAGCCGCCGCGCGGCCAGCGCGCGCTCGGTGAGGAGCAGCGCCTCGTCGATGTCGAACGGCTTGGCCAGATAGTCGTAGGCGCCCTGCTGCATGGCCGCGATGGCGGTCTCCATGGTGCCGTGCGCGGTCATGATCACCACCAGGGCGTCGGGGCGCTTCTCGCGGAGCTGGCTCAGGAGGGTGAGGCCGTCGATGCCCGGCATGCGGATGTCGAGGAGCACGAGGTCATAGCTGGTGGCCTCCGCCTCGCGGAGGGCGGCGGTGCCGTCCTTCACCGCGGTGACGGTGTAGCCGGCGCCGCGGAACCCCTTCTCCAGGACCCAGCGGAGACCGTCCTCGTCGTCGGCGATCAGGATGAGCCCGGAGGCGGCGGTCATGGCGTCGGGCTCAGCGCGCGAGGGGAATGAAGCAGGAGACGGTGGTGCCCCGGCCCGGCTCGCTCGTGACCTGGATGGCGCCGCGGTGCTCCTCCAGGATGCGGTGGCAGAGGGCGAGCCCGAGGCCGAGGCCCTTGTCCTTGGTGGTGAAGAAGGGCGTGAACAGCTTGGCGTACGCGGCCTCGGAAATGCCCTCGCCCTCGTCCGCCACCTGCACCTCGGCCATGCTGTGCTGGCCGGCGCCCAGGTCCACCTTGGTGAACAGCGGATTCATGGACAGCCGCGAGACCAGCGTCAATCGCCCGCCGGCGGGCATGGCCTCGATGGCGTTGCGCACCAGGTTGTGGAAGACCTGCACCATGCGGTCCTCGTCGGCCAGGATGGGCGGCAGGCTCGGGTCGTAGCGGCGCTGGATCTGGACGCCGCGCTCCGCCGCCAGCTCCTGGGAGAGCAGCGCCACGCGCTCCAGGAGCTGGTGGAGGTTCAGCGGCACCGGGCGCAGCGACACCGGACGGCCCAGGTCGAGCAGCATCTCGATGATGCGGTTGACCCGGGTCACTTCCTGCAGCAGCACGTCGGTGTACTCGCCCCAGCGCGCCTCGTCCCCCAGCTCGCGCTTGAGCAGCTGCACCGCGCCGCGGATGGCGCCCAGCGGATTGCGGATCTCGTGCGCGAGGCCCACCGCCACCCGCCCCACCGCGGCCAGGGTCTCGCCGCGCCGAACCTCCAGCTCGAGCTGATGCAGGCGCGAGATGTCGCGCACCACCGCCACCGCCGCCTCGACGGCGCCGCTCCGGCCGGCCAGGGGCGCCGTCATCACGCTCACGTGCGCCACGCGGCCGTCCCCGGTCTCCACGATCGCCTCCGACTCCGAGCGGCTCTCGCCGGTGGCCAGGGTATCGGTGAGGTGCCGCACCAGCGAGGTCTCGGGGGCGAAGACCTCCTTGAGCATGCGGCCGGTCACGCGGCGAGCGGAGCGGCCCAGCAACGCCTCCGCGGCGGGATTCCACAGCACGATGCGCTGCGCCTCATCCACGCCCACCACGGCGTCGGGAAGCCCCGCCACCAGGGCCTCGTAGTCGAGGGGACTCGGCGCGCGCCCACTCATGCCAGCGCCAGGTCCGGCACCGCGTTCAGCGTGAGGGGGGCCCGCTCGCCCGCCACGAGCCGGTCGTGGCCGGCGGCGGCGATCATGGCCGCGTTGTCCGTGCAGAGCGCCCGGGACGGCACGAAGAGCTCCCAGCGCCGCTCGGCGCACTCGGCCTGGAAGGCCGCCCGCAGCGCGCCGTTGGCGGCCACGCCGCCGGTGACGAGGATGCGCCGCACGCCCAGCGAGAACGCCGCGCGCGCGGTCTTGCGCACCAGCATCTTCACCGCGGTGGACTGGAAGGACGCGGCCACATCGGCCACCGCGCTCGCGTCGAGCGGCCCGTTACGCTTCACGAACAAGGACACCGCGGTCTTGATCCCGCTGAAGGAAAAGTCCGGCGCGCCGTCGCTCATCTGCGCCGAGGGGAACGCGATGGCCCGGGGGTCGCCGGTCTTCGCGCTGCGCTCGACCTGGGGTCCGCCCGGGTAGCCCAGCCCCAGCAGCTTGGCCACCTTGTCGAAGGCCTCGCCCGCCGCGTCGTCACGGGTCTGGCCGATGCGGGCGTATTCCCGCGGCGCCCGCGCAAGATAGAGCGCGGTGTGGCCGCCGGAGACCACCAGGGCCAGGAACGGATAGGTCGGCGCCGGCTCCTCGAGGAAGGCGGCGTAGATGTGGCCCTCGAGGTGATTCACGCCCACCAGGGGCAGGCGGTGCACATAGGCGAGCGCCTTCGCCACCGAGCAGCCGATGAGGAGCGAGCCCACCAGCCCGGGCCCGTTGGTGACCGCGATGCCGCCGAGGTCACCCAGGCCCACCCCGGCCTGAGCCAGCGCCCCCGTCACAACGGGAAGGATGTCCTCGAGGTGGCGCCGCGAGGCCAGCTCCGGCACCACGCCGCCGAAGGGGCCGTGCACCTTGTCCTGGGAGGCGACGATCTGGCCCAGCACCTTGCGGCCGCCGTCGAGCACGGCGGCGGCGGTCTCGTCGCAGGAGGTCTCGATGCCGAGTACGAGCATGTCCTCTTCGCTTTCGCTAACGCGTGAGCTGTGACACGTGCACCAGCCGGATCCCCGCCGCCTCCCACTTCGCCACGTATTCCTTCAACAGCCGCAAGGTCAGCGGATGCCCATGCGCCAGCACGATCGCCTCGCCGCGCTCCGTCGCGAGTCGCCCGGCCTCGTCCCAGCGCTCCCGCTCCGCCGCCTCGCCGCCGGAGTGGTCCACCACGACCTGGCGGCGTCCCGCCCGCAGCCCCAGGCCCCGCGCTTCCTCGAACGCCACCGAGTGGTTGCTCGTCAAGGCGTCCACGAAGACGAGGCGCTGCGCGGCCAGGGGCTCCAGCACCGCCCGCATCCGGCCCCGGTCCTCGGTCATGCGCGACCCCATGTGATTCTTCGCGCCCACCGCGCTGGGCATGGCGGCCAGGTGCTTGGCCACCAGCCGTCCCAGCGTCTCCGGCGGCATTGCCATCATGAGCGCGCCCGGCCCCGGGTCGAGCTCGGGATACCGGTAGGGCTCCATCGGAAGATCCAGCAGCACTTCGAGGCCCACGCGGGAAGCCTCCGCCGCGATCCACGCCGACAGCGGCAGATCCGGCAGCACACCCACCGCGAGCGGCCGCCCGATCTCGCGCACGAGATCGAAGACGTCGCGCCGGCTGCCGAGGTCATCCACGATGATGGCCAGGCGCGGCGCGCCGCTCGCCGCGGCCGGCGCCGGGGGCAGCCGCGGCGGTTGCCCGTCAACGAAGCGGGCCGGCCTCGCTTCCGCGAGGGGCCGGCCCGGACTCCAGAAGAGGCTCGTCAGGCCCTGCCGCGATTGCCACTGGTCGAGCGCGACCACGGCGATGACGAGCACGGCGATGAAGCCGACCAGAGCCTTCCACACTCCGGCCGGCATTCCCGCGCGGTCCTACTTGACTTGGGCCTGCGACCCCGCCGGCGCCGGACGCGTCCGATCCAGGATGCGCATCGCCTTCAGCAGGTCGAGCGCGCGCTGGAGCTGGGGATCGCGCTTGAGCTCGTCAGCCGGCTTGGTCTCCACCGAGGGGCCGGTCTTCGGAGCGGGAGGCGTCGTGGGAGGGGCCTCCGGCGCGGGCAGGGTCACCGCCGCGGTGGTCTTCGGCCCCTCCACGATGATGTCCGGGGTGATGCCCTTGCCGTGGATGGAGCGGCCCTTCGGCGTGAAGTACTTCGCGGTGGTGAGCCGGAGGCCGGAGCCGTCGGAGAGCGGGATGATGGTCTGCACCGAGCCCTTGCCGAAGCTCTGCGTGCCGATCACGATGGCGCGGCCCCAGTCCTGCAGCGCGCCGGCCACGATCTCGGAGGCGGAAGCGCTGCCCTGGTTGACCAGCACCACGACGGGGAAGTCCGTGTAGACGCGCCGCGCATTGGCCTGGAAGCGCATGTTCTGGTTGCGTACCCGACCCTCGGTGTAGACGACCAGCCGCCCGGCGTCGAGGAACTTCTCCGTCACCTCGACCGCGGACGTGAGGAGGCCGCCCGGATTGTTCCGGAGGTCCAGCACCAGCCCCTGGATCTTGGCGCCCTTGGAGTACTTGTCCAGCACGGTCTCGAGGTCCTGGGCGGTCTGCTCCTGGAACTGCCGGAGGCGGATGTACTCGATGCCGGACTCCAGCTCCTGGGTCTTCACCGACTGCACCCGGATCTGCTCGCGGATGATGTCGAAGTCCTTCGGCTCCACCCAGCCCTCGCGGACGATGCTGATGACGATCTTGGAGCCGGGCTTACCGCGCATGCGCTTCACCGCGTCGGTGAGCTGCATGTCCTTGGTCGAGATGCCCTCGATCTTGATGATGCGGTCGCCCGGCTGGATCCCGGCGCGGTAGGCCGGCGTGCCTTCGATGGGCGCCACCACGGTGAGGATGTCGTCGCGGAGGGTGATCTCGATGCCGAGCCCGCCGAAGCTGCCCGAGGTCTCGACCTGCATCTCCCGGTACATCTCGGGGTCGAGGAACGAGGAGTGGGGGTCCAGGCCGCGGAGGGTGCCCTTGATCGCGTTGTAGATGACGTCCTTGGCGGGGACCTCATCTACATATTGACTCTGGACGATGGAGAGCACCTCGGTGAAGAGCCGGAGGTTCTCGTAGGTGGCCGAGGTGTCCTGGCTCTTGCTCGCGACCCCGCCTCCCATCGACAGGGTGAGGACGAGCAGGAGCGCCGACGCCATCACCACCTTCTTCACGTTCCGCATGGAACCCATTTGAGAGCCTCCTAGGACTCGCTCGCTTCGCTCGTACCCACCGTCGTTTCCGCTCGCCTCGCCTTCGCCTGCGGCTCGCCAGTCAGCCTCGCGGTCTCAGCCACTGCGCTGGATCCTGGGGCTTGCCCTGATGCCGCACCTCGAAGTACAGCCGCGGCCCCTGCAGCGACCCGGTGTCGCCCACCGTGCCGATCGCCTGCCCCTGCCTCACGTCGTCACCTTCCGTCACCTTGATGTCGGCGGCGTGCGCGTACAGCGTGTA
>DASRWT010000122.1:0-7031 GCA_035654455.1 Candidatus Nitrosocosmicus sp. | reverse complement strand
CGGCGCCAGCTCGTGCAGCTGGGCACCACGCAGGACAAGCTCCAGGCGCTGGGCGTGGAGACGATGGCCGTGGTTAACACACCGCAGGAGCGCGCTCGGCTCTACTTCAAGTACCGTCCGTCGCGCGTGCTGCTCAGCGCTGACCCCGAGGCGGCGACGCACCGGGCGTTCGGGGTGCCCGCAGGCGTGCCCGTCGAGGACGAATCGGAAGCTTCGTGGTCCCAGGGGAAGGTCTCGATGAGTCAGCTGCATTCGACACTGATCAATCCCACCGGAGAGCTCCCGACGCCGCAGAATCCTTTCGACGCGATGGAGACCCTGAACAAGCGGGACGGGTTCGAGCCGACCGAGATCGATCAGCAGATCGCGGCCGCGCACGGCCTGCAACTGGTCGGGCACTTCCTCATCGACCGGGAGGGGATCGTCCGCTGGATGCACATCGAGGCCGCGGAGAGACCCGGGGACCTATCTAAGTTCCCGAGCGACAAGGAGATCCTGGCTGCGGCCCGCAGCCTCTAAGGGAGAATCTGGACACCTTGCTCGTGATGGTTCTGTGGTTTTCCGACTGACCTCCGATGAATGGTAACCCCGGCGGAATTCGAACCCGCCGCTACTTTCCTTCGAGCGCGGCCAGCGGCGCGTAGTCCGCGGTGCCGCCGTGTCCGCCGGCGAACTTGACCGGCGCGATGCCGGCCTTCTTGACGCCGGCCACCACCGAGGCCAGGTTGGGGTTGAGCCGGTCCGGCAGCGGCGCTCCCGGGCTCCAGACGTCGGTGACGTAGCCGAGCTTGAGGTCGGGGACGTACCCGATCATGAGCCCTTCGGCGTGCGGGTTGGGAGAGATGACGTAGGCGTGCACTTCCCGCTGCCCGTCGGTGTGGATCCACTTGTCCGCCACCTCGATGATGGGGGTGCGGGTGAGATCCTTCGGGGCCAGATCCGGGTTGCGCGTATAGGGCGCGGCCAGGACGCGCTTCCAGTGCTCCGCGGTGCCCTTGCCGGTGACGATGGTGGCGCCCTCGTTGGCGTAGGCGCGGATGCCGCCCACGTGGTCCATGTGATGGTGCGTGAGCACGATGTACTTCACCGGCTTGCGGAGGTACTTCGCGCGCACCGCGCTCAGCACCCAGTTGGCCTGCCAGTCGCTCACCGGCGCGTCATAGACGACGACGTGATCCTTCATCTCCACGACGAGGCTGTGGTGCGTGCCGCCCACCTGGTGCTGGACACCGGGTCCCAGCTCCACGAAGCGAAGCCCGGGGGAGGCCTTGGTGTCATAGCTCGGCTGCTCGGAGTCGAGGTAGACGCCGATGAACTGGCGCCGGATGATCCACTGATAGGGCACGGACCCGGCGGCGGGCCCGCGCACGTCCGCCAGGTAAGCGGCCGGGATGACCAGGCGGTCGGCGGCCAGGGGCGCGTTGAGCCGGACCTGGCTGATCTTCGTCTCCATCACGACGCGCCCGTTCAGCTCGTACTTGCGGGTCATGGCCACCCGCACTCCATCCACCGTCTGCCAGTCGGACAGCACGAGGTCGTAGGTGACGTCACCCCAGACACTGTCGTAGTCGAGCGTCCGGATACGGGCGGGGAGACCGGTGGCCCGGTCGAACATCACGGTGAAGATCTGATCGCCGGCACGGTAGTCGACGGCGGGGTGGGTGACGCCGCCGCCGACGCTGATGTCGCCGACCGCGGAGAGGTTCGCGGGATTCTTGAACATCTCGAGCACGAGGAGCGGTGAGCTGCGGAGAAGCTCCCGCTGCACGGCGGCCATGCGCACTCCGGACATCGTATGCGCGGGGGGATTCGACTCCTGGCTCTGCTTGGTGCGCGCGTTGCTGTCCACCCCGGCGACATGGCCGGCGGTCGGGGTCACGATCTCGCTGTACGTGAAGGAGCGCGGCGCCGGGTAGTGGTAGGTCCGCACCCAGTCGATCCGCGTGGTGCGCGTCGCCACGTCGGTGACCGCGTCGATGGTGGACTCGTTGGAAAAGCGCATCTCGCCGCCGGCCACCGCGGACTGCTCCGGCTCCCACTGCTTCACGGTGCCCTTCTCGGAGATGGTCTTGACCCCGCCGAGGGCGACGGGGCCGCCCGAGGCCTGCACGGCCCGGGTCACGAGATCCAGACCCCGCTGCTGCGTGGAGGCGCAGGCCCCGGCCAGGACGGCAATGGCCAGCACGCCGACAAGCAAGTAGGTGAATCGCTTCATCGAGCTCCTCCCATCAAGGAACCGTGATCCGGGTGAAAGGTGGAATAGGACGATCCGGCGGCACAGTAGCGAGCCGTCGCCCTCGTGTCAAGCAGCGGTACTAGTGGGTAGTACCTCAGTTTGAATCCGGCGACTTTGGCTCCCACTCCACGCATACCGCCTGCCACCAGGTCCCTCCTTGCGAGTTCGCGTCCAGTCGTTTGCTTGTCCGGACGCATTGAAACCCAGACTCCCACCACGCGATAGCAATGAGCACGCCGACCGCGACCGCCAGAAGCACGAGAACCGGGAGTAGCCGCTTTCGCTTTTTCACTGAGGCAACCTCGCTATCTCTTCCAGTCAGACGTGGTTAGCCACGCCCGCCTCACAGCGAGAGTCACCCAGAGCGCCCTTGTGGATACTACCGACTACAGGACCGAGCGGACGAGCCCGCCGTCCACCAGCATGGTGGTGCCGGTGATGTAGCTGGACCGGCTGGAGGCGAGGAAGGCGACCAGATAGGCCATCTCCTCGGGCCGGCCGACGCGTCCCACCGCCGTCTCCGCGGCCCGCTGCGCCAGCGCCGTTTCCACCGAGACGCCGATCTCCGTCGCCCGCGCGGTCACGTTGGACAGCATGCGCTCGGTGAGGAGCGACCCGGGACAGACGTTGTTGACCAGGATGCCGTCCCGGCCCACCTCGTCGGCGAGGCTCTTGGCGAAGGCCACCACGCCCATGCGCGTGGCGCCCGAGAGCGCGAGGTTGGGAATGGGCTGGTAGACCGTGCTCGCCAGGATATTGATGATGCGGCCGCCGCCGGCGCGCCGGAGATGCGGCACCGCCTCCCGGCACATGCGCGCGAAGAAGAGGAGCGAGCGCTGTACGGCGGTGGCCCACTGCTCCTCGGTGGCGCTGTGCGCGCGGGCCAGGGGCGGCCCACCCGAATTGTTGACGAGGATGTCGAGCCGGCCGAAGCGGGCGACGGAGGCGGCGATGAGATCGCGGATGGTCTCGGGCCGGTCCAGATCGCCCGCGAAGGCCAGGACGTCGGCCCCGGTGACGTCGCGGATCTCCTGGGCGGTCTTCTCCAGCTCCGGCTGCGAGCGGCTGCAGAGGGCGAGCTTGGCGCCCTCCGCCGCGAGCACCTCGGCGCAGGCCCGACCCAGCCCCTTGCTCGCGCCGCCCACCACCGCCACCTTGCCCGTGAGCTCGAGATCCATGGAGTTTCTTATCGCGGCAAACCTGTCCGTTGTCAACGCGGGGCGAGGCGGCTACTCGGGAGGCACGGAGTGAACGGGTGCGCGCTCGGGGTTCGGCGTGGCCGCGGGCGGATCGAGCCGGATGCGTCGCATCAGGGGAAGGAAGATGGGCACGATGGCGAACATCATCGCCAGGAGCCAGAAGTCGTCGGCATAGGCCAGTAGCTGGGCCTGATTCACCGTCTCGCGATAGAGCATGACCATGGCCTGCTTCTCGGCGGTGAAGCCGTCGCTTCCCTGAGCCGCGAAGTGCGCCACCCAGCGCGCCAGCCGCTGGCGCGTCTCCGGATCCCAGAGGGTGATGTGGCTCACCAAAGTGGACTGGTGGAACTGGCTGCGCTGGGCGAGCAGCGTGGTGGCCACCGCGATGCCGACGCTGCCGCCCACGTTCCGGAACATCCCGTAGATGGCGGTGGCGTTGACCAGCTTGTCGCGCCGTACCGTGGCCAGGGTGAGGGTGGACAGCGGCACGAAGATGAAGCCGATGGCGAAGCCCTGGATGAAGCGTGGCAGGGCGAGCGACCAGTAGTCCATGCCCAGCGTCAGCGACGTCATCATGTAGAGCGCGGCGGCATTGAGCAGGCAGCCGAAGGCCAGCATGAGGCGCTGGTCCACGCGGGTCACCATCCCGGAGGCGAAGAGGGAGAAGATATTGCCGAGCCCGCCCGGCGCCAGCACGAGCCCGGACGTCCAGGCGTCGTAGCCGAGCAGCTTCTGGGTGAAGACGGCGACCAGCAGCATGCCCGAGAACATGCCGAACCCGACCACCGAAATCATGGTCACGCCGGCGGCGAAGTTCCGGTCGGCGAAAGCGGTCAGGTCGAGGATGGGGTCGCTGGCGGTGAGCTCGCGGATCAAGAAGGCGACCAGGCTGCAGATGGCGACGCCGGTCATGACCACGATGGTCGTGGACTGGAACCAGTCCTCCCGCTCCCCGCGGTCCAGGACGAGCTGCAGGCAGCCGAAGCCCGCCACCATCAGCGCCAGGCCCCACCAGTCGATGCGCGCGGCTTTCTTCAGATAGGGCGGGTCGAAGAGGAAGGCGCTGCCGAGGAGAAAGCCCAGGACACCCACCGGCAGGTTGATATAGAAGATCCAGCGCCAGGACCATTCGTCCGCCAGATAGCCGCCCACGGTGGGGCCCAGGATGGGCCCGAGGATGAACCCCACGCCCCACACCGCCATGGCGAGGCCCCGCTGGTGGAAGGGGAAGATCTCCCAGAGGATGGCCTGGGAGAGCGGGATGATGGGCCCGCCGCCCAGCCCCTGGAAGATACGCGCGATGATCAGCGTCGTCAGGTCGGGGGCGGCGCCGGACAGGAACGAGCTCACCACGAAGAGCGTGGTGCAGATGAGGAAGAACTTCTTCCGGCCGAAGAGCCCGGCCAGCCAGCCGGTGGCCGGAATCACCACCGCATTGGCGGCCAGATAGGACGTGATCACCCAGGACACCTCGTCCAGCCCCGCCGAGAGCGATCCCTGCAGATGCGGCAGGATGACATTGGTGACGCTGGTGTCGAGGATCTGCATGAACGCCACCACCATGATGGTGAAGGTGATGGCCCACTTCTGGGTGGCGGAGACGGGCGGGGCATCCGGCGCTGGAGCCGTCATGTGTAGGTCGCGGTCTTGCGATAGGATATGCGCCGGGACGAGGGAACGCGAGTGGCATGAGGAGGACTGAGTGAGGACCGGCAGTGAGTACCGCGAGTCCCTGCACGACGGACGCCGCGTCTGGGTGATCGGCGAGGGCCTCATCGAGGACGTGACCGTCCATCCCGCCACTCGTCCCATGGTGGAGGAGTACGTCAGCTGGTACGACCGTCACCACGATCCCGACTGGCAGAACGTCGTCCTCGGCCCGCCCGACGGCGGGGGGACGCGCACGCCTTGGGCCTTCGCGACGCCGCGGAGCTCGGAGGACCTGCGCGGGATGGGTCGGAGCTATGCCGCGACGACCTTCCCCACCGCGGGCAACATGACTCACACGCCGGGATACGGCAACCTCATCGCGCTCGGTATCCGCGACGTCGTCCTCCAGCGCAAGGTCTCCGCCGAGCAGCTCGACCGCGCGACCCGCTATCGCGACCTGATCACGCGGACCGGACGCTTCCTCACCTTCTGCGCGGGGGCGGCCACCATCGGCTACCGTCTCCGTGAGGACCCCGCGGACCGGGCGGCGCTTCGCATAATCCGTGAGACCGACGCCGGCCTCGTCCTCAGCGGCAAGGTGGGCATGCATACCAGCCCCGCCTATGCCGAGGACGTCTACATCGGGGCCCACTCGGGGGTGGACCTCGCCGGGCACCGGGCGACCTTCGCGGTGCCGGTGAACGCGCCGGGCGTCACCATCCTGTGCCGCAAGATCTCCGCCCGCCATCCGAATCCCTTCCTCGCGCCGCTCAGCAGCCGCTTCGACGAGCTGGACGGGCAGCTGTGGCTGGACAACGTGCATGTCCCCTGGGAGCGCGTCTTTCTCACCGAGCCCTCGCCCGACCCCATCGCGGCCTGGTGCTTCTGGCATCAGCTCTATTGCTGGCTGGCCAAGGCCGAGTTCACGCTGGGGCTCGCGCTGGCGTGCACGCACGCCATGGGACTTCAGGATCATGAGGGGACCATCGAGTACCTCGTCGATCTCCTCGTCGACGTCCAGACGGTACGAAGCTGCCAGACCGCCGCCGAGCTGGATCCGGACTTCACCGAGGACGGCTTCTGCGTTCCGGGCCGCGGGCATGTGGCCGCCGGAAGCATCGCCATGCAGAAGGCGCGGCAGCGCATGGCGGAGATCCTGCGCATCCTGCCCGGCTCCTCCCTCGTCGTCGCCCCGTCGGACAAGGACTTGACGGCGCCGGAGGTCGCGGCCGGGCTCGAGGAGTCGTTCGGCGGCGGCGAGTACACTGCGCTGCAGCGCGCGGCCCTGCTCCATCTCGCCGCCGACCACGTCGCCTCCGCGCTGGACGGCCGCGAGTCGGCCTTCGAGCTGCATGCCAATGGCGGCCTGCCGGCCTGGCGCGCCCGCCTTCGCCGCTCGTTCGGCGGTTACAACGACCTCGCCAACGGCGTGCTCCGCACGCTCAACCTCGACATGCCGTTGATCGATCTGGACGGCCTGCGGAACGCGGCCATGCCGCAGCGACGGCCGGTCGCGCCGCCTTCACCAGCCCGTCCCAACCCAGGGAGTCAATCATGAGCGAGCGAGAGCTGACCTATGGCGAGGCGGTGAAAGAGGGCATTGCCGAGGAGATGCGGCGGGACCCCACCGTCTTCCTCATCGGCGAGGACGTGGCCGAGGCGGGGCATCCCTTCAAGACGCTGGTGGGGCTGGTCCAGGAGTTCGGCACGGGCCGCATCATTGACACGCCCATCTCCGAGCCGGGCTATGCCGGCATCGGCGTGGGCGCGGCCATGACCGGCATGCGCCCCATCGTGGACATCATGTTCGGCGACTTCATCACCCTCACCATGGACCAGATGGTGAACCAGGCCGCCAAGGCGCACTACATGTCGGGCGGCAAGATCAAGGTGCCCATCGTCTTCCGCACCACGCTGGGCGCCACGCGCCGCTCCGCCGCGCAGCA